>CAKZLZ010000055.1 GCA_937127435.1 uncultured Verrucomicrobiota bacterium | reverse complement strand
AACGAAGACCGGCGGATTCGGCAGAGGAGGGTCCCCCCGGTAATTCCAGAAAATTGGTCCAGCAAAATGCGGGGAAGTCATAGTCGTAACCATTCTGGAGAGTAATTGTATTTGTGAGCGTCCACTCCATGGATGCCGCCAAGGTAAACACTTTCACTTCCCCGGGAGCAAAATCCGTGGTGAGCCGGAGAGGAAACGGACGTTCGACCGGAAGCGTATTCACCGCAGGCCCCCATTGGGAATCAAAGGGGTTTACGTCGGTAACCACTTTTTTTCCATACAGCGGACCACTGGATGAAACCCGGTTATGGTACATCTTAGAAGTTTGTCCGGGAGATGTGGCATAAAAAATTCTGCCAAAAGCATCACTGGTCACATCGGCATTCCAGTCTCCATGCACATAAGGACCGGCCGCGGTGTTGAAGGCATCGGGGTCTCCGTTCAATTTCACCATATAACGGTTTGAGGGATCCCCATCGGGTGGCTGCAGGGTGCCGGTGGGGTGAAAATACACTCTGAAAATCTCATACGTTCCCGGGGAATTTACATTAGATACCGTTACTGTACCATCGCTGCTGTCGGAACTTGCTTCCAACAAAGGCTTGCCATTGGGATCAAGGAAATTACCCGAAGTCACCGTCCAACTCTGCCAGTCCGCATCCGGATCCAATGCGGCACGATCAGAAAGCTTACTGCTGCTGGCCATTTCTGGGCGGCAAATCAATAAGTTACTCATGGTGGGCATGATCCCGAATTCCAAATTATAGGTAGCAGAATTGAGTGACACATCGTAAGGATTCCACAACACCACCATTGGAGCCCAATGCATACGCAACATTTTGGTGGTGCCATCATAGGACAACCCGTTCTGCAAATGAAAGGCCGTCAGCACCGGGGTCGCACCACTTTCCACATCGGGATCAATACTTCCCGCACCAGATCCCGTCGCTTCGTTTTGATACCAGCTTCGTATCTGCCCCCAAGTCGGAACCCCGTCCAAGGCCTCATCCGAATCATGGGGAAAACCTGAATTCGTCCCCCCATAGGTTGCAAAACGGGGATCATCCGCATCATACCGTGCCGGATCCGCAATGGGATCATCATCATCCAATCCGAGATCGTCTTCCAGATATCGGGTCAAATCCTTTTTTAATCCTCCCAGCGCGGTGTCCGTCAAGAGACTTTTGGAGGTGGAGGTCACGTGATGGAAGTTGGCTTTTACCGGCTCAACAAAGTCCGAACTCACCAGCCCAATCTGGGACTGGCTCATCACTTTGGCAAAGTTTGCATTATTTACATCCATCCCGGAATTTGCATCAAACACCGAATCAAAACCGGTCATCCGCTCCCAACCCACCCGCTGGGGCACCTGTAGGCGGTTCCGGTATTCTACAGAATCCTGGGCGGCGGTTACATACTCATCCGGCTCCCGCACGGAAAAATTTGCCTTGGTCGATTCATCACTCACCCAATAAGCATAGTGCCCATGATCAACTTCTACCCGTGGCGCCTTTACCCGGCCGTCTAAGCCGTCGACACTTTCTACGGCGTTGGTTGCACTCCCATACTTCACCATCCAAACCACTTCACTGTCGTCAGCATCAGGATCACCGAGATCGATTTCAGGTGTCTTGTAATCTCCGGGATACGTGGTGTCAGTCAATGGATTGAAATTCAGTTGCTCATTTCCACTGATCAACCATACGGGCAGCTGGGAACGTTTGGGTTCTCCGTAAATGGTTGCGGGATCCTGTTCATAAAATTGCGCCGTTAAGTCAGCAGGATTGGCAGGATCCGTGGCCCGGTCCACCCGCAGACTGCTGTTATAAATCCCGGTCCAATGCGGATTCCGTCCGTTATTATTCCACCAGCTTGCAAGATCTCCATCCCAGTTCTCTCTTTCATTGGGAGTTGTGTAGGTCGCGACTTTACTTAAATAACTGCGCTGACTGCTCACCGCCGCATTCCCGCGATACAGCGAAAACATTTCGCTGCTCCCCTCATCCGCATCCCCGTCATACAATTCATCAAAATCCTTTTCAGGATAAACCGTGGTGGCCGGCACGGTGACCCGCTGATCCGCACCGGCATGCTTCTGAAGCTCCGATACCGCCAATTCCAGCCCCAACCGGGCGTTCTGACGGGCGACCAGCAAATTTTGACCGTTGGTCACTTCTCTCAGTTGTAATCGCACAAAGGTTACAAAACTTAACACGATCACCAAAAGCAGGGATACGATTAAAAGGGTCAGCAACAAGGCGGAGCCGCGCTTATGAGCAGTGGATAGGTTTCTTGATATCATAATTAAAAATTACACCTGAAAGCAGGGGTTGTTAACCTGAAAAAATACAATTAATTAAAAAAGTTCACAGCAGATGGTTGAGAAGGAAAGGAGCGGTTTTGCAATTCAAAAATGCAAAAAATAAAACCCAAAAGAGAGATAAAATCAAAAACAGAGGCTTCAGAGACCCTTCACAAATACGAAAAAGATGACTTTGCACGAATCCTGCCTTTTTTTACTTTCATAAGGGTGGATCACGGGTATAGGTAATTAATGGTTACTTTGACTAAAGTGACCTACATTTACCTATTCATTAAGGTTTAGGTTTTTGCCAATTTCAACCTGTACACGAGGATGTATGAGCGACGCGCACGATCAGATTGAACTTCAGGAATGGCAGCAGTCCCTACGGGATGTGCTGGCCCTCTCCGGTCCCGACCAAGCCAAAAATATTTTGCTGGCTCTTCAAGCCGAAGCTCAAAAAGCTGGACTCAGCTTCGAGCATCCCTTGAACACCCCTTACATTAATACCATTGCACCCAACAAGCAGGTGCCCTACCCCGGCAGCCGCGAAATTGAGCGCCGGATCAAGAGTATCGTTCGCTGGAATGCCATGGCCATGGTCACCCGCGCCAACAAACAGTTGGACGGCATCGGCGGTCACATTTCCACTTACGCTTCCGCCGCCACCCTTTATGAAGTCGGATTCAACCACTTCTGGCACGGCGCCTCGGAACAGCATCCCGGCGATCTGGTTTTCTTCCAGGGCCACGCTTCTCCCGGCATCTACGCCCGCGCATTCGTGGAGGGCCGCCTCTCCGAAGCCAAACTAAACAATTTCCGCCGTGAACTCGCCCCGGGTGGAGGACTCAGTTCCTATCCGCATCCCTGGTTGATGAAAGACTTTTGGAAATTCCCCACCGTATCCATGGGACTCGGACCCCTGATGGCCATCTATCAGGCCCGTTACATGAAATACCTGGAAAACCGCGGATTGATCCCCAAAACCAACCAGAAAGTCTGGTGCTTCATTGGCGATGGTGAATCCGACGAACCGGAAACCACCGGCTGTATCAGTATCGCCGGACGCGAAAAACTCGATAACCTGGTTTTTGTTTTAAACTGTAACCTGCAACGTTTGGACGGACCCGTCCGCGGCAACGGTTCCATTGTTCGCGAAATGGAAGCCCGCTTCCGCTCCGCCAACTTTAATGTGGTCAAATGCCTGTGGGGATCCGAATGGGATCCGCTGCTGGAAAAAGATCAGAACGGCGCTCTCGTTCGCCGCTTTGAAGAAATGGTCGACGGCCAATTCCAAAAACTGTCTGTTTCCGACGGGGCCTACGTTCGTGAGAACTTCTTTAAAGGAGAAGAACTTCAGAAACTGGTGTCCAACATGGCTGACCAGGAGTTAAAGAAACTCAAACGGGGGGGGCACGATCCCGCGAAAGTTTACAATGCCTACAAAATGGCGTCCGAATCAGATGGCCGTCCTTCCATTGTGATCGCCAAAACCGTCAAAGGTTACGGTCTGGGTGAAGCTGGCGAAGGCAAAAACATTGCCCATAACCAGAAAAAACTCAACGAAGACGAATTGCTCAACTTCCGGACCCGCTTCGGCATTCCCATCAGTGATGATGAAGTCAAAAGCGCTCCCTTCTACAAGCCTGCGGAAGACAGCGTCGAAATGGAATACATCCGGGAACGCCGCGCCGCCCTGGGTGGACACGTTCCCAGCCGGGTTTCCATCACCAAATCGATCGATTTGCCGCCCGCGAAAATTTATGACGAGTTTTACGAAGGAACCGGTGACCGTGAAGCCTCCACCACCATGGTGGTCGGCCGTATCGTCAGCAAACTCCTGAAAGACAAGGGTGTCGGTGAATTGATCGTTCCGATCATCCCCGACGAATCCCGTACCTTCGGTATGGAATCCCTGTTCAGTCAATGCGGTATTTACGCCCCCACCGGACAGCTTTACACCCCGGTGGACCGCGAACAATTGATGTACTATAAAGAAGCCAAAGACGGTCAGTTGCTTCAGGAAGGGATCAACGAAGCCGGTGCGGGTGCCAGTTGGGTTGCCGCCGGAACCGCTTATTCGGTTTACGGTGTAAACAGCATCCCCTTCTATATTTTCTACTCCATGTTCGGATTCCAACGTATTGGCGATCTCATTTGGGCCGCGGCCGACAGCCGTACCAAAGGATTCCTCATCGGCGGAACCGCCGGTCGCACCACCCTGAACGGGGAAGGTCTCCAACATGAAGATGGACATAGTCATGTCCTCGCATCCACCGTCCCCAACTGTAAAGCATATGACCCGGCTTACGCCTTCGAAATGGCGGCCATCATCGAAGAGGGAATTCGCGAAATGTACAGTGAAGGCAAAGACGTCTTCTACTACATCACCGCCATGAATGAAAACTACGTGATGCCCCCCATGCCAAAAGGCGACAAGGTCAAAGAAGGCATTATCAAAGGCTGTTACAAATTCAGTGGACCTTCCGGCAAAAAGAAGGCGCAAGCCAATCTGCTCGGTTCCGGCACCATCCTGAATGAAGTGGTGAAAGGCGCGGAAATTCTGCGGGAACAATACAAGGTGGAAACCAATGTATTCTCCGTCACCAGTTACAAAACCCTGACCGACGACGCCTGGGAATGTGACCGATGGAACCTTCTGCATCCCGACGCGGAAGCCAAAGTCCCTTATGTACAGGAACTTTTCGCCGGTGAACCGGATCTGTTTGTCACCAGCAGTGATTACATGAAAACCCTGCCCGACACCCTGGCCCGCTGGATCCCCGGCGAAATGCAAACCCTCGGTACCAACGGATTCGGCCGCAGCGAAAGCCGCGAAGCCTTACGCGATTTCTTTGAAGTGGATTACAAATACGTGGTCCTCGCCACCCTCACCCTGCTGGTGAAAAAAGGTGAACTGAAAAAAGATGTGCTGACCAAAGCGATCAAGGATCTCGGAATCGACTCCGAAAAGCTCAACCCCTTGCAGGCATAATCGAAGGAGACAGAATTTATGGCTACAGAGATGAAAGTGCCCGCATTGGGCGAAGGCGTTGAAGGCGGAAAAGTTCTCACCATCGAGGTCGCTGTTGGCGATCAGGTGTCCGAGGGCCAGACCTTATTTGAACTCGAAACCGGTAAAGCAACTGTGGAAGTTCCGGCCTCCACAGATGGTGTCATCGAATCCCTGAGCGTAAGCGAAGGGGACGAACTTTCCGTGGGAGATGTTTTTGGCACCTTGGCAGGAGGCTCCGAAGCCCCGCAGCCAGATGCGTCAGAAAAGTCTGACCCTGAACCCGCATCCGAACCTGAACCCGACGAAGAAGAAGTCGAAGCAGAGGAGATCGAAGAATCCGAAGGCGAAGCCTCCGAAATTTCTATCGAAGTCCCTGCTTTAGGCGAAGGCGTTGAAGGCGGAACCGTGGTAACCATTTCGGTTGCGGCTGGCGACGAAATCAGCGAAGGCCAAACCCTTTTCGAACTGGAAACCGGAAAAGCCACGGTGGAAGTGCCTGCTACAGCCTCCGGCACCCTCAACAGCCTCACGGTTGAAGAAGGGGCGGAAATCAAAGTAGGCGATGTTGTGGGATCCATGACCGGAAAAGGCGCTGCGCCGAAAAAAGCCAAGAAAGCCAAGAAGAAAACCGATCATACCCAAACCAAACATGTGGACGCCCCCAAATCCGCAGCCGCTCCGGCCACTCCCTCTGCGCCCATTCAGGCCGCCGCGGAACGTCCGGACAACTCTCCGGTTCCCGCCTCCCCTTCTGTACGTAAATTCGCACGCGAAATCGGGGTGGATATTAACCAGGTTCCCGGATACGGTCCCCGCGGACGCATCCAAATGCAGGATGTCAAAATTTGGTCCAAACAGTTGCATCAACAACGGAGCGCCGCTCCGGTTGCCGGTGTTGCCGCTGCAGCCAAAAAAGTGCCTCTGCCCGACTTCTCCAAATTCGGAGAAATCGAAAAAGAGAAAATGAATGCCATCCGCCGCATGACGGTGGAACACATGGACAACTGCTGGAGCACCATTCCGCATGTGACCCAGTTTGATGAAGCGGATGTGACGGACCTGGAAATGCTTCGCAAGAGCTTCCAGCCCAAAGCGGAAAAAGCAGGCACCAAACTGACCATGACCGCAATGCTGATCAAAATCATGGCATCCGCCCTCAAAGCATTCCCCAACTTTAACGCCTCCATCGATACCGAAAACGAAGAAGTTATTTATAAAAAATACGTCAACGTTGGCTGTGCCGTCGATACGCCCAAAGGATTGGTTGTTCCGGTCATCCGCAATACCGACCGCTTAAATATGATCGAGATCAGCAAAGAGCTCGGAGATATGGCCGGCAGCATGCGCGATGGAAAAATCAATCCCGCCATGTTGCAGGGCGGCTGTATCACCCTCTCCAACCTGGGTGGACTCAGCGGCAAACATTTCACGCCCATCGTCAATGGACCCGAAGTTGCTATTTTGGGTGTCGGACGCGCCAGCATGAAACCTGTGTGGCAGAACGGGGAATTTGTTCCCCGCCTAATGATGCCTCTTTCCCTCTCTTACGACCACAGACTGATTGACGGTGCCGACGGTACCCGTTTCATGCGCTGGATCGTGGATGCAATTGAACAACCCCTCCTCATCTCCCTCGAAGGATAAGACAAATATGAGCAATGAACCTTGTGAACTGGTAGTAATCGGTGGTGGCCCGGGCGGCTATCCCGCAGCTTTTTATGCCGCAGATCTCGGTCTGAAAGTAACTGTAATCGACAAAGAACTCAATCCCGGCGGGGTTTGTCTGTTTAAAGGCTGTATTCCTTCCAAAGCGCTTCTGCACGTGGCCAAATTGGTCAACGAAATGAAAGAAGCACACGAATGGGGCGTGAATATCGGCTCTGTGGATATCGATATTGATAAACTCCGCAGCTTTAAAGAAGGCGTCGTCAACAAACTGACCGGCGGACTCGGTATGCTGTCCAAACAACGGAACGTTACCTTCATTCAGGGAACCGCGACCTTCGTGGACAGCAATACCCTGAACATTGTGAAAGCCGACGGGGAAACCCAGGAACTTAAGTTCGAAAAAGCCATTATCGCCACCGGTTCACGTCCTACCGAAGTGCCAGGACTCTCAATTGACTCCCCCCGGGTGGTCGACTCCACCGGCGCATTGGAACTCCCCTTCAATCCCAAATCCCTGCTGGTCATCGGCGGCGGATACATCGGACTGGAAATGGGCTCGGTTTATCAATCCATCGGGGCCGAAGTTTCCGTGGTGGAAATGACCGCCAATCTCCTGCCCAGCGCCGACCGTGATTTGGTGCAACCCTTGCAGAAAATGCTCAAGAGCCGCTTCAAAGAATTCAAAATGAAGACCAAAGTGGCCAAAGTCGAAGACGTCGGCGAAAGCGTGAAAGTCACTTTCGAAGACGACAAAGGCAATACCTCGGAAGAGAACTACGAAATGGTGCTGATGTCCATTGGACGCCGCCCCAACTCTGCAGGCTTTGGACTCGAAAACACCGGCGTAAAAGTGAATGACCGCGGTTGGATCGAAACCGACAGCCAACGTCGCACCCACGAATCCCACATTTGGGCGATTGGAGACGTTGCCGGTGAGCCCATGCTCGCGCACAAAGCCACCTACGAAGGTAAAGTTGCTGTACAGGCCATTATGGGCAAACGCTCCATCTATGATCCCGCTGCTATCCCGGCGGTGGTCTTCACAGACCCGGAAATTGCCTGGGCCGGCCTCACCGAAATTGAAGCCAAAGATCAGGGCATCGCCATCAAAGTCGCCAAATTCCCCTGGAGCGCCTCCGGACGCGCCACCACATTGGACCGTAGCGATGGACTCACCAAACTCATCACCCACCCCGAAACCGAACAAATTCTCGGAATCGGCATTTGTGGACCGGGTGCGGGCGAGTTGATTGCCGAAGGAACCTTGGCCATCGAAATGGGTGCCACCGTGGAAGATCTGAGTCTGACGATTCATCCCCACCCCACCCTCTCGGAAACGGTGATGGAATCGGCAGACGCCTACTACGGCCACAGCCCGCATTTCTACCAGCCCAAGAAAAAGAAATAAGTTTCAGAACCTTGGAAACCGACAAAAAAGCCGTTCCGATTTCCGGAACGGCTTTTTTTATGCATGGAGCGCGGGCACTCCTGCCCTGGCGAGAATACGATTCGGTTCCGCGAGGACACGAATGTCCGCGCTCCGCCATCATTTCATCCGCTCTCCTAGCGCAACCCACAGGGCCCAGGCCGCATAGGCTTTCTGATTGGCGTTTACCGCCTGACTGTGTGCGGAACTGCAACGATACCAATCCACCCCCTCTTCGTGGCTTTTCTGCCATTCCAGGGCCCAGTTTCCTGCGGCAGGTCCCCCATTGGCGTTCTTCCAGTAAGAACAGTCATCATTCACGAACTCGAAATAGGTCCCGTCCGGATTCCACTGCTCAATGTCCGCAAAATCGTACAGCACCTTGTTGTTGTCTTTGCAAAACTTCCGAATGGTTTCGCAGGCCTGCTTGTGGTCTTCAAATTTTTTATAATCCGCATGCCCGGTCATATAGACAAACACCACATGGGGAAATTCCTTTTCCAGGCGGCTCATCGGTTCCAAATATTCCGAGTGTAATTTGCCGCTTCTGAATTTCCCGGGCATTTGACCGCACCAGGACCACATCACCACATTGATTTCTTTGTTGGCCGGATCCTGAAGATATTTCCGGGTTTCATCTTCCCACAACGGCCAATACCCACAGTCTTTGCGTAAGGTCGTTCCACGGTTGCTGCCGCCTTCCTGCAAAAACAAACTACCTTTGGCACCATCAGGGGTGAAGGAAAAGATTCCCTTGGGCAGCTGAAGCCCCAATCCTCCTTGATCGGCAAAACGAACCAGCCCCTTCATCCCTGAGGAGATCTGACTCCCATGGGAGGTGTGCCCATATCCAATCTTCAATACGGCTTTGGCTTGAAGAATCTGCTCGGCAGGTAGTTTTGTAATATCAGTGTGGCGATGATCGATAATTAGCGGAGACTCAGCCCCTCGCACAAAAAAAGGTAACAATAAAAAACTAATCAGAAACACTTTCATATCATACTCCTATGTATCCTATTCACAATACGCCTATGCCTGTCCTCAGGTCAACTTCAAATCTATAGCGCGGACATTTCAATATTTGCGAAATAAGAATCAGAATGTATACTCGGCAGATGAAAAAACGACTAACTCTCCTCCTTTTCAGCCTTTGTCTGCCCCTCTTCGCGGAAGAAGACACGGCCAAAGTGGTCGCAGCCCTCATTGAGCAAACCAAAAATTCAGGGGCCACATTTATCCGTAACGGAAAAACCCATACCGCCGAAGAAGCCGCCGAACATCTGCAAAAGAAATACGATCATTTCCTCAAAAAAGGGAAAATCAAAAGTCCCGAGGATTTTATTAAAATGGCCGGAACCAAAAGTTTGATGAGCGGAAAATACTATATGCTCAAATTTCCGGATGGGAGCGAAATCAAAAGCGCCGACTGGCTCACGGAGCAACTTAAGTTACTGCGTACACAATAAAGCGGCAACCCGCAGTCTATCGGCGGCGACGAAACAACATCATCAACCCCAATGCGCCCAGAACCAAAGTGATGGTCGTGGGTTCCGGGATGACATTTATTTCCATCGCACCAAGGTAGATGAAATCGTACTGATTGGCATTGGCCGCATCCGGAGTGATGGTCAAAGTGATGGTGCCAGAACCATTGGGAGACATACCTGAAATGGTAGAGGACTGGGTAATATTACTTGCAGGATTCAAACTGATAGCGTCTGAAGTCGCCCCGGTAAAAGAATATAGTGTTGAACGATTTTCCGTGGTACCGGTGCGACTCGCATACATGGTGAAATCATAGGTCTTTAAAGCATCCAATCCCCCAAACACCAAAACCACCTTCGCATCCCCGGGGCGCTGCGACCAAGTGCCGTTCGCATCATATAAAGTGTCTCCGGTGGCGCTCGACAGATAAGGGGCGGAACTATGGGTCGTGCCACTTGTATTCACTCCGGCAAACCAATTTGTGGCGGAAAGAGAAATTCCGGTAACTTCATCCGCTGTATCCCGCAAATTTCCCACCAGGGTGCCCACTCCCAAATTATTGGTGACATTATTATAATAATTAGGCGCTGAAGTCGAAGTGGTATCCCCCGAATCACCGAAATCAATTAGAATCGTTCCCGCATGCAAAAAGGAGCTGAGGAGGAGAAAAGTCAAAAATTGAAATCGTGCTAGCGTCATGGAATCTGATGGAAGTTTATACTTAGAATATTGATGTTACGGGTTTGATATGTACATAAATAACGAAGGATTCAATTTATTATTAAGTATTTTCAATGAAGTTTCAGAGTCACTTCCAGGGGCAAATGGTCGGATCCAATCTGCGGACCGGTTTTGCGGTCTGAAACCGTAAACTGTTCGCTGTGAAGTACATGGTCGAGGGGGATCCACAGCAAAGGCTGAAAACTGGGCCAGGTGGGCTGTATCCCATAGCCCTGCATCGAATTTTTCAGGCCGGAGACCTTCAGCAGATCCTTAAACACCGGGGACCAGGGAGTGGTATTCAAATCCCCGGCTAAAAGGACCGGACCGGAACTGTCAGCGAGAAAAAGGGCAATTTCATCCAATTGCAGGTTTCGGTTTT
>CAKZLZ010000054.1 GCA_937127435.1 uncultured Verrucomicrobiota bacterium | reverse complement strand
AGTTCTTTTTGTTGTCGCTGACTGATACCGGCAAGCACACCCATAAAGGTACTGTCCATCCCTACACAATATTTCAGATCCAACACAAAAACCGGATGCCCGCGGTCAATCACTTTGGCGGCAAATTCTTTTAACGACTTACTGACTTTATACGACCCTCTACCCACAATTCGGGCGAGTGCATAGTCGTCATCCACCGTTACGAGAACACGGTCGTTTTGAGGAGAAGGATCTTGGTTGGTTGAAGTTGATTCCATGTTAATTATGTAAATAACACCGGCTCTGCTCGAAGTCAACAATCCCACATCGACTAATCGACTTCATTTCCCAGTGCATCCTTTAATTCCCGGCGACAAAGCTCAAAAAAGGAACAACCGCGGCAAATCGACATTTCATAGCACAGATCCCATTCCGGTTTCGGCAACGCGATGTTCTTTTTCATATCCCCCTCTTCCAGATACTGCGTCATATCCTGGACCGATTCCTGAATATGCGCAACCACCTCCCCCAAATCTGCTTCCGTCACCGTGAATTCATGGTGGGTGGCGTGTTGCAGATACTCCAACCGCAAGCGTACCTTTTCCGGAGGGATGCCATGTTTGACTTTGGCCCACAGCGCATACAGTTTTAATTGCTGTTGATGCTCCTCTTTTTCGGCACCGCTTTTCCAGTCCACAATCGTCCAGATTCCGTCTTCAACATACACGTAATCCGGAATGGCATAAATTTTCATGCCGCCCAGCAGGAAATGCTCGGCATCCCCCTTTCCCACCACCGCAATCGGAATTTCCATGTCCGGCGTCACATGCTTCAAGCGTGGCCAGACATCCTGCTGAAAGTTTTCCAAACAGGTATTCACCACCTTGGCGATGGCTTTCATAATTTCCAAATCTTCCATATCGCAAAACTGCGGATAATAATGTTCATGCAGACAGGAAGCCTTCGGGCGCTTCAGCCAAGTCTTGCCCTTGGATTCATCCCAGGCCTGACGCAACAAGGGGCGGGCCACTTCATCATAAGCTTCTTTCACTGAAACCTCGCGCCCCTGCTGAAACTGTTGAAGCATCCACATCACCGCATCCTCGGCCGCAATCCCATACAGACAAAAACGGTTGGTCATCTTGTTTAAACGGTATGCCGTCCTGCATTCTACGGTGGCATCCCGCTCCCAGCCCCCCCAGGCGCCGTATTTAGACCAATAGCGCTTGCGACGGCATAATTCGAAATCGGAAGATGCGGAATGAGACCACGAGAAAACATTTTGGAGTTTAGCCATGGGATTCCGTTAGCACCTGCATGCCATTTTGGCGAGGCGGGGCTGAATGAAAATGCCGGATTCTCCTTTCCCTGTCCCCTTTTGCCCGCTATATCCACCCCCAGTTATGCAACTCGAAGACCTCCAATCTCTTACCCAACAGGCCCTCAGCGAAATCGAAGCCGCCCCCTCCGCGGATGCTTTGGAAATTTTGCGGGTCCAGTATCTTGGCCGCAAAGGAAAACTGCCTGAAATTATGGCCAGTCTTAAGGACGTCGCTCCGGAAGACCGTCCCGCCTTCGGGCAAGGGGCCAATGCCTTTAAAGTGCAAGTCACCGGCGCCATTCAATCCCGCAAGGATACATTACTAAGCACGGCCACTCCGGCAGATGCCCTGGATGTCACCCTGCCCGGAAATTCCGGCCAGACCGGCAGCCTCCGGGCATAGGGCAAAAACGCCTTGTCCGTTTCCTCTGCCACCTGGGCGATCAGGGCGACCTCGGATTGCAGGGTGTCGAGGTTGGGGAAGGGCTGGCCTGTAACACGGCTTGGCACCGGGCCAAGGTCGAGGCCGCGCAGCGGCTGGAACGCAACGCACTGGCCGATGCCGGGGTCGCCTCCTACCTCGGCTACGTCGTGGGCCGCGTGAACCACATGATGGACAGCA
>CAKZLZ010000053.1 GCA_937127435.1 uncultured Verrucomicrobiota bacterium | reverse complement strand
TCCAAAGCCTGGTCCGTGAGGGCCAGGAACAATGGGTTCTAACGATTGTGAGCCCTGTATGGGCGACTCTCTCACTGGTAGGCCATGCAGATAGAGAGCCGCCCATACAGGGCTCAAATGTATTTTACTATTTACACCCGGCCCTGACGGACCGGGCTTCGGAGAGTGCGACTTACAGCCGCAATAAGTCAAATTAAAACGAAAATGCTCTAGAGTTCTTCACTTATAAATTTGTAAATCATCAACCATGATGGTGGCCTTATATAATAAGCATTTAAAAAATGAGGAATATCCCCGGTTTTTATCCATCAATTTTTCAGCAGATCTTTTGTAATCAATCTGTACATTCCGCTCGTCTCTCTTTAGGGTAAAACCCATGACAAAATATTTTACTCTTCTTTGTTTTACGCTCATGATGTTGGGCACTTCTTCCTGTGATTTTGGTGGCGGCGGTGGTGGCGGCGGTTCGCTTTCCCCTGAGGAAAGTGCGGCCAGAATCAGTGAAAATCCCGCTTACTACAGTGGATTTCTGTGGAAGCCTTACAGCGAAAGTTCAGGGGGACTGGTCATCCTGACACCGCATGGCGCGACCTACGGTAAAACCCAGCAGGTGGCGACGATTTCGGGCAGTTTCGGATCTGAATCCGCTCCCCTGCGGCACGAAACCCACAATGGCGACCGCCCCCACTTTTACTTCTCACAACGGGGCTCCTCCTACGGCACCAACATCACCGTGCAAGTGCCGCTGACCGATGGATCGGTGTTCTCCGTGGTTGTGCCGAACGGCGCCGACCGCTACGAGCTGTAACCCGGTATTTTTACAAAAATTACAACCGTCACCGGGTAACTGGTGACGGATCTTTTTTTTGTATAACCTGAAGGCATGCATTTACCTGCCGGGATTTTGATTTCTTGATTTCGTCAGACCCTTTAGAGGTTGTGCATTGATGTGAAGCATGATTCATAGAGGGAATGAGAAAGCATGCTTTCAGTTTTTCAAATTTAAAGGATGCCTTCATTTGGATTGCCGCATCATGTATGTTTTTGATTCCAATGTGTTGGATCGTGAGTACCGGGTTGATTCAGGTATTTACATTTGTCCCGGTTGAAGGAGAGGTGAGCGAATTCCTCGCTCCCGATCCGTTTGCACAAGCGGAAGAGCATCGGGGAGGATGGATTCGCTATCGCTATTCAGTGGAGGGAATTCCGTACCAGGGAACCTGTCCACCGGCGTATTCTTTCGGGATGCCGCGGCAACCCTTTGCACAGCACGCGATGGACTTGGAGGCCGGTGATTCTATTCGGGTGTTTCATGATCCCGGTGATCCTTCAGTAAGCACGCTCGAACCCCGGGTGGAGGCAACCGCTTTCATGTTTATCACTTTCACGTTGCCCTTTCTGCTTTTGGGATGGCTGACGTTTAGTCAGCCGGAGGCGTTGCGGCTTCAGGATGCAGGTGGCGGCATGATGCTTGCCGGGGGAAATATTTCGTTCGTGACCTATGCGTTGCTTTCGGCAGTTGGAAGTTTTGCATTTGGGTTTGCGGCCCTGCAAAGTTCTGACTGGAAAACCGCAACCCTGATAGGGGCACTCCTGCCCAGCGTCATTATTCCGGGAACCGTGATCCTGCTCCGCCGCTGGGTAGATCGGGCGAATGCAGAACCTTCCGATCGAAAGCTTCCCTCAGATGAAGATTCCGCTTCCCGGGCTGAAAAAGCAGGTGTGAAAAAACAAGTGGTGGTCTGGATGTGTGTGACGCTTTTTTGGTGTGGCATTACCGGCCTCTTTGCAACGGACGTTTTCATTTATTGGGTGGAACTGGCTCAGGGAAAGAATTATGTGCAGACCGGGGGCGAGATCATCCGTTCCAAAATCCATGTGTCCAGCAGTAGCGACGGCACTTCTTATACGGTGCTGGTGGAATACGGATACAAAGTGGGGGATGAGGCTTATGTTTCTGACCGGATAACATTTGGCCGGATGAAAGTGGGCCTCAGCCGTAAACGGGCGAATGAACAGATAGGGCAATTTCCAACCGGAGAACAGGTGCCGGTATTTTATGATCCGGAAGATCCTCAGCAAGCGGTTTTGATCCGGAATGTTTCCCCCATGCGGATTTGGCTTACGGTGTTTATCACCCCGTTTGTGTTGATCGGTGGGTATATGATTTGGAATACGCTGGGTTTGCTTATGGGGAAAAATACAATCAAACTACTTCAGGATGAGAATGTACGCGATGACATACATACGACGAGTGGTTGAGAGCCGGGTCTTGCACTTAAGGGGTGAAGTCGCTACAGATTTACAGAGTCGGATCATTTGCTCTTTGCGGGTAACCGATTCACTTTTTACCAAACCCAAATGGAAAGAGAGAAACACATGTCCTCATTTACGATTACAGATGCTTGTGTGAAACATGAGCGGCTACCGATCGATCATCCGGTTAAAACGGCTTTCGGGACCATGAAGGAAAGGCATGCCGTGCTGTTATTGCTGAAAGATGAAAACGGTCAAACCGGGGTGGGGGAGAGCTGGGTGAATTTTCCTTTGTGGGCACCCTGGGAGCGGACAGCATTGTTTGAAAAAGGCTTCATTCCCTATCTCAAAGGCCGGCAGGTTGAGAATGTTCCCGAATTTGTTGCCGGAATGTATAAAGATTTTGTGGGGCCGGCCCGACAGTCTGAAACCGTCGGACCGTTGGTGCAGGCGCTTTGTGCGGTGGAGTTGGCATTATGGGACCTGCAGGCACAAAGGGAAGGGGTCCCCTTGGCGCAAAGCCTTTTCGAGAAACCTGCGGATGCGGTGAAGGTGTATGCCAGTGGTATCAACAGCCCCATCCCCTGGGATCTCATTGACCGGCATTTGGAGAGAGGGGTTGCGTTGTTTAAGCTCAAGTTGGGTTTCGGGGACAGGGAAGATCGAAAAAATCTCGAAGATCTTCGTCGGCATTTGGGGGAGAAGGCTGCATTGGCGGTCGATATTAACCGCGGATGGGACATGGGGCAACTGCGGACATGGCTGCCGGTTTTAGCTGACTTCGAAGTGAAATGGATCGAAGAGCCGCTGAAGATTGATGAGGAACCGCATCTGCATGAATTGGCGGGGTTAAGTGAAATTCCGATTGCCGGCGGAGAGAATCTGTTGATGCCCCCCGGCGCGGATATGAAAAAGCTTTTAGGGCAGCCTTTCGATGTTTTGCAACCCGATCTTACCAAGAACGCCCCTTTGCATGTTGCTTTAAAACTTCTAGAGATGTCGACCGCCACCTCGAAAAGAATTGTACCCCATTTTCTCGGCTCCGGACCCGGACAGGCCGCCTCTCTTCAATTTGCCGCCGGTTGTCCGGAAGCATTGGTGGAAATCGATATCAATCGGAATGCCTTGCGTACGGATCTGCTTCAAGAGCCGTTTGAAATTGTAGACGGGAAGATCTCCATACCCGACCGGCCGGGCATCGGATGGTCTTTGAAATCATCATTCTAAAAAGAAAACCTTTGGAAGGGCTTATGAAAAAAATATTCTTTCTGTCGTTATGTGTGCTCTGGGGAAATCTCTTCGCCGAAGAGGCCGCTAAGCAGGATACATTCGAAACTCTGCAGGAAAAATCAATCATGCCCCGGGGAGAGGGTGCGGTTTGGACCTATGCCAGTTACTGGTTTGACGAAGGTGAAAAAATCTTATCCGGAACCGTGACGGAAGAAATCGTTCAGGTCCTGAAGCTGGAGGACGAGACCTGCTACAAAATTAAAAAGGTGTATGACTATCGTTCTATGACCGAACGTTTGGGCGGGGTAAAGCTCACCGAAGACGACATGGAATATTTTTGGGAGTACGACAATGCCAAAGGAAGTTTCAATTTTGCCGAATGGGGCGGGGGTTCAATTTTAACGCCCAAAAGCTTAGATCAATTTTCTTTAACCCTGCCTTATCCGGTGGAAAAGGGTCATACGTATAAGGCTGAGGGAGGTGATTGGACGATTCTGAATGTCGCTGAAGAGGTCAAGGTATCCGCAGGTACGTTTACCTGTGTGGTGTACGAAGTGGTTTACAATGAAGGGGACGAAGAGAGCTGGGCGCGGGATCGGTTTTATATGGCCCCGGGGGTTGGACTCGTGTGTTTGGAATTTGATTTCCGTGAAGAGGGGAAGTGGGTGCGTGATACCCGTGATGAATTAATGAAGTTCATTCTTCCCAAGGCGGAAAATAAATAAAGCGGATCTGGCAGGGCGTACGAAATTTTTGGCCATCAGGCTGGACCGCGGGACGCGGGCCCTCCGGACCGACTCCGTCCCGGAGTCACAACCCGTGTGCGGATTGAATATTTCAGCGAGAAGCTTTACAATCATAAGATTTGCAGGGAAAGTAAAGATATGACAACATCAAAACGTACTGTGGTTTTAGGTGCCAGTCCTAAAAGTGAACGCATTTCCAATCAAGCCGTGGCCGACCTGAAGGCGGCGGGACATGAAGTCCTGCCGATCAATCCGGTTGCGGAAACCATTCATGGATTGCCGGTCACGGCGTCATTGTCCGGGGTTTCCGGGGCGGTGGATACCTTGACCATGTATGTGAATGCCGCCCGCTCTTCGGCCATGCAGGAAGAAATTTTGGCATTAAAACCCCGGCGGGTGATTTTTAATCCCGGTTCCGAGAATCCTGAACTGGAAGGCCTATTGGAGCAGGCGGGAGTCGAAGTTGAAAATGCCTGTACGCTGATTTTGTTGCGCACCGGTCAATATTGACCTCGGTAATATCTGCACCCGGGTCGCGCTTAACTAAGGTTAGGTGTTGCCTCATCCTCGTGAATCCGGGACGTAAAGGGCCTGTTGATTTATTCAAATGATCATCGGGTAGGGATGCCCCCTGGCCGCTGGGGCGTCCTCCGGGCAGGCTCACCCCGATTTCCGAATGCCTGCAGGAGGGCATCCCTGCCCGACAACCCAACCGCCTCCTCCCTTTTCATCCTCATACCCCCGCCAGGGGATTAACATGGCATCGGTCGCTTGGGGAAAATGGTGGCTCATACATTCTATGTGAAACGATTCATAAAATAGTTTATGTTTTCTGCAGGATAAATCCTGGAAATACGTAGAAGGGAGTATGAAGCATAATTTTTCGGGTATATTTTTCCGCGCAGCAAAATTCAGATTGAACCTCACTTTGTTGTTCTGCGGTTTCATTTGTATGGCCACCGCCGGTACCGCGCAGGTGGTAATCACTGAATTTATGGCTAAGAATGACAGCACATTGATGGATGGTGACGGCAACTATTCGGACTGGATTGAACTGTACAATACAGGTGAGGATGCCGTGGATTTGACGGGTTGGTATCTCAGTGATGATGTGAACGACTTGACTCAATGGACTTTTCCTTCCGTCACCCTTGAGCCAGGTGCGTATGCGGTGGTGATGGCCTCCGGAAAGGATGAACCGGGTTACATAGATGGTAACGGGTTCATGCATACGACTTTTAAGTTAAGCGGTAGTGGCGAGAGCGTGGTGCTTACGAAGTCGGACGGTGTCACCGTAGCGCATTCGTTTATAGATTACCCGGAGCAAGACGATGATGTCTCCTATGGATTGGCGCAGGACTCCAGCTACTCCACACTCGTAGTCGAAGAGCAGGATGCAACGGCTTTGGTGACAACTTCAGCCCCATCCTCCAGCTGGAATCTAGCCGGTTTTGATGATTCAGGTTGGGAATCGGGTCAGACCGGTGTCGGATATGACAAAGCCTCGAGTTACAGCATCCTTCTGGACTTGGAAGAGGAGATGATGGACGAATCGACCCGTCCGCCTTCTTTCAATAACTCGGCTTATATACGCGTGGAATTTGATGTGGCGGATGCCTCTGCGATTGAGCAATTGGCGTTGCGTATGAAGTATGATGATGGTTTTGTCGCATATATCAACGGACATGAAGTCGCTTCCGGGAATGCTCCGGCCTCGCCAACCTATGCCTCTTCGGCCACAGCCGAACATGAGGGAACGGACTATGAAGATTTCACTGTTCTGAATGCCGATACCTATCTGGTGGACGGTACCAATATTCTGGCCATTCAGGGATTTTGTTACCCTTTTGATCCCTGGAGCGTTTCGGGGGAACCTGATTTTTATATCATGCCGGTTCTGACCGGTGTCACCGCCGGAGATCTGGATATCAGCACCGTCATGTATTACACCAGCCCGACGCCCGGGGCGGACAACATATCCGGGATTCTTGGCTATGTGGACGATACCAAATTCAGCGTGGACCGTGGCTTTTTCTCTGACGCCTTCGATGTCGCCATCACCTGCGATACGGAAGGGTCCTCCATCTATTATACCACCGATGGCACCACCCCATCCACGAGCAATGGCACGCTTTACTCCACTACGATTTCCATTGATAAAACCACCGTACTGAGGGCCGTTGCAACCAAGACCGGATACCAGTCCAGTGATGCGGACACCCAAACCTACCTTTTTCTGGATGATATTATTGCCCAGGGAACCGACGTCAGTTCATTGGATCCGGAATTCCCGTCGGGTAGCGTCAACGGGCAGAGTTTTGATTACGGCATGGATACCGACATTACCCAAAGCGCCACCTATTCCAGTCAAATTGAAGCGGCCATGACTGCCATTCCTTCACTCTCGATTGTGACAGATCCGGACAACTTATTTGATGCGACAAGGGGTATATATGTCAATGCCGATGAAGAAGGGGAAGAGTGGGAACGTGAAATGTCGGTGGAGCTGATCAACCCCGACGGAACGGCAGGTTTCCAAATCAATGGTGGCATGCGGATCCGCGGAGAGTCGAGTACCACATCCTCCAACCCCAAACACTCCTTCCGCTTCCTGTTTAAATCTGAATATGGAAGCTCCCGTCTCAACTATGCCCTGTTCGGGGAGGAGGGGGCGGACAGCTTTAAACGAATGGATCTTCGGACCGGTCAAAATTTTTCCTGGGCCAATCAGACCCCGCAATATGCCACCTGGTTATACGATATTTTTACCCGGGACAGCCATCGGGATATGAATCAGCCCTACACCCGGGGAGAGTATTATCACCTCTACATCAATGGCATGTATTGGGGGCTTTTTCAAACCGAAGAACGCTGCGATTCCCGTTATGCCGCATCCTATTACGGCGGAGATAAGGATGATTTTGATGCGGTGAAAGCCGACGGGGATACGGGTGATTTGTATGCAGTCGACGGGACCCGGGATACCTATGAAGATTTATGGACAGGTATTACCGCCGGCGTCTCCGGGAACAGCGCTTATTTTCAGTTGCAGGGCATGAATGCAGATGGAACGGAAAACAGCAGTTATACCAAGCTGCTGGATGTCGACAACGTTATCGACTACATGTTGCTGACCTACTTCACCGCCAACCGGGATTCCCCCATAGGTCCGCCGCATCAAGGCACTATGCCGCGAAACCTGAATATGATTTATAACAACGCTAATCCCGACGGATTTAAATTCGTGGCCCACGACAATGAACACTCGCTGGAGATTTCCGAGGGCGTGAACCATAACCGGTTCAGTCAAAGTCTCATAAGTTCGTTTAGCGGAATCGACCGCATGACCCCGTGGTGGATGCATCTTCAACTCATGGGAAATGAGGAATACGCCCTGCGCTTTGCCGACCGAGTTCATGAACATTTCTTTAATGACGGTGTGCTCACCTCCGCCCAAACCACCGCGCGACTGGAAGCCCGCCGCGATGAAATTTATGCGGCCGTGGTAGCCGAATCCGCCCGGTGGGGAGATAGTGTCGGCACCCTGCGCACCCGGGATGACCTGGGCCAGCGACTGGCCGGGCAGGCCCAGCGAATTGAAAAAATAAAACGTCTCACCGAAGACACCCTTGACGCTCTGGAAAAGAGCATGCAGGCCGATGCCCTCGCGCTTCTGTTGGCCAACCAGCA
>CAKZLZ010000052.1 GCA_937127435.1 uncultured Verrucomicrobiota bacterium | reverse complement strand
AGTAAAACGGACTGGGGGCGCCCCGCCCCCCCGAGTTCTCAGAAAGAAAAGAGACGGAATGTTTGTAGGGAAATTGTGGGGGCGGGGGCGCCCCCGATCCGGAGCAAAACGGACTGGGGGCGTCCCGCCCCCACGTTTTCGCTGAAGGAAAAGAGCCTGAAAGTTTGTAGGGAAGTTGTGGGGGCGGGGGCGCCCCCGATCCGTCTCTATAATTCCCGCTCTTCGTAAGAGACGAGGGTGATTTCACCGTTGTCAAATTCGTAGATGGCGAGGCTTCCTTTCCTGATCCCGGCGACTTCTCCAATACTGACAATACGCACCCAATTAAAATTGCTTAGGGAAAACAATTCCTGGGTCTCCGAAGATAAACCACCGGCGGCGAGGCCTTGGGTTATGTCGCTGTATCCGTCATCGTCGGTGCCGAATTCCCCATCTGCGCCGGAGCGCCCCTCGAGAATTTGGTCCACCTGCTCTTCCCGGATGCCGGAAAGGGACATTAACACCTCTTTGGAGGCAGAGTTTAAATTCACGGTGGCGTCACCATAGACCGTGAGCAATCCGGCAATGCCGCTCACAAAGATTTCCGGTTCATCATAATAGTCTTCAAGGCTGCCTCCATAGAGGATGGCTTTGGTGAAGCCCCGGATCATTCCCAGTTCGGTAAGGCTTTCCACCGGATCGTTTTTTACGGGAAGTTCCAGATCCTGATAATAGCTGTCATCTTCCTCCGCGCCCAATAAGCGGGTGGCTTCATCTTCATCCGTCCAATCCCGGAAGGCCGCAATGAGTTGTGCATGGTAATCATCCGGTACGCCGCTGTTTTCCAGCATTTGCTCCCAATCTGGATCGGACAGGGTATTCACGTTCCGCCGGCTGCTTTCCGGGCTGATGGAGAGCTGGATGCTTCCTTCTTCCGTTTCGATGACGTAGCCGCGAATCGCGACCCCACGCTGTAAATTTTTCATGGCCACGAACAGGCCTTCTTCGGTGTCGTCGTCCGCTTCGTTGCCGACGCTGGCGGCTTGCAGCAACATCCATTTGGCGTATTCCTGTCCGCCTAATGAAAGGTGACGCGCCTTCAATCCAAAACGCTCCCGGGCTGCCAGGTCGGATTCCATGCGGATACGGAAAATGAAACTGATGAGCAGGGTGGAGATCATCACGATGGTGACCAAAGCCAACATCAGGGCGGATCCTTGTTTGCGATTGCGGGTGGTCATTGACTCTCCCGGGTGCGGCGCCTGCCTCTGCGGGTTTCCCTGCTCAATTTCCCCACGGGGATATCCACTTTCAGGGTATAGACATTCAGGTCCGAGTCGGGCTGATCAGATTCAACGTACAACTTGAGTGCGAGGGTAACCGGCAACTGATTGTTCCGTTCCCATTCGTCGACCCAGTCCTGTTCAGTCAGATCATAAAAGTAGAGTTCAAGTCCTTTGACCCTTTTGCTGATCAGCCAAGGTTCAACCGCTTCGGCCTCCGGACTTTCCGGATCCAGCAGGCTGGAGTATGCGCGCACGGCCAATCCTTCTTCTCCGTCCACGTCCTGGACACTTAACTCGATGCGGTTTAAGCCTTCACGGGTGGGGTAATCGGAGGGGAGAAATGCTTTGGATCGGGTGACCCAACTCAGGAGATCATTCGGCGGTTTTCCTGTCCCTTTTTCATACAGAAAGGTGTAGCGGGTAGGATCCGAATCAAAAAATACGGCTGAGAGGAGGGTTTCCTCAATTTGGGACAGGATGTTGTCGCTGAGATGGAGTTCATCCAGGGCATTTTCGGCGGTGGTGGTGGCATCCAGTACCGCCCGGAATGAACCGAAGATCATCACCGCCATAATACTCAACAGGGACATGGCCAACAAGACTTCCAGCAGGGTGAAGCCCTGTTTGTTTTTCATCCCGCGTTCTCCAGAAGTTGCCGCGCATGGTCCACACTGAGTTTGGCGCCTTTCACGCCTCCGAGCATGCGGGCGATTTCCTGCACCCGGTCTTCGTTCTCCATGGTTTTGACCCGGGTGAAGGTCCTGCCTTCAGTTACTTCTTTGGACACAGCCAAATGGTTGTTTCCGTGTACGGCGACCTGGGGTAAATGGGTGATGGAAATGACCTGGCGGGTTTGACCGGCCTGCGCCATTTTTTCGCCAATGGCATGACCCATTTCTCCGCCGACATTGGCATCAATTTCATCAAAGACCATGACCGGGATTTGATCCTGGTCCGCAAGCAGGGTTTTGATGGCCAGCATCACCCGGGAAATTTCACCGCTGGAGGCAATATCTTTTAAACTGCGGATTTCCTCTCCGGGATTGGGCGCAAATTTAAAATCGATTTCATCACAACCGGCCGCGGAGGCGGCGCTTTCGATAACTGAAATTTCAAAGCGCGCATGAGGGAAGCCCAAATCGATGAGGTGATCCCGAATTTTTTTGCCTAAACTCTTGCCGGCTTTCTCCCGGGCGTTGCGCAGGGTCTCCCCCGAAACGGCAAGGGTGGCGTTTGCCTGCTTGAGTGCTTTTTCCAGGTCCGCCAATCGCTGTTCCCGATTCTCCAAGCTTTCAAGTTTTTGGCGGGAAACGGTGAGGGTTTCTAAAACCTCTTCAATGGAAGGTCCGTATTTCTTCCGCATCCGGCTGTAGATGCTCAGGCGCTGATCCAACCAGTCGAGTCTGGCGGGGTCGGCCTCCATTTTTTCACCGGCAAAGCGGAGGCTGATTCCCAGTTCCCGGAGTTGAGACAGGATTTGATCCAGTTCTTCGGACCAGACTTCTGCGTCGGGATACACTTTTTGAATGCCGCTGATCATGCGCTTGGCCGCCATGAGGGGGTCGGTGGCGTTTCCTTCGGCATCTTCCAGGGCTTGCAGGGCACCGGAGACGGATTCCAGAATGTTCTGGGCATTGCCGGCCAGGGTATGTTCTTGGCGAAGTGTTTCTTCTTCTCCTACTTCCAGGGCCGCCTCTTCCAATTCTTTTACCCGGTAGCTGAGGAGATCGAGCTGTTCTTCAAAATTGCCTGCATCCCCTTGTAAATCGTCCTGTTCTGAGAGCAGGTCCTGAAGCACTTTCCAATCCGTTTTGTATGAAGATTTGAGGTCCGGATTTACGCCGGCCGCATCCACAATCCTTCTTTGGGTTTCAGGCTGCAGCAAGGACTGATGATCGTAGGGACCGTGCATGTCCACCAGCAGATCTCCCAACTGTCTGAGGCAAGCCAGGGTTACGGGATTGTCATTGATGGATTGTTGTCCGCTGCCACTGCTTTTGACCACCCGGCGCAAGATGAGCAAGCCGTCTTCACAGGGTTCCAGACCGGCTTCATCGAGGAGTTGATTTACTTTTTCGGGTGCGGCCAATTGAAAGACGCCCCGGACAGAACCTTCCGCCACCCCGGAACGCAGAACTTTTTTATCTGCCCTGGCTCCTAAAATGAGGTTAAGAGCTCCCATAAGCACAGATTTCCCTGCACCGGTTTCTCCAGTGATTACATTTAAACCCGGGGTGAACTGGAGAGATATTTTTTCCACCAGCGCCAGGTCCCGTACCATCAGTTCGCTTAACATGGGCATAGAATAATCAAGCCTTTGCGCTTTGCAACGCAGAAGTATGAAGAAGAGGGGTAGAAGGTGGAACGGATAGGGGATAAGAGGTAAAGGACAGAGGATATAGGTGTAGGTTGCGGGGTTGTGATATATTCCGGATGCTTTTCCCCTTGTCTTTTCTACCTTTCTCCGACTTCCCGATGAATTATCTTTGACGATGCCGTTTCATGGGCTAGTAATAAGTCATCTACAATTTTTTGGAGTCTTCATGAAAATCGAAACATTTTTACGTCATTGGCGTTTACAGGAAAATCCTTTTGTGGCTGAGGAAGCCCGGGACGATGATATTTATCAAAAAATCATGAATGACGGAGTTGCCCATCCCGAGTTTGAAAAGATTTTCGGACGCCCTGACCGTCCCAGTACATCGGTGGTGTTCGGCGAAAAAGGAAGTGGAAAAACGGCACTCCGATTGTTGATGGAACAACGTTTGCGGGAACACAATGAAACCCATCCCGACAGCAAGACCTGGATTGTGCGTTATGATGAGTGGAATCACATGGTGGACCGCACCGTGGGATCGGAAGCGGACGCAAACGATCCGGCGAATTTCCTTAAGATCCGTTTAGATGACCACATCGATAAAATGATTTCGATGGTGGTAAGTGAAATCGTGGATGCGGCCAGCCGGTCTTCCTCTTCGAAAGTTTCACGGGAGCTTTCTAAAACCTTGCGTAAGCTTCCCCGCCAGCACCGTCTGGATCTCGCCTATTTAACGGTGCTTTATGATCAGCCCACCCTCAGCACCCGGTCTGAACGCTGGCGTAAAATTTCCTCTATATTGAAAGTGAACCAGTTCTTCACGCCGATCCATGCGATGTACGCCCTCGGGGGCGGGGTGATGCTGGGGTTGTTGGGCGTGCTCGCGGTGATGACCGGAAGTATCCCCGTTCTATTTGCATTCATTGCGATTGCCTTGGGTGGATTGGTCTCGTTTTTATGTTTGTGGGTGAAGCTGGGACCGTTCTTCCGGAATTTGAAAAAACGGAAACGGATCACTGAAGAAATTAAAGTGGTGGATCATCCTTCTTCGCTGCTGTTTCAACAGCTGTGCACCTTCAAAAGTTCCGAATTGGATTCACTGCCTTTACCGACGCCCGCCGACCGCGATTGCCGCTATGAATTGCTGGGCCGACTTCAGCGTCTGATTAAGGGCTTGGGTTTCGTGAGTATGACGGTATTGATCGACCGTGTGGACGAGCCGAGTTTGGTCAATGGAGACGCCAAAAAAATGCGCAATCTCATCTGGCCTTTGTTTACGCATAAAATTCTTCAGCAGGACGGCTTGGGAATTAAAATGTTGTTGCCCATTGAATTGGGATATGAATTGCGCCGGGAAAATGCGGATTTCTTTATGGGCGCCCGATTGGATAAAGGCAATTTGATTGAACGTCTGGAATGGACCGGCGTGAACCTCTTTGATATTTGTAATCATCGGGTGGAAGCGGCTTTTGAAGCGGAGGAAGGAGCGGAAGGTGAAGTGCCGACCGCGCTCAAAGACTTGTTCGAAGATAAAGTTTCGGTGCAGGATTTGGTCGATGCCCTGGATCAAATGAAACAACCGCGTGATGCCTTTAAGTTTCTGTATGAAATTATTATTCAGCATTGCAAAGGTTCCACCGATGCCGACCCTGAATTCTATATTCCCAAATTAACGTTGGAACAGGTGCGGCGTCACCAGGCCCAGCGGGTACAGGATCTTTCCCGCGGTTACAGCGCCGCGTAACGCAGGCCTCCGGCCTGTAAAAATTGCCTCTTCAACGTCCGAAATTTGGTTGTGACAGGCTGAAAGCCTGTGTTCCCGCAGGCAGGAAAGCCTGCGTTACCGCCACACCCTGACGTTTACCTGCTGACGACCCCAATCCAAGGCTTGTTGGTGGCTGTCAAAAAACAGATCGAGTTTGTTTCCTTTTATGGCACCTCCACGGTCTTCAACCCTTCCGTATCCGTATCCCGGGACATAGAGCACCGTTCCCATGGGGAAGAGGGTCGTATCGGCAGCAATGGTCCCCCGTTTGGCGCGGGTGCCGGATGCGGTGATTCCCACATCTTTGGCTTTGCCTTTCGAGGGGCCGGAAGCAATGACGGGTTTTCCCAGTCTTAACCAGCTTCGTTTCCAGTTGCAGCATTTTCCGCATTCACAATAGCCGGTAACTTCCAGGCGTCTGATTTCGGAAGAAGCGGGGAGGTTTCGGGCATAATCGGGAGTGCTGGCGCATCCGACCAGGGTCAGGACAAGGAGCATTCCCCCTATCCGAAGTCCGGAACTCATTTTGGATCGTCCAAGGGGAGAGTGATGTTGAGTTTATCCATCTTGTACTTCAGAATGCGGCGGGTGGTTCCCAACTTCTCTGCGGCTTTGGTCTGTACACCGCCACAACTTCTTAAGGCTTCCATCACCAATTCCCGCTCAATTTGGTCCACAGACTTGGAAAGGTTTTCCTCCAGTTCGATGGTGTGCTTGGGACGGAAATGTTTGTTGCGGTGAAATTCATTCGGGAGCAGGTCCACGCTGAGTTCTTCGTGGTCCCCGTGAAGCACCAAACTCCGTTCAATCACATTCCGCAGTTCCCGAATATTTCCGGGCCAGTCATACACGCAAAGCGCTTTTAATGCTTCAGGGTGGATGGAGGACGTTTTGACATGCATGCTGTTTCTGAACCCCTTCAGAAAGTGCTCTGCAAAAATAGGGATATCTTCCCTTCGGTTGCGAAGGGCCGGCAAATGAATGGGTACCACGTTTAATTCAAAATAGAGCTCTTTCTGGAATTCACCCGCTTTGATTCTTCCAGTAAGGGCATGATCGGTGGTGGCGATGATACGGGCACTGCTGTGTCTGGATCCGGCACCGCCCAGCCGGGAATAATCTTTTAATTGAATCAACCGTAAAACTTTGGTTTGGGTGGAGGAGGGGAGGTCTCCGACATCATCAAAAAACAGGGTGCCGGAGGCGGCAAGGTCAATCCGGCCGGGTTTGACTTTTCCGTTGGATGAAAAGGGGCTTTTGTCATGTCCAAAGAGTTCGCTTTCAATCAGGGTCTCGGGAATGGAGGCACAGTAGACTCCGACAAAGGGTTCATCTTTTCGTTCACTCCAGGAGTGAATTTGTCTGGCCAACATTTCTTTTCCGGTTCCCGCTTCCCCGTGGATCAAAACGGGCAGATCATGATCCGCTGCTTTTTTGGCCATGGCCACCGCTTCTTCGAACAGGTCGGAGTACCCCAGCAGACTGTCTTCGGGGTATTGCCGGGAAATATCGGACTCCATGGCTTTGATTTTGCGCATCAATTTCCGGTTTTCCAAGGTGCGCCAGACCAGTTGTTTGAGTTCCCGGACGTCAAAAGGTTTGGTGATAAAATCAATGGCCCCTGACTGAATGGATTCGACAATGGGACGTGACTCGCTGGAAGCACTAATCATGATAATCGGCAAATCGGGGTAGAGTTCCACCAACTCTTTTAATAATGTAACTCCGTCTTTCTGGGGCATCACCACGTCCAGCAGCACCAAGTCCACTTCCGTGGATGCAAGGGTGTCAATCGCCGCAAACGCATTGCTGGAGAGCAGTACATCATATTCAACTTGAAAAATGGTGCGGAGGGATTCCCTTGCGCCCGGATCATCATCGACAACTAGGATTCTTTTCATGAGGAGGGACCCATTTTAAATGCGGGAAGGATCAGACGGACCTGGGTTCCGCGCGGATTGCTTGTAATCTCTATTTTACCATTGTGATCTGCCATGGTCCTTTGTGCGATGGGAAGGCCCAGTCCGAGTCCCCGTGCTTTTTTGCTGCAGAATGGCGAGAAAATATGATCACGTAAATCGTCCTGAAGTCCGGGTCCGGTGTCGGAGATTCCAATTTCGACCGTTTCTCCGCACTGCAAATCAAATCCGTTTTTCAGGGAAACGTGAATGGTCCCTTTCCGGTTTTCCAAGGCTTCGGCCGCATTCATCAGAATGTGTTCAATAGTTTGGGTGAGGGCATTCAGATCGGCCAACACGTCCGGCAAGCAGGATTCAATCTCATCGGTCACTTCCGGCAGGGGGGTATAAGGCGGATCCTTTTCAAAATTGACCCAGGCGAATTGCAGGGCTTGGCGGACATCCATTTTGATCAGGGACAATTCCCGCGGATGTGCGAATTCATTCAGTTGATCGATCATGGAGGTAAGACGGTTAATTTCCTGGCCCACCAAATCGCTGAACTCCGCCCGGAATTCCGGATCCTGATAGCGGTCGGGCAGTAGTTGGGCAAAGGTTTTAATGGTGACCAGCGGATTGCGGACTTCATGCGACATGCTTGCCGCCAACTGGTTCCAAAACAGTCCGCGTTCCAGTCGGTCCTGTTTATCCTGAATGGCGTTCTCGTGCGTACGATCCTGAACTGTCATGAGGATGCCGGAATACTGATCCTGACTCCGGATACTTATCGCGGTTGCACGCAAGGGGCGGCCGTTGGCAGCATCAATCCATTCCCGGGTGACGGGCGCATCGTCCTCCGCTTGTGATAACAGGGTTGCAGTTTGATAAAGATTGGAGCCCAAAGCTTGTAGAGGTTTTCCGGTTTTGTCAGGGCTTTCCCCTCCGAGGATGGTCTGCGTTGCGGGGCTGCACCAACGAATGGTTCCCTGGGCATCTGCATAGATGATGCCGACGGGGAGGGCGTTGATCAGGGTTTCCGCCAGCGTTTTCTGCAAGCTGACTTCCTGATAGAGCAGGGCCCGTTCTAAAGAGACGGCCATAAGATCCGAAATAAGAATCAACTGATCCAATTTCTCGTCACTGAAAGGTTTGCCGTTAAGAGGGTGGCTGGAAAAGAACCAACCGATTAAACCATTTTTTCCACGGAGCGGCACAATAATTTCTGCGCCAAGGCGGTCCAATACCCGGTTCAGCATAATTTGTTCACGGGTGGAGTCCAAATGGTCGATCCCTGTCCGGCTCACCAGACGGGGGTGGTTTTCGAACCAGCGAATAAATTTGTCGTCTGCTTCGAATTTACAGTCCTGTGCTTCGGGGGAAAGCATCCAGCCTGCACAAACCGTATAAGAATTTTCACGGAATCGTCGGAGGGCAATGCCCGCTCTGGAGAGGTGCATGACGGCTGAGAGTTCCTCCAGCAGCCGCTCCTGCAAAGCGTCAACATTGTCCATGCTCCGCATAATTCGAATCAGTTCTCTCACGGAAAATACTTTGTCCAGCCCGGTGGTGTTGACCTCGGATTGAACGGGAGACCGGGCCTGTTCCACTTCGCGGGCCAGCTTCCGGTTTTCTTCTTTGAGGTCGAGGAATTCCTGGGCGCTGCTCACACGCTTTGCGATCAGCGAGGAGGATTCATCTATGTCCAAAGTGCCGTGCATGCGGTGAATCGCGGGATGTTGCATCGGGGTGGATGTCAGACTTCCGATGACCAAAAAGAGGTGGAGGGGGAATTGTTCCTGTATCACATCCAGTTCTGGCGCATCCTCGGGCAGGCGTATGTCCAGCAAGACGACGCCCGGACCACTTCTGTCCATGAGTCGGCTGAACTCATAAAAGGTGGTGCATACCTGAAGGTCAAGCAGTTCCGAAAGCAGTGGGCTGATCCGCTTGCATAGATCCGCGTCCCGTGAAAAAAGCGTTACGGTTTGTGGGTATGCATTCATGCGGTCACCTCGTCTGAGGGGACGGGCAGTCGGATAATAAAGGTGGTGCCTTCACCGGGATCACTTTCAATTTTCACCAAGGCGTGATGCTCTTCGAGGATTTGGTGTGCGACGGCAAGTCCCAGGCCGGTTCCTGCACTTTTAGTGGTAAAGAAGGGATCAAAAACGTGGTTCTGAACTTCAGGAGAAATGCCTTCGCCGCTGTCTTGAATCTGAAGTTCAATATAACCGGGTATATTCCGGGTGCGAAGTTCGATTTTTCCCCCGGTCGGCATGGCCTGCTGGGCGTTCAATAGCAGATTGAGCAGTACTTGGCGCAGTTGGTCATCATCACCGAGGATGGTGTCCGGATCCGCATCAAAATTTTCTATGACCTCGATACTCACTTCTCTTGCCTGTTCACGGAAAAGTTTCGTATATTTTTCCAGCAAGTGGTTTAAGGCGATTTCTTTCAGTTCCAATTTTACGGGGCGGGCCAAGGTGAGCAGTTTGTTCATCAGGCCGTCAATTCTGCTGATTTCTTTGCTGGCCAGATTTACAAAAGTTTCCCGGTAGTCTTCATCCTGATAACGTTCCGGAAGAAGTTGGGTAAATGTCTTCAGGGTGACCAGCGGATTTTTAATTTCATGGGCCATTCCCGCGGAAAGGGTGCCCAGGCTGGCGAGGCGTTCAGAGCGTTTGACCTGTTCCTCAAGATTCCGGATGGCGGTACGGTCCTGAAGAACCATCAGACTCCCTATCACCGTTCCTTTTAAGTCACGGAAGAGAGAGGCGCCGGCGTTTGTGTAAACCGGATGATCCTCAGCAGGATTCAGGATGATTTCTTTGTCACGGATGATGATGTCCTGACTTAATACCCTTTTCTGTAAATCGTAAAGTCCCCTCGGCAACCGTTCAATATTTTTGCCAATCAATTCGCCCTCGGTACAGTCCAAAATACGGGCAGCTTCATGGTTGCAGGTAATAATACAACCGGAAGCATCTGTCGCCAGAACACCATTCACCAGATTTTTCAACAATAGATCCATATAGATCCGGCCGTTCTGTAATTCAGTGTAGAGTTGGGCATTTTCCAACGAGACGGCAAACAGATCCCTCAATCCTTCGATGGCAATGGTTTCTTCCTGGGTATAAACCCGACCGGAGTTGCGGGCTCCGAATAAGATGAAGCCGGTCATTATATTTTTCCGGTGAAACCCGATCGCGGCTGCCATCTCTTCATTCTTCAGTTCCTTGGACATCAAAGACGTATCTTCAGTCAACCGTCTCCGGTTCAGCCAATCCCGGACACAGAGTGAAGGGTGGTTGGTTAGAAAATGGATGAGAGATGCGCTGGTGGGGATTTGTCGGTAGGTTCCCGTGGGATACATTTGGGTATAAAAATCTTTTTCTTTTACGAAAATTCGTATTTCCGATGTTTCCAGATTGTTTTCCAGAATATTCTGAAAGCGGGTGCAGAGTTCATCCACGGTCAGGACCGCATTTAACGAACGGCTTGCGTCGCTGAGAATGCTGCCTACATTCAGGGGGTGGGAAATAATAGAGAGGCGGTTTGCAATATTTTGGGCAAATCCCCGGGCCGGGGTAACGGAAAAAGCCACAATCAAAGTGGAAATGAGGCTGGCGAAGGGGTGAATATCATATCCTGCAGCTTGAATTGCGGCCGCGGCCACAGTGTGCGTCACCCAATACAACAGGCTGAGATAAATAATCAGCATGGTGTAGGAAACAATTCTCCGCAAGAGAACTGAAATATCCATGATGCCCTTGGTTGCAATTCCGTATCCGGTGATTGCTGAAAAAACGATGACAGATATCGGATTCAGTGCTCCCAAATCTTTCCAGCCGGTAATATGCGGCACTAAAAAGATGAGCACGCCAAGAAAAAGACTCGTTCCACAACTGAGCAAAAGATATTCAATTTCGGCTTTTCTACTGCCTTTGAGTATTCGGTTGCTTTTGAACATCAGGTAAAAAAGACGGCCGAATGCGACAAGGAAATAAATCCCGAGTATAGAGAATGCCGGTCCGTACTCCGCTGTGGGAAGCACATCCCCCGCAGCCGGTGGCTGGGCATCCATAAGGAACCAGTTCGTCTGACATATGACAAACATGACCAGACTGAGCGCTATCCAATAAATATTTTTTCTAAGCAGCTGCCGCAAATTGTTGTCGGGAAAGTGTATGGAGAAACGGGTAAGGTTCATTGTGGCGGGAATGAAGGCCGAGACCGCATTTGCCTGACGAATCCAGAACATCAGGTTATGGCTTTCCGTACTTCCCATCCCCATAAAAACAATAAATTGCCACAGGCTGATCAGACCGGTGAGTATAAGAAAAGATTGATTCAGCCTTCTCTCGGGATGAGAGAGAAAGGCGAACAAGCCGATGATCAAAGTGGCAGTTGCAGAGAAAAGTGCCATGAACTGAAACAAGGTCATGGCACCAACCTTTTGAGTATAAGTGAGATATTTCCGCCACTCATCCCATGAAGATTGATCATGCAAATTTCCGGTGCGAAGTTCAGGGGCGTCCTGGGAACATAATTCAGATCACACTCGGGGTCCGGCGTTTCAAAGTTTGCCGTGGGGGGAATCAAGCCGTGAAGCATGGCCATCACACAAATAATGGTCTGCATGCCACCTGCGGCGGCAAAGGGGTTGCCTGTGATTCCTTTTATTGAGCTCACAGGAATTTGGTAGGCCCTCTTTCCGAAGAGTTTTTTAATGCTGTTGGTTTCGGAAACATCAATTACCGGGTGTCCCGGCCCATGGGCGTTGATGTAATCGATATCCGCGGGGAGCAATCCCGCATCATCCAGCGCATTTTTCATGGAGTGATAGAGTCCGGAAGCCGATGGGGCCCCCACGTCATCAGATGAGATACCGAAACCGATGATTTCCGCCAGTGGGGTTGCGTTCCGGTTTAAGGCGGCATGTAAACTTTCTACCGTGATGATGCTGGCACCTTCACTCACCACGCCACCGATTCTGTTCATGTCAAAGGGGCGTCCACTTGTTTTCGGATCTGGACTGTCGCTTACAATCATGCCGGTCAGATGAAACGAAGACATGGTTAGGGGCGTAATCGGTGCATCCACACCGCCGCAGATAACCAGTTCTCCTTTTCCTGAATGAATATGACGCATAGCACATCCGATGGCTTCCAGTCCACAAGGACACTCGGAAGCAAAGGTGGTTCGAAGTGAATTTACATTCAGGAGCCGTGAGATTTCCGATGCAACGGCGTGTGGGTGACATCCCAAGGCCAAAAAGGGACTGACCCGTTTGGGGCCTTTTTTCGTCAGGGCATCCTTCCCCGTTTCTATCATATCCAGTGCGCTGGATGTCACCCCTATAAACAGCGGGACCGGTTCGTGTTTTTTAAGCATTTCCAGCGTGAGACCTGAATGCCGAATTGCCATTTGGGATGCGGCAATACCATACTGCACATTGAGAGCTATCCGGTTTTTCTTAAATTGATAACTGGAAGGAACATAGCGTTCTAAATCAAAATCCTTTATTTCTCCCGCGATTTTCACAGGAAAATCGGAGGTGTCAAAGCGGGTGATGGCTCCAATACCACTTACACAATCCAATGTGTTTTGCCAAAAAGCGTCAAGGGAGTTTCCGTTGGGAGATAAAACGCCCATGCCCGTGATGACTACCCTTTGGTTTGGTTTTTTCATATAGGTGATTTAAGCAATATTTGTAATATTGGTATTGTTTTGGGGTATCAATTGGGTTCTTGTTTTTTTAAACGTTCAATTTTGAACATGTATGCTGTATTTTTCTGTTAAAAAACAGTAAAAAGTACAACCTTTATAAGAATTGCAATTTATGGTGAACCCTGCAATGTTTATCTAAATTCAACCCCTTATTTCTTTTAACCCTCATTAGGCGCACATGAAGTCAGTATCCCTCATCAAAATCTTATCAATCATTCCTCTTTCCCTGGTCTTTACGGTTGCAAATGCGGACGGTTTCCGGAATCCCCCCGCCGGTGCAAATGCCCAGGGACGTTTTGGCGGAAATATTGCCAACACCCCGGATGCCACTGCGGTCACCCGTAATCCGGCAAACTTGATCGATTTTGATGAAAATGAATATATGGTGACATTGACCTTCGGCTATTCCAAAATGGATTTCACCAATTCCGCAGGACAATCTGTTTCTTCGGAAGATCCCTGGGCCGTGCTTCCCGGTCTGTTTATGATCATCCCTTCTGCGGAAGATGAAAATTTGGCTTTTGGTTTTGGGATTACCTCACCCTATGGCCGCTCCACCCGTTTACCGGAAGACAATCCCTTTGGTTATGCCGCCCCTTATTATACGCAGTTGAGCTCTCTGGAGTTCACGCCGGCATTTTCAACCCGTATTAACGAAAAGATTTCCCTGGGTCTCTCATTGAACCTCCTTTATTCTGAATTGGATTTGCGCCAAAAATACCCGTGGTCTTTGGCTGCCGGTGTTCCCGGATTGCCCGATGGTTCCACTTTGTTTGATGGGCATGGTACCGGAGTCGGTGCCACAGCGGCCATCACCATCAAGGCCACCGAACGCCAACGGATTGCTTTAACCGTACGCAGCCCTATTAAAGTGAAGTACCGCGGGGAGTTGGAAGTTACCGGTATTCCCCCGGGAGCCCCCGCCGCTCCGGTCAGCGATTTTGAAACCGAGATGACCTTCCCCCTGGTGATTGCATTGGCCTACAGCCTGCAAGTGAATGAAAAGTGGCTGATTGAGACCAACCTCGATTGGGCGCAACAATCCGATTTTGACCAATTGGATATTAATGCAGGTGTAAATACTCCGCTTTTGCCTTCGGATACCATTCCCATGAATTGGGACGACAATTTCACCCTCGGCATTTCGGCCTGTTACACCCTGAATCCCGAATGGGAATTGCGTGCAGGCTATATCTATCTCGAAAGCCCGGTGCCTACAAGTACCATGCTCCCCACTGCGGCTGAGCAGGATCAGGGTGTGATCGCAATTGGGGCTGGATATACCCCCGGTGGACCCCACCGATTTGATTTCGCCTATTCTGTCGGCTTGTTTTCGGGCCGGACGGTTTCGGATAATCTTAACCCGGCTTTGAATGGTGATTACGATTTTGAAGCCCACTTATTGACAGTAAATTATGGATACCGATTCTAAACCTACGCCTCCTCCGCCCGAAAAACGAAAGGTGCTCATCATTGATGATGAGCTTGGTCCCCGTGAAAGTATGCGCATTCTGCTCAAGGAGCAGTATGAGGTACGTTGCGAAGACCGGGTGGAAAAGGGCATCCGGGCGCTCGAAGAATATCAGCCTGACGCCATTGTGATGGATATACGAATGCCGGAAGTTGACGGTATCGAAGGACTCCGCCGCATCCGTGAAATCGATAAGATTGTTTCCGTGATCATGTTAACGGGATACGGCACTCTGGAAACCGCCCGTTCCGCCATTCGTTTGGGCGCGAATGATTATCTGAAAAAACCCTTCGATACTGTGGAAATGATGCGGGTGATTGCGGACAATGTTCGCCGGACAGATTTTACCCGTCGTAAAAATGAAACCGAACGCAATCTTCATAACTTAACCGAGGCCTTGATGGCCGAGTTGGAAGAGAAGCGGAATATGGCCAAGCTCGGTCAGGCTTCCCGCGAGTTGGCACACGATTTAAGTAATCCGCTCACGGTCGTGATCAGTTCCGTAGACCTGCTCGCGCGCGAATTAAAGAACGTGGAGGATTCTCTCCGTTCCTCGGACCGCAGTGAATCGGCAATGGAATACATCACGGTGATTGAAGAGGGCCTGGAACGTTGCACCGAGTTGCTCGGGGTCTGGCGCAATCTGGAAAAAAACAACGATTTGGAGTTGGTCTCCTGCAACGTATTTACTTTTCTGTCCAAAATCCGTCGGGAAACGGAAGCGATGATTGGCGAACGGAAAATTAAATTGGATTTCTTTATCGATGGCTTGGATGAAGTGGAGATCCAGGCGGATACCCTGCAGTTGCACCGTACCATCATTAATTTGTTGAGCAACGCACTGGATGCGGTTTCTTCCGATGAAGGGGAAGTCAGATTAAAGACCTATTTGCGCTCGAGCGGCATTGGAATTGAAATTTCCGATAATGGTCCCGGGATCCCCCCCGAGTTGATTGATAAGGTGTTTGAGCCCTATTTCACCACCAAGGAAGAAGGGAAGGGCACCGGGCTGGGCTTGTTTATTTCTCAACGAATTATTGAAAGGCATGGAGGAGCTCTCCTCCTGCAAAACTCTTCGGGAAAAGGGGCTTGTTTTCAAATTGAGCTACCTTTCAATCCGGAAGATTCGGATTCTTCCCCCTCGTAACAAACCAAAGACTGACCTCCTATGAACCAACCTTCTCAAAATGCTTATCAATCCACCCCTGTGGATTATCTCACCCGCATTACCCGTCTATTTGGTGATTACAAAAAACGTGCGTTCGTATTTATGGAGCTTCAACCCGGCGAAAAGCTTTTGGATGCGGGTTGTGGTGCCGGTGATGATTTGCTGGCAATGTCTCAGGCCCTGAAAGGTGAGGTGGAGTTGCACGGGGTGGATATGGATGGTGCAACCATTCAAACTGCCATCGAACGGGCCAGCGCAGCCGGCGTTCCTATCAATTTTCAAGTGGGGAAATTGGAAGCGCTTTCTTTTGAGGACAATTCGATGAACGTCGTGCGCAGCGACCGGGTTTTTCAGCATCTCGAAAACCCCATGAAAGTGCTCAACGAAATGATCCGGGTGACCCAACCCGGCGGACGGGTGATTGGAATTGATGTGGACTGGGGCACATTGGTTTTGGATCACCCCCAAACCGAACTTACTGAAAAAATTTGCGATTTCGCAAGAGATCATCATGTCAATGGCCGTTCAGGGCGTCAGCTTCGCCGCTTATTTATCGAGGCGGGATTGACGAAAGTGGATGGTTATGCAGATGCGGTCTGTGTACCCGACTGGCAAATCGGAAGCTATATCTGGGGTTTGCAGGCACTCTTGCAAAGATTCACATCCGCCGGCGGATGTGAAAAAGATGAAGCTGCCGAGTGGTGGCGGAATGCGGAAGATGCAGCCTCGGAGAATCGGTTTTGCAGTTCCATGACAGGCTTTGTGATGCGCGGAATTGTGGAGTAATTTATGGGCACAACTTACCCCGTGTTCCCGGAATTTATTCCCGGGGACGCAAACCTGACTTCAGGACATTATGTTGCGGGATTCGCAAATACCCGGACAGAACTTGAAGAAGTTCAACGACTCCGGTTCGAAGTGTTTAATTTGGAAATGGGCGAGGGGCTGGATGCGAGTTTTACAACCCGAATGGATATAGATCCTTTCGATGACCAATGCCATCATCTCATCGTGCGGGACGTTAAAACCGGCGAGCTGGTGGGGACGTACCGTATGCAGAATCTAACCATGGCGTCCGCGGGCCTGGGGTTCTATTCTGCGACGGAATATGATTTTGATTTGTTCCCTCAGGATTTCTTGGCGCAATCCATGGAGTTGGGGCGGGCCTGCATCTCAGGGAAGCACCGGAACGGAAGAGTCCTTTTCCTGCTTTGGCGGGGATTGTTATATTATTTACAGTCCAACAAACTCCGGTATATGTTTGGATGCTGTTCATTGACCAGCCAGGACGAAGCCGAGGGTTGGTCTCTGTATAAACGTTTGAAGCGCTCCGGCGCCCTGCATGAGCGCTATTGTTTGCCGGCACGTCCCGACTACATTTGCCCTCATTTGGAGCCGAAAGAGGATGAGGTTGTAGATGTGGTGACCCCCCGTTTGATGCAGCTCTATCTCGATTACGGGGCAAAAATATGCAGTGAACCGGCCGTAGACCGTGAATTTAAAACCATCGATTATTTGGCCTTTTTTGACCTTTTGGATATCCCGCCGAAATTGATGAAAATCTTTAAAAAGGACCTCGCATGATCTGGGTCGGAAGTCTCCGGCGGGTTGTTCGAATTTTTCTGATCCTGATTTTCTGCCTGTTGATGTATGCCTTGGGAGTGGTGATCAAGATCATCACCTTGCCCTGTCCTCAAAAACGCTATAAATTTCTTTACCCCGCCACCAGTTTTTGGGGCTATGGCATGGCATGGCTGATGGGAATGCGGATTAAAGTGGAGGGGCCGCGCCCCCGCGCCCCGTTCTTTCTGGTAAGTAACCATTTGAGTTATATGGATATTTTGTTGGTCTGTGCTGTTTGCCCGGCTTGGTTTATCAGCAAATCCGAAGTGGCATCCTGGCCGGGAATTGGCCCCTTGACCCGTATCGGCCCTACGATTTATATTAACCGGGAAATCCGCCGTGACGTCAAACGCATGAATCAGTTGATCGCGGATCTGGTTCTGAATGGAGGTGCAGTAGGGTTTTTTCCCGAAGGAACGACCACAAACGGAGAAGAGTTGTTGCCTTTTAAACCGAGTCTGTTTCAGCCTGCAGTTGAAATGGGATTGGCCGTAACCACGGCCGCGATTGCCTATGAAACCCGTCCCGGTATGCCCCCGGTTACGGATGTTATCGCCTGGTATGGAGATGAAGAATTTGCCCCTCACATTGCCCGCCTGCTCAAAGAACCGGGTTTTACTGTCCGCATTCGTTTCGGGGAACAAACAATCACGGCAAGTGACCGCAAAGAACTGGCGCTTTTGACCTATGCACAGATCCAAAAAGATCTGGATCATTTAAAAGGCTAAGGCGGGCGTGGTGCGGGGGAAATCGTTCCCGCGAAAATACGTTCCAACTCCGTTCAGAGGCTTAATCAGGACAGCAGGGGAATTGACCGTCCAAGGGCAATTCATCCAAACGGTCGACCCAGCGGTCGGCACCGGGGAGACCTTGTTTCTCATGGGTGGTTAAAACCCCCACCGAGCGCATGCCTCCGGCGACGGCGGCTTCAATGCCGTAGGGCGCATCTTCAAACACCACGCATTTTTCAGGGGGCAACTCTGCGATCGCGGCGGCTTTGACAAAGACTTCCGGATCGGGTTTTCCGTACGAAACATCTTCAGCACTGACCACGCCACAGAAAAAATTCCGAAGGTCCATGATCTCAAAAATAAGTTCTACATTGTCCCGTTGGGTGGAGGTGCCGATGACCGCCGGGATCCCCGCATCCATCAGGCTTTGCAGGTAGGTCCGCACCCCCGGTAATACGACCACGCCGTTCTCTTCCACCACGTCTCTATAAATGGCTTCCTTGCGGAGGGACCAGGCCTTAATTTGCGCAGGATCTGTTCCCCATGCTAAAATTTCAGGAAAGATCACTTCATTCCGCTTCCCGAATCCGCGCAGGAAGTGGTCGGCGGGCAGGGGAAGTCCGGTTTCCTTTGACAGCCTCTCCCAGGAAATTTCATGGGCTTTTGCGGAGTCGATAATGACCCCGTCCCAATCAAACAACGCAGCCCAGGCCGGAGGGTTCAAACTCAGGCTCCGCTTTTTTTCAGTTGATTCCGTTTTTTGGATGCTTCGATAAAGCCGGCAAACAGCGGATGCGGATTAAAGGGCTGGGATTTGAATTCAGGATGAAACTGTACAGCCACAAACCAGGGATGGTTTTCAACTTCTACAATTTCCACCAACTCCCCGCCCGGGGTTGTGCCGGCGATGGTCATACCGTTTTTCTGAACCGTGTCGCGATAGGCATTGTTGAATTCGTAGCGGTGCCGATGACGTTCGCTGATCATTTCTTTGCCGTAAAGGGCCCGGACTTTCGTTCCTTCCGTCAGTTTGCAGTCCCAAGCGCCCAAACGCATGGTTGCACCCATGTCGACCACATCTTTTTGTTCTTCCATCAGACAAACCACCGGATGCGGGCCGTTTGCTTCGATTTCAGTACTGTTGGCGCCTTCCAGTCCGCAAACATTCCGGGCAAATTCTACCACCGCGCATTGGAGGCCCATGCAGATGCCAAAGAATGGAATATCGTTTTCACGGGCATAGCGGATGGCTGCGACTTTCCCTTCGATTCCACGGTTCCCGAAGGCTCCCGGTATCAAAATGCCGTCGACTTCATCCAGCAGTTCGGTTTTATTTTTTTCAATTTCCTCAGAAGCAATCTTTATCAAATTCAGCTTCATCTTGTGGGCAATGCAACCGTGGTCAAGCGCCTCGAAAATAGATTTATAGGCGTCTTGAAGTTCCTGATATTTTCCGACCACGCCGATGGTGACTTCGCCTTCCGGATTGCGGATGGCATTGATCACTCTCCGCCAGGGAGATAAATCGGCCGGGGGTCTGGCGATGCGGTAATGCACCAGCAGCAATTCGTCAATCCCCTGATCGCTCAGCACCAGCGGCACTTCGTAAATCGAGTGTTTTACATCGCATTCTTCGATTACCGAGCCCAGGGGCACATTACAGAACATGGAAAGTTTTTTACGGACTTCGAGGGTCAGCGGGACCTCGGCGCGGCAAATCAGGATATCCGGCATAATTCCGATTTCCCGGAGTTTTGCCACCGATTGTTGGGACGGTTTGGTTTTCACTTCCCCGGCGGCCGCGATGTAGGGGACATAGGTCAGGTGAATATACATCACATTGTCCCGGCCCTGTTCCAAACCGATTTCGCGGATGGCTTCCAGGAAGATGGAGCCTTCGATATCGCCCACGGTTCCGCCAATTTCGCAAAGAATGATATCCACATCGTCAGATTCCAACGCGCGGATCCGGTCTTTGATTTCATTGGAAATATGCGGGATCATTTGCACGGTAGCGCCCAGGTAATCGCCTTTGCGTTCCTTGTTGAGTACATCCCAATAGATGCTGCCGGCCGTGATGTTGGACAACTTAGAGGTGGGGGCGCCGGTGAACCGCTCGTAGTGACCGAGGTCCAAGTCGGCTTCCGCACCGTCGTCGGTCACATAAACTTCCCCGTGTTGATAGGGGCTCATGGTGCCTGGGTCCACATTGAGATAGGGGTCCAGCTTCATGATGCGGATGCGGAGTCCCCGACTGGTGAGGAGGGAGCCGATGGAGGCTGCGGTAATGCCTTTTCCGAGTGAGGAGACAACGCCTCCCGTAATAAATAAGTATTTTGCCATAAAAAAAAATCCCAACGAGGTTCACTTTCGTCGGGAAAAGTTAACTAGTCCAGCCACCCGAGGATTTAAAGCAGGAAGTGATTTTTTTTGATGACGGCGCTGTTTTTAAAGAAGAGGTTCTGAATTTTTCAGTAAGATTGAAGATTTGCGGTTTCAACTGCGGTATCCTGAATAATACCCCCCGGAGGGGTTTCCCTGTTTTCTTGCGTGACTTTTTCCTTGCCCTTTGATGATTTCCACGCCATAGAACCCCTCCTTTATCCCCTAAGGGGAAAAATTTAATGTATCAAATCTTGGAGAATTCCCATGGGAACCGGACGTAAATTCAACAAAACCAATATCACCCGCCCCCGCAAAGGTGGCGCTGCGAAAGTAAACCGTCAAAACACGCAACGGAAACGCTTGATTGCGTTGGGCGTTTCTGAAGAAGAAGCTGCCAAGCTGAATCCCCGCGAAGTCCGTGATATGCTCAAACGCCCGGCCAAAATTTCCGCCGAAGGTTGATTTTCTTTACGTTCTGGAGGTCTAAAAATGATTGAAGCCGGTAAAACCTATGTCGTGATGGGACTGCTTGATGCAGATTCTATTGCCTACGCAATTGGAAAAATGATCGAATCATTCGGTGGCAAAGTCATTTTTACGGTGCAAAGCGAGCGCATGAAGAAAATTTTCTTCGACCGCAGCAAAAAGCTCACCGATGCAGACCGCGAGAATCTGGACATCCGTTTTTGTGATGTAACCAATGATGAAGAAGTGAAAAGCCTCTTTGACAGCATCGAAGGTCCGATTTCCGGCATGGTGCACTCCATTGGTTTCAGCAATCCCAAAACCTGCCTGGGTGAAGAATTTCACACCGACGCTTATGACGACCTGATGAAAGGGTTTCAGATCAGCGCGGTTTCCCTGGCAACCGTTACCCGTTACGCTGCCCCTAAAATGGTGGAAGGCGGTTCCGTGGTGACCCTGACATTTGCTTCAGAGCGTGCCTTCGCCTTCTATAACTGGATGGGCGTAAACAAAGCGGCATTGGAAGCTGTGGTGCGTGGCTTGGCCCGTCGCCACGGTAAAGATGCGGTTCGGGTAAATGCCGTTTCTGCCGGCCCGGTATTTACCATTGCCGCCAAGCACATTCCCGGATTTGAAGAATTGGGCAATACCTGGAAAAAATCCAGTCCCTTGAACTGGGACCCGAAATCTGCCCAACCGGAAGTTGCCGGCGTGGTCGCTTTCCTGCTGGGGAACTACTCCAAGCAGATTACCGGGCAAACGATTTACGTGGATGGGGGTGCATCCATCATCGGTGGCGAATTGATGCCACATGAATTGCCGGAAGGTAGTTGATTTTTCTTAATCAGAACTTGCCAAACTCAGGACTTCTGGGCTAAGTAAGAGTCGGTTTGGAAACAGAATTTTATATGCGGAGAGATGGCTGAGTGGTCTAAGGCACCTGATTGCTAATCAGGCGTAGGTTTTTTTACCTACCGGGGGTTCAAATCCCCCTCTCTCCGCCACTTTTTTCCCCTTCTACCCAAGATAATGCGAATACTTTTACTAGGCGCAGGAACCTCAGGACGCATGTTGGCTTCCCGCCTTTGTGAAGAACAGCATGATGTTGTACTTGTAGACCGGGACCCGGTTGCCTTGGAGCAGGTGGAAGCCCAGATGGATCTCCTCACCATTCAGGGAGATGCCGCAGATCCCGGCATTCTCGATTTGGCCGGCATCGGCCGCACCGATTTGGTCGTCGCGCTGACGGATCAGGAATCCGTCAATATTCTGGCTTGTTCCCTTGCCCATATTTCAGGCGTCCCCCGAAAAGTCGCCCGGGTAAGCAGCAATGCCTATACCGGGGCAAACGGACACTTTGACCTGCGGGAATTGGGGATCGATTTGATTATCAATCAACAACATGAGTGCGCCAAGGAATTGTTTAATATCCTTCGTATCCCCGGTGCGCAAGAGGCGGTGGGATTGTTGGAAGACCGGGTTCTTTGTGTCGGTGTACAAATTCCTACAGATTGTCCCTTGCTTGCCGGTCCCCTGAAAGAAAGTCCCTACCACGAAATTTTATCCACGATCCGTTTTGTTGCTTATATGCGGGCGGGAAAACTGAAAATCCCCCGGGGGGACACCGCCTTTACCATTGGCGACATCGTCTATCTGGTGGGGGATCCTGAAAAAGTCCGGGCCTTTTTAAAGTTCCTCCTTCCCAGTGAAGAGGGTTATTCCCGGGTGGTGATTGCGGGAGGAGGACAGTTGGGATTGCAATTGGCCCGCCGCCTGGAGAAAGACAGTCAATTTAATGTCACCTTGCTGGAATGCGAAGCCGAACGTGCGGATTATTGCTCCGAAGAGCTGGAGCGTACCCTGATTTTACACGGCAGTTCTCTTGATCAGGACATGATGGCGGAATTGGGTATTAATGGCCAAACTTCTTTTGTTGCAGTAACCGGCGACGATGAAAATAATATTATGTCATGCCTGGTCGCAGAAAAACTGGGCGCGCATTTTACCATTTCCCGGGTCGATAAAGCGACCTATCAACCCATTATCGATTCATTGGCCTTGGTGGACCGGGTGATTAGTCCTCATTCCAGTCTCATTAATTCGGTTTATCATTTTGTGCGCGGGAGCTCCGTGATGGGGGACCGGATCCTTCAGAAAATTCCGGGTGAAGTTGTGGATTTCCTCATTGAGGAAGATCACAAATGGAATGGAAAAGGGGTGATGAACATTAAGCTACCCAAGGGTTGTTTAATCAGTATGGTCCTGAGAGATTCCGAGTTGATTGTGGCGACCGGGGATTTGAGGCTGGAAACCGGTGACCGGATTTTGTTGTACGGACTGCCCAAGGCGATCCGGCGGATCGAGGATTTGCTTTCCTGAGGAATCCTGTATGAATTCACGCAGTGTCTTCCATCTCGTTTCCTATCTGATTGTATTTGTCTCGCTTGCCATGGGAACCTGTACGCTGGTTTCATGGGTCTATGGAGATGGTTGGGATGTGATCCGGCAAATTCTTGCCTCCAGCGGGATCGGGCTGCTGATCGGTATGGGGATGTGGTATTTGACCCGGGGACCGGTAAATTTGACCCGTAAAGACGGATTTGCGATTGTGAGTTTCGGCTGGATCTGTGTCGGAGCCGTGGGCGCATTGCCCTATGTTTTAACCGGGGCGATTCCTTCGCCGGTGGATGCGATCTTCGAAACCATCAGTGGATTCACGACCACCGGATCCACGATTCTCACCAATATTGAAATTCTGCCCCGGGGAATTATTTTCTGGCGGAGTCTTACCCAATGGCTGGGAGGCATGGGTGTGCTACTGCTCTGTGTGGCGATTCTGCCTTTTCTCGGGGTGGGGGGCATGCAGATTTACCGGGCGGAAATGCCGGGACCCAGTAAAGACCGATTAACGCCAAGAATTGGAAACACGGCCAAACTGCTTTATGGCGTATATTTGTTGCTGACGGTTTCTCAAATTCTGTTGCTTATGCTGGCCGGGATGAATTTTTTCGATTCGGTGAATCATACTTTTTGCACGGTTTCCACCGGAGGATTCAGTCCCTATAACGCGAGTTTGGCAGCTTTTGATTCCACTTGGATTCACAGTATTGTCATTGTGTTTATGATCCTGGCCGGCGTAAACTTTGCGCTTCATTTTCAATTTCTGCGCGGACGCTGGAATGTGTATCACCGATCCTCGGAGTCGAAGGCATATTTATTTCTCATTCTCGGAGCCACCTTGTTGATTTCCTGGAATTTATGGATTCATCAGTCTGATGGTGTACCGGGGATTCAATTCCGGGATGCGCTTTTTCAAGTGGTTTCGATTACCACCACCACTGGTTTTGCCACCGCGGATTATGATCTGTGGCCATTGTTTTCGAAGGTGATTATTTTTATTCTGCTGTTTAGCGGAGGCTGCGCGGGATCCACCGCCGGTGGCTTAAAGGTGATGCGGAGTTTGGTTTTGTTTAAGGAGGTCTTCCGTCAAATTAAACTCTACATGCAACCCCAAGCGGTACTGAAAGTCCGACTGGACCGTCAATCGGTGGCGGGAAATATAGTCTCCGGCATCATGGCTTTTGCCTTTTGTTATTTTATGCTGATCACGGTTTTCACTCTGCTGATGACATTTTATTTACCTGATCTCCCTGCGGCCTTTTCCGCTGCCATCTCCTGTTTGAGCAATGTGGGTCCCGGATTTTCCACCGTAGGTCCTACTTTGAATTATGCTTCAATCGATGACCTCGGAAAGCTGCTCCTGGCTTTCTGTATGCTTTTGGGGCGCTTGGAGCTTTTCACCATTTTGGTGCTGTTTTCTCCGAGTTTTTGGAAGAGGTAAGGGGAGAGGTCCGGGTCAGAATGATGAACCGGCTGTAAAGCCAAGGATGAATTGGGGCTGAGGGAGAGTTTGTCGGATTGAATGGCCCGATCTCCGGCCTCCGACTTCAGACCTCCGACCTCTGACCTCCGATCTCCGACCTCCGGCCTCAGGCCGGTTTTTGATCCAATACGCCGGCATAGTAAAGGCTGCGGGCATCGGAATCTGTACGCAGGCTTTTCACCGGCGCTTCTTCTTCAAAACGGAAAATCTTGGATTTCAAGTGCGCTTTTAATGAAGTGGCGTCCTGCGCCAGTTCCCAATCAGCGATGGCTTCAAGCACAGGCTGTTCAAGCCAGACGGCGGTCCAGTCATCACTGTCCGCTTCCGGAAGAATGACGCAGGGTTCTTCGCTTGGTCCTTCGCAGAGCATACGCAATTTGTCGTGTCCCAATTCCATAGAGTTACTTTTAACCAATAAAAGTCCTTCCTGATTTTCGGAGCGGATTTTTTCCAGCAATTCGGAAAAGCGTTTGTCCAGAGCGGTCCGGGGTTTGCCGATCACTTCGACTCCGGAAGGTTGGCCAATCAATTTGTTGCTGGCGCTGCCGCCAATAAAATAGATCTTTTCCACTCCGCGGTAAGACTGCATCATCTCCAAAGTAAGGTTTTGGATTTCTTCCTGTGCCTTCTTGAAAAAGTCGTGTCCCGCAGGTTTTTCAAAGGCGTCATAACCGATGATCACCGCGCAGGAGGCTTTCCGTTTGTTGCGGGTGGCATCGAAGCTGTCGGATTTACGGAACTTCCATGCGGACACCAAATCTTCTTTGAGTTCCTGCCAGGCGTTGGCCTGACGGCTGCCTGCCGCCGGAGAAACCAGGATTTCGTGTTTGATGGCTTTCACTTTGGCGCCGGATTCTTTCAGACGGGCGGCAAAAGCCAACCATTCAAAATCGGGGACCGGGCGGAATCCGGAAACTTTGTCAAAACTGGCTTTGCTCACTGCCACACCATTCAGGCTGGCGGGTCCACCTAATACTTGATGACCGACTTTCATGCTTAAGGAGCGGAGAGACGCGGCCCATTTGGCGGTTGTATCCACTTCATTGCAGTTCAAATGTCCGGCATCGGCACCTGCTTCAAAATGAGCGGCCAGTGCCTGGGCCCATCCACGGGCCGGCATGCTGCCGGGTTCGATGAAAAACAGAATGTCGCCGGAAGATTGTTCAACCGCCGCATTCAGTGCTTTTGAGCGCAGGCCTTCCGTGGCGGCAATTACTTTTACCCAGTCGTGTTCTTTCGCCGCATCCTGACTGCCATCGGTGGAACCCAAATCCACGACAAACACTTCGTGCTCTCCCTTTTCAGGAATCAGGGCACGTAAGCTGCGTTTTAATTCGTCTCTGCGGTTAAAAATAGGAAGGAAAATAGAGATTTTCATGAAAAAAGAGGGGTTAGAGTGGTTGTGCCTACAAAACTGCCCGCACTTTATAGGAAATCAAGTAGATAAGGCAAGTAGAAGAGAAAGTTTAGATGCATACTGGCGAATGAATGATGGGGGATTGCAAATGCATGGTGATTTTCAGATCCTGTTTTTCAGCGCTTAAGGACCAACTTCCAAACGATCCACAGGGCTTCGTGGATGATGCCTGCGCTCATTTTGGATTTTCCTTTGCGCCGTTCCGTGAACAGAATCGGGATTTCATCTACTTTGTATCCCTGTTTCCAGGCCAAATGTTTCATTTCGATTTGAAAAGAATATCCTTGGGAACTGACCTCTTTTAAAGGGAGTTTGGCCAGCATTTCATTGCGGTAGGCATTAAATCCTCCCGTGGGATCGGTAAAGGGCATGCGGGTGAGCAGCCGGGCGTAACCGGCAGCGGCTTTGCTGAGAAGCAACCGGGGCAGGGGCCAGTTGATGATGCCGCCATCCTTCATATACCGGCTGCCACACACCAAATCATTTTGTTCCATAGCTTCGATAAAGCGGGGAAGATCTTCCGGATTATGAGATAAATCCGCATCCATGCAAATGCTGTTTTGATATCCTTCATCCAGACTGCGGGCGAAGCCCTCCTGATATGCGCTGCCCAAGCCGCTTTTTTCTGCCCGGTGAATCACCTGTACCCTGGGTTCCCGCGCCGCAATTTGATCTAATAATTCCCCGGTGCCATCGGGGGAGCCGTCATCGATAAACAGGAGGTCTGTTTTTATATCCAGATTTAAAACTTTTTCCACCAACACGGGGGCGGTTTCCCGCTCGTTGTAAGTGGGGATGAGTAAAAGGTTTGTTTTCATGTGTGGGTCTTTCAGATCCTGTGCCGGTCTCAAATCGATGTCGCTTTACGAGGAGACAGGCATGGGCTCTGATTTTCGATGACGATAGCGATATCGATTTTGATTTCGATAAATATTAGAGGGTTTTTCGGATGGGGTATACGGTCAACCGGCGTTTTCCCTCCCGCATAGATATTTGAAGTGTAATCGTACTAATTCGTGAATGCGCCCTTGCAAAACCTGAATGCTTGCTTAGTTTTTCGGCATGAAAAACCTTCTCGGATACTTGTGCTTGTTTTCTGGATTGCTGTTTGCCGAATCAATGCAGATTCCCCCTGATGGCTGGGAACCAGAACCGTCCCCTCTCTCATCAGAATGGGCGGAGCCAGGAGGAACCATGCGCATAGCTGCAGCGCAGTACCCCAAGAGTTTTAATTATTACCTGGATAACAATGTCTTTTCCAGCCAACTTTTTTCCTACCTCTACGACAGTCTCCTGACCACCAATGGCCTGACCTTGGTTTCAGAACCATCGCTTGCCGAAAAAGTCTTGGTGTCGGAGGACAAGACGACTTTTACCGTGCATCTGGATCCCAATGCGAAATGGAGCGACGGGAAACCTGTCTCTGCTGACGATGTGATCTGGACCTTTGAGGCCATTATGAAACCGGAGAATTTAACGGGTCCGCATAAAGTGGGTCTGGCCCGTTTCGAAACACCGGTCAAGGTGGATGAGCGTACGGTGACCTTTACGGCTAAAAAAGTCCACTGGAAAAACCTCTTGGCGATTGGGGGGATTCAGGTGCTTCCCGCTCACTGGTGGAAAGACCAACCCTTCAATGAAGTGAATTTTGAGTTTCCCGTGGTGTCGGGTTCTTACCGGATCAAGACCCTGAAAGAACCGGACATGGTGGTTTTGGAAAAACGAGAAGATTATTGGGCGGCGGAAGACCCCCGGGGAGAGGGACTCTCAAATTTTGATATTCTGGAATTCTGGTTTTATCCGGACCGCAATCTGGCCTTCGATAATTTCCGGGCGGGTAATTTTGATATTTTTGCGGTATACCGCGCCCGTCGCTGGGCCAAAGATACGCAGGGGGAGGCCTTCCAGAATAACTGGATCGTCCGACAGGCAATATATAATTATCAACCTGCCGGTTTCCAGGGCTTTGCGATGAACATGCGGCGCGAACCTTTTGATGATTTGAGAGTCCGCAAAGCGCTGGCACATTTGTTGGACCGCAAGCGGATGAACGCCACCCTGATGTTTAATCAATATCAATTAACGGCCAGTTTCTTTCCGGACATGTATCCGGAGGGGAACCCCAACGCCCTGATTGAATTTGATGTAGCCAAAGCCCGGGAATTACTTGAAGAGGCGGGTTGGAAGGTGAACGGAGAGGGAAAACTCGCCAAGGGCGGGGAGCCTTTTGTGATTCAGTTTTTGACCCGTTCCCCGACCAGTGATCAGTTTTTGATTATTTACCGCGAGGCGCTCGCAAAGGTGGGTATCGATCTGAATATTGTCCGCAAGGACTGGTCCGCCTGGACCAAGGACATGGAGGAGTATAATTACGATATGACCTGGGCGGCCTGGGGCGCCAGTCTGTTTAAAGATCCGGAAAGCATGTGGCACAGTAAATATAAAGAACAACCAAACGGAAACAATATTACCGGTTTTGCGGATGAAAAAGTGGATGCACTGATCGATCAGACCATGGGGGAATTTGATATTGAAAAGCGGCACGAGATTGTGCGCGAAATCGACGGGCGGTTGGTGGAGCAAATTCCTTACGTATTGTTGTGGCACAATGATTATGTGAGGCTCCTCTACTGGAACCGCTTTGATATGCCGGATCATGTCCTCACCAAATACGGGGCGGAGGGTGCCGCGCAGGGACTTTGGTGGTTGGATCCGGATATGGCGGCTGATCTGGATGCCGCCAAGGAAAGCGGAAAAAAATTACCGCCCCGCCCGGGAGAGATTCACTTTGACAAGGTCTTCGACGGTCCTGTCTCTGTTGAACCCATGAACTGATTCATCCTGTATGAACCGCCTTCAATATTTTAGTCAGCGATTGCTCCTGGTCGGGGTAAGTTTTCTGGGCATTATATTGGTGACTTTTCTGTTTACCCAGATTGTTCCCGGCGGTCCGGTGGAACAGAAAATCGCCGAGATGCGCGGGGGAGGGGAAGGCAGTGGCGGGATGGCGAGTGAGAGTATGACGGAGGAGCAGATTGAGGCCATCCGAAAGACCTACAATTTGGACAAACCGCTTTTGGTCCGTTTTAAAATCTGGTTGGTTGATGATGCCTTCGGTATGCAGACCAAGTCCTATAAATTCACCAACAAAACCACCTGGGAAATGATTACCAACCGCTTCCCTGTCTCTTTGAGTTTTGGGATTCCCAGTCTGATCCTTACCTACGTGATCTGTATTCCTTTGGGGATTGCCAAGGCCTTACGGAATGGAAAAGCATTCGATCTGGTCAGTAGTTTGGTAGTCTTTATCCTGTATGCCCTGCCTGCTTTTGCTTTCGGCATGTTACTTAAACTTGCTTTTTGCGGCATTACCGAAAGTTCACTGAACTGGTTTCCCCTGGGTGGATTCCGTTCCCCCGGATGGGATGAGTTGAGTTTTTTGGAACAGGTGAAAGACCAACTCTGGCATATGGCCCTGCCAGTGACCTGTTATGTGATCGGGAACTTCGCAGTGATGACCTTGCTGATGAAAAATTCCTTGTTGGAGCAGATTTCCCAGGATTATGTCCGCACGGTGTTGGCCAAGGGAGCCTCGGTAGAACATGCGGTTTGGAAGCATGCGGTACGGAATGCCCTGATCCCATTGGCCACCGGCATTGGAGGCATCCTGACGGTGATGTTTGCAGGTTCGGTGTTGATCGAAAATGTATTTAATATTCCGGGGTTGGGGCAGTTGAGTTTGGATGCGGTGATCACCCGGGATTTCCCTCTGTTTCTCGGCATTGTCTGTATTCAGTCTATTTTGGGGCTGTTGGGCCGGGTGTTGTCGGATTTCTGTTATTTGTTGATCGACCCCCGGATGGATTTTGGAGGGAGTAACTGATGGAATGGTTCAGTCCTTCCACGCTGGAGAAATTTCAACGTTTCAGAAAACTGAAACGGGCGTGGTGGTCGTTTAACCTGTTGATGTTGTTGTTTGTGCTGAGCCTGTTTAGTGAACTGCTCGCCAACGGGACTCCCTTTATTGTGCGTTTCGAAGGTCAATTTTACTTTCCTTGTATTTCGGTCGTGGCGCAGGAAACGTTTTTAAACGACGGGGTGAAAACTCCTCCTGACTATCATGATCTGGACCGCAGTGAGCTTTTTGCGGAGGGGAGCGGCAACTGGATGTTTTGGGCACTCATTCCCTTTGGTCCCAAACAAACCCTGCAGGCGGATGAAATTGATGTCGATCCCCGCTTGGAATTGTCCCGCCACCGGAGCCAACGGGTTTCGAGTATCCGTTTAAATGCCAAATTGGAGAGCCGTGCTGATGCCGGAATCGAATGGTTTTTCCCGGAAGGCGAACCTGAAATTCCAGATGCATTAAAAGCCCCGTTACAACTTCGTTTCGAAAATCAAGCAGCTGCGGAATACGCGTTACCTCATTCGGACGGACGGTTTATCTGGTACATATCCGCGTTTGAGCCCCGTAGCCGTGCACCCCGGAGTGTGCGGTTGATCGTGAGAGAGAAACTGGACAATGTGCGACCGGAGCCGGCCAGGCTGCTCGCTGAAGAAAATCCTGAACTTCCGGACTGGTGGCAAGAATTACCGGAAAGCGTTTTGGCGCAGGCGGAACAGGGCTTGATCGATGCCCAGACGGTTCCGGTGAACCCGATTCCGTATACAGATGCCGAAGGCCGCGCCTGGGAAATCTCAATTTCGCGTGAAACCGTTCAATTCCCTTTCCGTCCCGTAAAAAACCATCCCTTGGGCCTGGAGAAGAGCGGGCGCGATGTGCTGACTTTATTGTTGTATGCCACCCGCATCAGCCTGCTCTTTGGATTTATTCTGGTTTTTTGCAGCATGCTGGTCGGTACGATTTTGGGCGGAATTCAAGGCTACTTTGGTGGCAAAGTCGACTTAATCGGACAGCGCATCATCGAGATTTATTCTGCCATCCCGTTTCTTTACGCCATGATCTATTTGGGTTCCGTTTTCGGCACCAGCTTCGGACTGTTGCTGTTTGTGTATGCGATCTTCAATTGGATTGGTATCTCGTATTACATGCGGGCTGAATTTCTAAAGTTACGCAAACAACCCTTCACCGAAGCCGCGCATTCGTTGGGGCTTCCCACGGGGCGAATCATGTGGCGTCATATTCTTCCGAATGCCCTGGTTCCCCTCATTACCTTTTTTCCTTTCAGTCTGGTAGGGGCGATCGGCAGTTTAAGTGCCCTCGATTTTCTTGGCTTTGGATTGCCTGTGGGCACCCCGAGTTGGGGCGGGCTGCTGAGTCAGGCTCAGGAATTTCGTTTTGCCTGGTGGCTGATCGTTTACCCGGCTCTGGCCTTGTTTGTGGTCATTTTACTCGGGGTATTTATTGGTGAAGGCCTGCGGAGTGCTTTTGATCCGAAACGGGAAACCCATTGGGAAGCGTGATGACAAAAAAATCCTCCACAGTGCCTGTGCTTCAGGTGAAAAATCTATCCGTCAGTTTCCGCAGTGAAGACCGAGAAGTACAGGCGGTACAGGATGTAAGTTTTGATGTGAACCCGGGGGAAGTGCTCGGCTTGGTCGGAGAGTCCGGATCAGGAAAAACCGTAACCGGTATGTCAATCCTCCGTTTGGTTCCTTCTCCTCCCGGTCGCTATGATAGCGGTGAAATTCTCTTTGACGGGATGGATATTCTTAAGCTCAAACCTGAAGAATTGCGTACTATCCGCGGGTCCCGAATCAGTGCCATTTTTCAGGAGCCGATGACCGCGCTGTCTCCGTTGAAAACGATTGGAGATCAACTGAAGGAACTGCTGGATCTTCACCGTCCGGAAATGAATGAAAGAGAAAAAGTCGCCATGGTGATCGAATGGCTGACCAAGGTGGGCATTCCGGATGCGGAAACCCGAATGCATGCTTTTCCTTTCCAATACAGTGGGGGCATGCGTCAGCGCGTCACCATTGCCATGGCGCTGATGCTGGAACCGGAGTTGGTGATTGCGGACGAACCCACCACGGCTCTGGATGTGACCCTGCAGGCGCAAGTGTTCGAATTGATGATGGAGATGAAGTCAGAGAAGACTTCGATCCTGTTTATTACCCATGACATGGGGGTTGTCTGGGAGTTGTGTAACCGTGTGCTGGTGATGAAAAAAGCCCGGCTGGTGGAAGAGGGAGAAACCGAAACACTATTTTCATCTCCGAAAGATGCCTATACGCAGAAATTATTGCATGCGGTTCCCCGTTTGGATGATGTGCCGGCCCGCAATCTTCCCGCATTTACAACCCCCATTATTTCCGCCAAGGACCTGCAAACCTGGTTCCCGGTTAAAAAGGGGATTTTCGCCAGAACGGTCGATCACATTAAAGCGTTAGACGGGGTCAGTTTTGATCTGCATCCGGGAGAAACCCTGGGGGTGGTCGGCGAATCAGGAAGCGGTAAATCCACTTTGGGCCGCACCTTAATCGGACTTGAAAAAGCCACCGGAGGCGAGTTTTCCTATGAAGGGTCTTCACTGCATCATTTGAAGTCCGGGGCATGGCGGGTGATTCGACGGAACATGGGCATGATCTTTCAGGATCCGTATTCCAGTTTGAACAGCCGGATGAAAATTCTCACCTTGTTGACTGAAGCGCCGATTGTGCATGGTCTGCTGAAGAAGCCGGATCCGGATTTCGCCGCTCAATGGTTGGAGGAAGTCGGGTTGGACGCGGATATGATGCACCGCTACCCGCATGAGTTCAGTGGCGGGCAGCGTCAGCGCGTCTGCATCGCCCGTATCCTCGCCCTGCAACCTAAACTGATTATTTGTGATGAAGCGGTGAGTGCCCTCGATGTCACCATTCAGGCGCAGGTATTGGACCTCTTGCTCGAACTTAGAGAGCGACATAATTTGGCTTATCTGTTTATCTCCCACGATCTTTCCGTGGTGAAACGTATCTGCGACAATGTGCTGGTGATGAAACAGGGAAAAATTGTGGAGCAGGGGACGCCCACAGAAGTGATCGAAAATCCACAGCAAGCCTACACCCAAAGTTTAATTAAAGCGGTGCCTTCCCCGGGAGATCCCGGTCGAAGACGGGTGTAGGTTTCCGCACGCTCTCTTGGTGGGGAAGATGCGACTTCGGTCCGGAGGGCCCGCGTCCCGCGGTCCAACGTGTTGGAGAAGTTGCGACTTCGAGACGAAGTCGGTCCGGAGGGCCCGCGTCCCGCGCACCGGCATGCTGGAGAAGTTGCGACTTCGGGACGAAGTCGGTCCGGAGGGCCCAGACATCAACGCACTGGTGAAGTAGAAAATTTACTCAGTCGGCAAAAGGAAGTTGTCGTCCGTTTTTTCAACCCATTCTTCCAAAAGGCTGTGCAGGCGTTTTCTGTCTTTCCAAAAAACAGAGTTATGAGCAAGGTTGGCTTGCTCGTAAGGGTCTTCATTCAGGTTAAACATCATCCAGGGTTGCCCTTCCAGTACGATATATTTCCAGCCGTCACGGGTGACCACGCCGCGCCAGGGACGGTCGGTGCTGTAGCCGTGGCAGGTCGGAGTGACCAATTGGAGATAAGCGGATTCCGGGTAGGGTTCCGCGGGTTGCTGTTTAAAGCGCAGAGGGGAGTAATCCGTTCCCATCATCCAGTCCGGGACCTCGATACCACACAAGCCCAAGGAGGTGGGGGCATAGTCGACATGATTCATGGGAATATTGAATTGTCCGCTGCCGCTGTCGCGGTATGGAATGCCACCTGCCAGGATACAGGGAACCCGAATGGATTCTTCCCAGGGAGAGGTCTTGAGAAACTGCCCATGGGAACCGTGCATGTCGCCGTGATCGGAGAAGAATAAAATCAAAGTGTCTTCCGTGAGTCCCGCATCATCCAGGGCCTGACGAATACGCCCGATATTCCAGTCGAAATTTTCGATCATGGCGTAGTAACCGGCCAAATCTCTGCGGGCCTGTTCGGTCACCCGGGGGATGTCCGGTACATTGGGACGCAGTTCAAGCTCAGCGGCATTGTGCATGCCCATAAACTCTTCAGGGGCGGCGTAGGGATTGTGCGGGGGTTGAACCGAAAGTACGGAAAAGAAGGGGCTGCCCGCTTCGCCTTTTTTCTTTAAATCATCGATAAATAAATCGGTGAGGGCATCCGTTTCGTAGCCGGGCAACTTGTAATGAAACGCTTCATCTCCTTCACCGCCATGAATCCAGCAGTCCCATTGACTGTTGTTGTTGTCGTATCCCATCCAGGTTTTAAATCCGCCCCGCCGTTCTGGCGGAATGATGTGATGGTCGGCGCGGGGATTTCCTCTTTGCACATAGCCGTCCAAATGCCATTTGCCAAAATAGGCGGTGTCATATCCGGCCTCGTTGAATACGGTGGCCACGGTGGGGAATTTAGGATCTAATTGGATTTCGTGTCCGTGTACCGCTTTGTTGGGGTAGAGCCCGGAGAGGAGCGACCCACGAAAAGGACAGCAAAGCGGGCAACCTCCGACCGCTTGCGTGAAATTGATGCCCTCCACAGATAAACGGTCCATATTGGGCGTGTGCACATTCGAATCGCCCCGGTGCCCCATGGCCTGTGCCCGATGTTGATCTCCGAAAATCCAAATGATATTTTTTGAAGCTTTTTTTGTTTCCATAAGGGTAAATCTTGTGAAGGTAAATGGAGGTGGGATGTACGAATGCGTCTCAATTTATATGCAATTTATCCCCTTGTCTTGTCAATCACTCCTACAGTTATTCTCTTATGAAAAAATATTTTTTAATCGGCGACTCTATTCGTTTGGGCTATCAAGGAACCGTAAAAGAGGAGCTGCAGGATGTTGCAGAACTCTGGAGTCCGGATATCAACGGCGGCTCGTCCGAGAAGCTGAAAGCGAACTTGGAATCATGGATCTTTGAGCATCCTGCAGACCTCATTCATATCAACTGCGGATTGCATGATCTGCGCAAAGAGTTTGACTGCCCGGACTCTTCCGTTTCATTGGCGCAATACGGAGAAAATCTCCGCTGGATTTTTGATTTGCTCAGCACCAAAACTGCGGCAAAAATCATTTGGGCCAATACCACACCTGTGAACCAGGAATGGCATCATCAGAATAAAGGCTTTGACCGTTTCCTGGATGATGTCATCGCCTACAATACTTTGGCCGGAACTGTGGCTGCGGAATTCAATATCGAAGTGAATCCGCTCTATTCCGTGGTGGAATCCGCGGGCCGGGACAATATCTTGCTCCCGGACGGGGTTCACTACACCCCCGAAGGCTATGAATACCTCGGGAAACATGTGGCGGCGTTTATCCGCGAGCGCTTATAAAGGTTACCGGAGCGCGGGCACTCCTGCCCCATGCGGAACAATATAAGCACTTTCACTTGCACTGTTGTATTGTGCACTGCTACAGTGTGAATATGAAAAATATAACCTTAAGTGCTGAGGAGGCCAAAATCGAGAAAGCACGTAGAATTGCCGATGAAAGGCATACCTCCTTAAACCAAATGTTTCGGGATTGGTTGGATTCGTTAGAGACCCAGTCCCGGAAAGGGGAAGCCTTTCTGAATTTTGTCAAAGAAGCGCAAGGAAGTTATGAGGTGGGGAACCGAAAATTCAGTCGGGACGAAATGAATGAAAGGTAGAGTCTTTTTTGATACAAACATTTTGATCTACTGTTTCGAGTATTCAGATACACGAAAGCAACAGGTTGCGTTGACCTTGGTGTCACAGGCTTTAGATCAGGGAGTGGGGGTGATTTCCTGGCAGGTAATTCAGGAGTTTTACAATGTGGCGTTACACAAATTTAAAATGCCACTCTCGGTGAGGGCCTTGCAATCTCTTACAAGTGAATTTCTGTATCCTATGTGTTCTGTATTTCCGACCAAGGCCGTGTGGGAAGAAGCCTTGTTGCTTCAACAGCAGACGCAGTATCGTTATTTCGACAGTCTTATCCTTGCTTCAGCTTTAATGTCAGGAGCTGAAACATTGTATTCGGAAGATTTGCAGGATGGTCGACAGATTGGCGGTCTGACGATTCAAAATCCGTTTAATTAAAGCCGTTTTTTGATTTCGGCTGAAATGAAGTTTCCGATCTGAATCATGCCGGCGGGGGAGGGATGGGTCAGGTCGGTGGTCAGGCCGGTGCGTGGATCCAGTGCTTGTTTGCCGTCGATGAAATGCGCGTTGGGATTGTTGAGTGCCTTGACTTCGTTCTCTACAAAATCTCTTATTTCCTGTGCACGTCCCTGATCGTTATTTTGCACATCGTTGTGACAGGGGAAGACGCCTACAAAGAAGACGGGTTTGTCCGCGTGGGCAGTGGTGAATTTTTGGATGAGGTTCCCGATGTTTTTGTCCGCAATGTCCGGATCGAGTCCGAGCATGTTGATTCCGGTTTCGATTACCGCATAATCAAAATCATTTCTTCCGCAAAGATAATCGGTCATTTCGGGTTCACAGTGGCATCCTCCTCCCAAACCGAGGTTGATGAGGTCCGCGTTCTGGTTGGTTGCGCTGATCCCGGCCCAGGTTTCGCGGGAGGTGAGACTGCCGGAGCCATGGGTGATCGAAGAGCCGTAATGCAGAGCCCGGCGTTCGGGTACATCTCCCGGTTCGGGGGCGGCAAAGCTTCCATCCATTTCGATTCCGCAGATTGCGGCATGGGTGGGGAGGAGGATTCTGACCAGGGCCGGATCAAACAGAGGCTGCTCAGATACCTTGCTTAAATTGTCGTGTTGAGGGGCAGTGAATTCGAACTCGTTTTCTCCGAGAATGACCGGGAAGTAGCCATGGCTGAAATCACCGAACAGGATTTGTGCAAGTCCGCCGCCATGTCCCATGCCACCGATGTCACAGGTCTTTATGCTGATTTTACAAGAGGGGCTTTTCAGGCGGAAACGCAATTCGCATCCGCTGCTGTGGAAGGCGCGTTGTTTGGCATTGTCGTTGAGGTGTACGCGTACGTTTTCCGGAAGTCGGAGAAAGGTCTCCGGGCCTTTTCCGAGATACGGAGCGGTTTCGACGATGTTGTGTAATTGAATTTCTTCGGGGAGTGAAAGCATTTTCAGGTCCTGGATATGGGCTGTTGGAGTTAAAGGAGATGGAAAGATGGGGAAGGGGTTAAATTTTTCCGAGTTGAATCGCACTCTTCAGCAGGGTCTTTAGCACGGGTCCGGAGTTCTCGTCAAAACGTTCAATAGGAAAAAAGGCACCGATCGCACCGGTGAGCGTGTGGTCACGGTTAAAAATGGGTACGGCCACGGCGCCGAGTTCACGTCTGCTAAACCAGGGTTTGGTTACATATCCGTTTTTCCGGATTTCTTTAAGCGCATCCTGAAAGTTTTCCCGGGTTTCGAAAACACTGCGGCCAAATTCTGGAAAGGGAAATCGACGTCGCAAAGCTTCTGCCCGGGGTTCGTCCGCGAAGGCATGAAAAATAAGTGCGGTGGCGGCGTCGTAGGGATGGGAGACTTCACGATCCACCCGCTCCACAATGGTGGGACGTTTAAAATCCAATCGGAGGAGGATCCGCATTTCATCCGCACCGGCTTCCGTAAATACCCATCCGGTTTCGGGATAGTCTTTGGCGAATTGAAGCATCAGTGCTTTGGCTTTCTGCTGACGTTGATGACACTGTGCCTCCGCGGCAATGCGTGCAGGTTCGGGGCCGATGCTGTAGCGGACCGGCTTGCTGTGCTTGCTGAGGAACTGTTCGTGGTGAAGAGTGGTGGCAAGATTGTGCGCGGTGGGTCGGCTCACTTGCAGCAGTTCCGCCATTTCCTGTACGCTGAGACCATCCGGAGAAGACGCGGCCGCCCGGAGGATTTGAATGCCGCGGGAGATGCTTTGGTTCGGGGATTCTTTCATAATGTCAGATATTCTGATTAAATAATATGCTTGTATTATGTTCTAAATACATGATAGTATAAATATGTCAAAATAACTGACATAAAATATTCCAACTCCAACCTTAACTGAGAAAACTTATGGCCCATAAAATGAAAGTCGATGCCTTGCAGCAGCTCCGCGACAGTGTGGATGATGTTGAATTGACGATACCGGTAAAAGAACTCTGTGCCCGATTTGAAAAATTATACACCGGTGCGGTGAATGATGTGATGCGCGAAATGTGCATGCCTTCCCAGGCGCTTCCGCCGGGAATTATGCCGTTGCGTGACGAAATGGTGGTTTGCGGTGAAGCCTTTACAGTGAAAGCGATCAAGGATCCGACCATGGGCGGAGAGTTGGAGTTGCGGGTGAAGATGCTTGAAGACCTCAAAGATGGCAACGTGGTGATTTGGAATGCGAACGGAGAGGACGAAGCGTCTCACTGGGGCGGGGTGATGACCCAGGCCGCAATGAAGCGCGGTTGTCGGGGTGCGATTATCGATGGCGGTATTCGTGATACCAAAGACATCCTGAGTCAGAAATTTCCGATTTGGTCCAAGTACCGTACCAGCAATGGTGCCCTGTCCCGCACCAAGCTTGTTGCCTGGCAGGTACCGATTTTTGTGGGCACGGTGATTATTAAACCCGGAGATATCGTGATGGCCGACATTGATGGTGCCCTGATTATTCCGCGGAAAATTGCGGTTCAGGTACTGGAGCGTGCCGAAGGGATTGAATCGAATGAAGAGGAAATTAAAGAATGGGTTGCCGCCGGGCTTTCTGCTCAGGAAATTCATGACCGTGGCGGTTATTTTTAGTTCTGGTTCGGCCACAAAAAGGCACAAGAACGCCACCTCTATAAGCCCGTTCTGAACCATTTTTACCCACAGAAGGCGCAAAAATCACAAAATATATTTGAAATAATTTTGTATATTTTGGTGTGTATTAGGTTCCTTTTTTCTCCGAAACAGGGTTATAGGGGAGGTGTTTTTTTTGTGCCTTTTCGTGGCAAAAATTATCTTTGTACTATCATGTCATTTTCTACTCAACCAATCCTTGGTGCTCCTTTATGAAAATTGCTGAATTCCTTCCCTCCACTCCCAACCGACTATGGAAACTGTCCGCCCAGTTGGGGGTGAAGCATGCCATTTGTAAATGTGCGCCCGATCTCACCGGGCTCCCTGCCATCTGGAATAGTGAGAGTCTGAAAACCATTAAAGAACGTTTTGATGCAGCCGGGTTCAAACTTTATGGACTGGAAGGGGACCAATTCGATATGACCCGAATTAAATTGGGGCTGCCGGGAAGGGATGAGGATATTGAACGGTATCAGCAGATGCTCCGCAACATGGGGGAATTGGGCATTCCCCTGATTTGTTATAATTTTATGGCGGGAATTGGCTGGCATCGCAATCAGACGGATGCACCCGGGCGGGGCGGAGCGCAGGTGACGAGATTTGATCTTGCGCGCTCTCCAAAAGATCTTACCCAATACGGCGAGATCTCCGAAGCGCAGATGTGGGACAACTACCGCTACTTTATTCAGAATGTGATGCCGGTGGCGGAAGAGTCCGGGGTCAAAATGGGTATGCATCCCGATGATCCGCCATTACCTTCCTTACGTGGAATGGGACGTATTCTGTATAAACCGGAAAACTTTGACCGGGCCTTATCGTTGGTGGACAGCGCCAGTCACGGGGTCACTTATTGTCAGGCAAATTTCGGGCTGATGCAAACAGATCATGCGAAGTGGATTCCGCATTTCGGACAAAAAAATCAAATCTTTTTTGTGCACTTCCGGGATGTGAAGGGGGCCGCGGAATGCTTCGATGAAACTTTTCATGACGAAGGCCCGACGGATATGGTGCAGGTTCTGGAATTATATCACCAGAGTGGCTTTGACGGGCCGATCCGGGTGGATCATGTACCCAGCATGGCCGGGGAAGCAAACGATCAGCCGGGCTATGGCGACTTGGGACGCCTGTTCGCTATCGGATATTTGAAAGGGATTCTGGAGACCCTGGGAGTTCCTTTTGAGTAAAATTCAATACGCGTAAATGTATAGGTAAAGGGGCTTTTAAGACTTTAATTCCCTGAAAGGCTTAATGATTTACTGGAGTTACGGATATTTCCATTGAAGACGTTCTCCATTTGCACTAGTGTATTTTAAAAATTGGAGTCCATTTATGACATTCCCCTCATTCACTTTAAAAGTATTTACCGTTTTCATGTTGTTGTTCTCTACAACGGCTTTTGGAGAAACGGTACTGATTTCACACGATTTTGGAGGATTGGATTCTGAAAACTTGAATGGGAAAACCGCGACCGTCTTCAGTAGTGCCCTTACCTCAGCCGGGGGATCTGATACCTGGACGGCCTCGACCGCTTTTAAAGCGAATGGCGATGTAACTGCAGGATCTTCTGAATCCGGCGCGGCAGCCCTGTTGGGGGTCGGCAGCTATATCAACGACCACATGGGAACGACGGACGGAATCTTTTCGCTTACGGCCACCTTAAATCCGACTTCAGGTGGAGGCGCTAATTTTCTTTCTCTAGGATATTTTACCGTACCCATCGATCTTGATGAAGATTTTGCGAGTGATGCCTCGAGTGCCAGAGCAACCGCTCTCACTCGCGTCAGCTCAATAAATGCAAAAGAATATTACGTGGGTCCAGGTGCAGCGGGAAGCGCTGAAGGGACTGACGGGTTTGGTCAACGCACTTATTCCATCGTTTTGGATTTCACGCCGGCGAGTGGCTATGGGACCACAAATAGTGGAACCATTACCTTCCATAGTGATAAGGTTGGAGACACTCCGTCAGTTCTCTACTTTAGTTCGGTGCAAAGTTTAACCTATATCGGCATCACCCGGGACGATGATGTGGCAGGAAATTTCAGCAACTTTGAATTCACCCAGATTCCTGAGCCTTCTACCTTTCTGTTGATGGTGATTGCGGGAATGGGATTAACAGTTTTTTTACGTCGCCGCTGACCTTCCTGAACGCTTAGCGGGCTTCCTGAAAGTGAACCTGCCAGACGCTTTCGGAATCTTCGGGAAGATCCGCTTCAAAAATCAGCATGCTGGCTCCGGGGTTTTCCGGCTCCCAGTCATGGATCGGTTTTGAAATATTCTGCACCTGCCATTCTGCATGCGCCAGCCCTTCAATGCGGGCCAACAGCATCTGGCCGTTTTGCTTCAGGCTTACGACTTGAGGGTTCAGTCGTTCCACTTTTGCCCGGGTGACCATTCCCCAGCGGATCCGGGTGGGTTTTGCAGGCGTTTTTACCCGGTCTTCCAGCAGGACATGGTTGGGGTCGATCAGACGTATGGACCGGAGGGCCTCATCGAGCTGTCCCAGGTACAATTCCGAGAGATCCACCACGGTTTTATGTTCGGGTGCGGGGGTGGAACTGAGGATGGGGGCCTCGCCTTCCACCCGTTGTTGCTGACCGTTCACGGTGAAAATGTTATGGGAGAAGCTTCCGAGGCGGAAGATTTTCCAGCGTTCAGCATCCTGAGCGCTGTTCCAGAGCTGGATGCCTTCCCGTTCGACATGGTGATAGTTGACCTTGCCCAGATCGTAGGCCCAGCGGACCCCGTTCATTTCCAGAACAAAAGATCCCACATCCATGTGTGCGTGATTCAGCTTGGGGGAGCCGCCCTTGATGGCAACATAGGTGGCATCAGCTCCCCAGTGGGAGCGGTGAAAGGCCACCGGCATGGATCCGTCACCATGCCAGTGGGTAAGAGAGGGTTTTTCTTTCTGGGTTTCTTCCGGTGCCCAGATGAGGAGGAAGGGCATGAAGCGGCTCCGCTGGGTACTCCCTGTGGCCTGAAGAAACTGCCATTGGCTCCACAGCAGCGAGGGCTGCTCCCACCGGCGGGCCATCCAAAACAGTGCCGGTTGCAGAGAGGCTTTTTCACTGCAGTCTGCAAAATTGAAGTACAGACCCGAGGGGCCGGTGATGTGTTGCATGAAATCTGCGGACTCCAGAAAACCGGGCATGCTTCCGAGGCCGAAGTCGGTTCCCAGGGCGGTTTCAACCGCATCCAGAAACATCACATTGAAAGTGGTGCCATAGGTCCAGTACATGGGGCCTTCGACATAGGCGCCGTCAGGGGCGTAGGTTTTGATGACCTCCGGAAGGTACTTTACTGCACGGTCGATAATCATCATCGCAAGGGCGGGGTCCCGTTCCGCCACCGCCAGGGCTCCCACGGCCAGACCGCCGTTGCAGACCTGGTTCCAATTGTGATGAGATTTTGTGTAGCCCGGATGCTCGCCGGTTTCCGGATCCGGAAGGGAGCTGCGGAGTCCTTTCTCCAGAATGGCATGGGCAATGAGGTCGCGTTCCTCCGGACTCATTGCTGAATAACACCAGTCATAGCCCAAACCCAGCGCAGCGGTCATTTCCGCGGTGTCCAGAAAGTGGCTGGGATTCCAGTCTGAGAATCCGGCGGCAGCGGTCATTTCCTGAATGGCTCTTCTTGCGTATTTTTCTTCGCCGGTCAGCCGATACGCCATGCTGAGATGGGTAATCCGGGACAGTGCGGTACGGGAGACATCAAGCAGCCTTCTTCCTTCAAGTTCCCGTTCCACAGGGGGAAGTGTCAGGAATTCCGCGGCGGTTTCCACAATACGGTCTGCAAGGGGTTGGAGGGAGGGATTGCGGGCGATCTTTGCTTTCAGATCCGCTTCTCCTTTCTGATTCAGAAAAAGCCGGGGATGGGTCGGAGAAAGATTTTGCATGGCTTGGGTCACCTGGAGGGATTTTGCGTGTAAATGAAATGAGGTCAGGGAGATGAAAAGGAAGCTAATGTGAAGAGATTTCATGGTCTCTTTCTATTTGGCGCATCTATGGAGGCAAGGGTAAAAGGGGAAGGCCAGAGCTTCTACACCTTTTGAATTCGTTTTCAGTGGTTTACATCTCCCGATGAAACGTCTGTGCTTTTGGAAGAAGGGGACTTGGACCTGAAGTATAAGACGAGGCCGTTTTGGATTCACCGCAGTTTTAAGACCGGGGAATGGTCGGAGGAAGCGCGTGAGGTGGAGGGCCCTTCACACAAAGGCATACGGGTTAGAGTCATGATCCAACCTGCTACCTTACGAAGGGCATGGGATCGGCCCACCAATGATGCGGGTGCTACCATAGCGTTCGAAAGTTCCGCGCCTTATTGGAAGTCCTTTATCTGGGTGATGCCGGTGGCTGACGGGGACAAGCATGTATTTTTGATGCTCGATCACGGGCGCGGCGCAGATAGAGATATCCTGGAAAGGCTGAAAAAGATTTTCAGCGAGGTTCGGTAGGTCTACAAAAGCGAACGTCGAACATTGAACGTCCAACATTGAACCTCGAAAGAAATATTCGGCGTTCGATGTTGGACGTGGGATGTTCGATGTTCGAAACGGGCTTAGCGCCGTCCGCGATTCCCGCCTCCGCCACCTTGGCGTCCACGGCCTCCGCCGCCGCCTTGCCGACCTCTTCCACCGCCACCTTGACGGCCTCCGCCTCCACCGCCACTGCGGCGTTGACGCCGGGGAACGTCCCGTTCTTCAACCGTTAACCATTCCTCTTCAGGTTGAGTGCATTTGAGATCACGGCCGATGTATTTTTCAATATCCGGAATCATCATCGAATCGAATTCCGAAGCGAAACAAACAGATTGACCTTCATCCCCGGCCCGACCGGTACGGCCGATACGGTGAACATAATCTTCCGGATCTTCCGGAAGGTTATAGTTGATCACCAGACCGACTTCATCAACGTGAATACCACGTCCGGCGACATCGGTAGCCACAACTACAGGGGTTTTGCCGGATTTGAAATCTTCCAGCGTGCGTACGCGTCTCGCTTGGGGAACGGCACCGGAGAGCAGGGCTGCTTTAAATCCGTATGCGTTCAGGTGGTCGCAAAGATCCTGGGAGGTGTCCCGACGGTTCGCAAAAATCAATGTGCGCGGGGGATCGAGTTTGCGTAACAGATTTACTGTCAGCGCAAATTTTTCTTTGTCGGTGACGATGTAAACCGTTTGGTCTACAGTGTCGGCGGCCACGGAGGTGGGTTCGATCACAATGCTGATTGGATCGTGTGTCCAGGAGGTGGCCAGACGTTTGATGTCGTCGGTAAAGGTCGCTGAAAAGAACAAGGTTTGACGTTTGTCTTTATGAGGGGTGGCGTACACGATGCGTTTGACATCGGGGATAAAGCCCATGTCCAACATCCGGTCCGCTTCGTCGAGAACCAGGATTTCCACTTGGGAAAGGTCGATCACCCGGGAACGCATGAAATCAATCAGGCGGCCGGGGGTGGCGGCAACCAGGTCCACGCGGTGGTGGCGGAGGGCCTCTTTCTGGGGTTCGTAATCCAATCCACCATACACCGGCAAACTTTGCATCTCGGTGTATTTCATCAGTTCAGCGGCTTCCTCTTCGATTTGCAATACCAGCTCCCGGGTGGGGGCGAGGATGAGCATACGCGGGGTGCCGTTGGGAAGATCGGGTTTGGGATTCTTCAGCAGGCGGGTCATACTGGCCAGAAGGAAGGCCGCCGTTTTGCCGGTACCGGTTTGCGCCTGGCCCATGCCGTCGCGACCGCCCAACAGTTCGGGCAGAATCTCCGCCTGAATGGGGGTGCAGTATTCATACTTTAAATCGGAAATGGCGTGGAGCAATTCGTCGGCCAGTCCCACTTCGGAAAAGCGCATTTTGCCTTCTGCTTCAGCCACTTTGACTTGATCCGGCGTCCAATCACCCGCATCGGGTTTAGGCCGTGGAAAAGAAAAACCTTTCCCGCGGGTGCTACCCGGACGGTTGTCACGGTCTTGATTGTCGCGGTTTGGGTTGTTCCGGCGTTGGTTGGAGCGTTCACCATTCCCGGATCGATTATTCCGGTTCCGCGGCTTGCGATTCCGGGGAGGACGGTCTCCACTTTGTTCCCCTTCGCGGCGGGGCCGGTTTTCGGAACGGTTTTCAGACCGGTTTCCTGAACGGTTCCCTGATTTTCGTTCAGAAGATTCGCGGGGTTTCCGTTCATCGGAAGTTTTTGCGCTGCTTTTTCCGGGGCGCCATTCTTCCTGTTGGTTTGCACGCTTTTTCTTGGCTTCCTTTAAAGGTTCCGGTGCATGGGTGTCAGAAGGTGCTTCTTCGCGGATTTTTGATTTCCGGGCCGGAGCAGGTTTCGGGCTGTCCGCTTTCGGGGCGGCAGTTTCTTTTTCGGCGGTTTTGGCCGGCGTCTTTTTTATAAGAGACTTAACTTTCTTCAGTAGTGATACAGGCATAATATTTTTCCATTTACTTCATCATTGAGGCGGCTGGACCCACAGCCACCACCCGCATTCCCGCGGATGTTGCCGCCTCAATTCCGGGCGGCCCGTCTTCAAGTACCAGGCAATCCTCCGGGTTTACGCCCAGCTTTTCAGCTGCGAGTAAATACATATCGGGGGCCGGTTTGCCATGTACCACATCTTCAGGCGTGACGATCACGCTGAATAAATCTTTAAGTCCTGAACTTGTCAGGGTTTGGTCGACCGTCTGACGATTGCCTCCGCTCACCACCGCCACCGGATGGGTTTTTGCCACTTTACGGGCGAAATCCACAATGGGGGAAATGAGAGGATGGTCGTGCGCCTGGTCAAGAAAGTGTTTTCGTTTTAAAAGTGCCAGTTCTTCAGGATCGTGATCGATTTCCAGGAGTGAACAGATTTCGCGGGCCACCAATTTTCCGGCCATGCCTCCCCAAATGCAAAAGTGGTCATAGGAGAGGGGGGCTTGTACTCCCCGGTCACGGAGAATGGCCGTCCAACTTCGGTAATGGGCGTCCATGGTGTCTACAAGCGTGCCATCACAATCAAAAAGAACTGCGTTTACCTGCTTTTCGAGCCCCTCCAGGGGTTCGGATATATAAAGATCAATCATAGGGGGTATTAAAATATCGGGTTTCACCCGTTCTGCATTGCTTTTGAAGTGACAGCATCCCCGACTGCCATTAGGGTGTTGTTTCCACACCGACTCCCAAATTTGCTGGATCTTCTATATGCTTACATTATTGCGAACGCTATTCTTTTTTGTGGTTTTCTGGTTACATCAATTGTTGATCTTACCGCTATTGGTGTATTTTCATCTCCGCCACCATTTTTCCGGTCAGGCCGCGGTGCGCAAGCATGTCTGCGCTATTGGCAGGGGATGGGGACGTTTGATGTGCTGGCTGGGGGGCGTGCATTTGGAGCGTGAGGATTCTTCAGGCATCTTGCAGGGGGAAGCGGTGCTTTTTGTGAGCAATCACCAGGGCGATTTTGATATCCCCATTCTGTTAAGCCAAGGGGGGAGGGATCTTGCCTTTGTGGCCAAGAAAGAGTTGGGTAAATTACCCTTGGTCAGCAACTGGATGTACCTTATGGGTTGCATTTTCCTCGATCGGGATGACCGCCGGAAGCAGGTGGGACAAATAAAACAAACGGTGGCAAATCTGCAGAGTGGCCTTTCGATGGTGATCTTTCCTGAAGGGACCCGAAGCCGCGGACCCGACATGCAGCCCTTCTCGAAGGGGAGCCTGAACATTGCCGACAGGGCAGGGGTTCGCATTGTACCGGTGACGCTGAAAGATTCGTATACGCTTAAGCCCAAAGGAAGTTGGGGATTCCCGGGGGGGAAGGCAAAAATGATTCTTCATCCTGCGATCGATACCAAGACGTTGGATCCTGAGATTAAAGCGCGTTTGCACGAACATGTGCAGGCCATTATTCAGACCGGACTGGATGCATAAGAGATGCGCTTGAGCGACTCTTATCTTCCGCTCATCTTTAGGCTGCTGGTGGTGTTGGCCCTTGCCCTGATCGGGATGTGGGTGGCATTTAACACCGCCATGCTTTGGGCCTATCCCTTTTGGGTGCTTGCAGGTGTCTTGCTTGCATTTCCTTTGGCGGAGAAACTGGCGAGTCCCGTTGTCGGCCTTCTTCTGCCGACAGACCGTTTCAGTAAACCCCAGCCGATGTACAGCATTCCCGAATCCTTGCGCAATAAAAATGAATTGGATGCCGCCTTCGGGGCGTATCAGAAAATTGCCAAAGCCTATCCGAAGGAAGTGAAGCCTTACCGATGCATGATCCGACTGGCTTTTTTGGATATGAACAACGAAGCTTTGGCCGAATCGGTGTTGGCCCAGGGGATGAAGACTTTAAAGAAAAAGGGGTTGAAGGAAGAGTTGCAAAAAGATTTTGAAGTCTTTCGTGGCATGACCCGGGTGGCTCCCACGGCGGCCGATCGAAGGAAGGTGGGATACCGGAAGTCGGAGGTGTGGATGTCAGAGAAGTGATTTTCGATTTCGATAAAATCATTCTCCTGTCTCAACGCTAAATGTTGAGCGTTGGATGTTAGATGTTCGAAATAGAGAATCCGAACGTCCAACATTCAACATGGCACATCGAAGGTCGAAAGATCATCCCCGATCTCCGACCTCTGCGTGAAGGTTACTCCAAACGTTTTTGTGACAGCTCCAGGGCCTCATCAAAGGTGGCGGTGAAATTTTCGAATCCGGCTTTGTCTACAAATCCGGATTTGCGCATCATGCTGAGAGGTTGCAGATGCACGCCGCTTAAAATGACGCATTTATGGTGTTCCTGCATGCGTTCCACTAAGCTTTCCAGGGCATTGAGGCCTGTGGTATCCATGGCGGTGACCAGATGCAGACGTAAAATTAACACTTGGGGGAAGCCGCCGGATGCTTCCATGGCCGCTTCCATTTTTTCGGCGGCGCCGAACATGAACGGGCCGAAAATCCGGAAGACCCGCACGCCTTCGGGAATGGTTTTTCCCTGCGCCATCTGCTCGGGTCTTTCCAGCATGTCTTGATCGGTCACATGACTGACCTGAGTGGTTTCTGAAACCCTTCTGATGTAGAGCATGGCTGCAAGGACCATCCCGACTTCAACCGCGACCACCAAATCAAAGACCACGGTAAGGCCAAAAGTGGTGATCATGACCAGGGCATCACTGCGGGGCATTTTCAGGCATCGGCTGAGTTCGTGCCAGTCGCCCATGCGGATGGCGACGACCATCAACACTGCAGACATTGCGGTCATGGGAATCATGCCGGCCCATTTGGATCCGATCAGCATTAACATCAACAAAGTGAAGGCATGAACGATGCCGGAAATCGGGGTTTTGCCGCCACTGTTGATGTTGGCGGTGGTGCGGGCAATCGCTCCGGTGGCGGGAAGACCGCCAAAGAGGGGGCAGCAAAGATTGGCAACTCCCTGGGCGACCAGCTCGGTGTTGCTGTCATGTCGATCGCCTGAAAGTCCATCCGCCACAACCGCGGAGAGGAGAGATTCAATCGCCCCTAAAATGGCGATGGCGGTGGCGGGGCCGATGAGATCCCGAACCATAGACCAGTCAATTTGGGGGAGTCTGGGTTGGGGGAAGCCTGAGGAAAGCGCGCCTGCGCCGAATTTACTGGCGATGGTTTCAACTCCCGTATCTTTCCATATAAGGACGAAGAAAGTGGCCAGAATCATGGCCACGATCGAGCCCGGAATTCGTTTGAGTTTAAACTTGGGCCATAAAAGAATGATCGCGATGCAAATAACCCCCAAGACGGAGGTGACCGGATTCAGCAAAGACGCATGCTCAATGAGCCAATCGACCTTTTCAAAAAATTCCCGGGGAGCGCCTCCGCTTCTGTAGCCCAATAAATCGGGGATCTGAGAGAGCATGATCGAAACCGCGATGCCGGTGGTGAAACCGCTGGTGACCGGCCAGGGGATGTATTTGATGAGGGTTCCCATGCGGGTGAGGCCCATCACGATGAGGATACAACCTGCCATCAGGGTGGAAATCAACAGTCCTTGAAAACCGTGTTCCTGGATGATGAGGAGAACGATGGGAATAAAGGCCGCGGTGGGTCCCCCAATTTGAACCCGGCTTCCCCCCAGAGCGGAAATCAGTGCTCCGGCAATAATAGCGGTGATAATGCCGATGGCGGGTGCGGGCAATCCGGTGTCCGCTCCTGCCGGAATGCTGGCAATGCCCAAGGCCAGTGCCAGGGGAAGGGCAATCAGGCCAACGGTCATCCCGGAAATGATTTCGGTTCCCCAGGCAATTTTTTCTTCCCCCTTTCGATTCCAGAGTTCCAGAAATCGGGGGCGGAAGAGTGAAGGAGAGGAGGATTTTTTCATAAAAGTTCGGGTTTAGGCCTTATGGGGTGCTTATACAGGACAATAAAGCTCCTAATGCTCCTAAAATGACTTTGGCAAGTGGAATGAGGAAACTTTTGTTCTCAGACCGTTTTCTCCGGTTGGAGAGTCTCGGGGATGTGAAGGTGTCTGGCGGCTTCAGCTTGCGGTCCGGCCCGATGTTAGTTCGCATCCAAAGCGATGAACTTTAATTTTCCGGTTTGGGTATCGAAAACGGAAACACCGGGCGGGTTGGCGCGGTAGACCGCCCCGGGATTGATGATGCGGATATTCCCTTCCTGTTCATCTTTTGCAACGTGGGTGTGACCGGTGAATAGGAGTTGTAGATCCCGGTCGATCAGAAGATTGCTCATGATGTAGGGATCATGTCCGTGGTGCAACGCGATATTTAAGCCATCGAGTACGAATCGTTGTTGGCGGGGAAGGGGGATGCCCAATTTTTTCGCATACAAAATAAGATCAGGGTCCCACTCGTCCACATTGCCCGGAACGGCCGTGACCGGGACGCCTTGTTCCTGTTGTTCAAACAGTAAAGTAATAACTTCTTCGCTGCCCAAATCACCGCAATGGATGAGTTGTTCCGCGCCGGCCTGTTTTAAAAGTGTAAGCGCCGCGGTGGTCCGTTGCAGATGGCCGTGGGTGTCGGAGAGCAATCCCAGTATCATGACAACGGCCAAGGCATTCGGGCGGTCCGATCGGGACGAAGGTTTGGGGTGACCATCACTTCGAGGCTGCGGCGCTTGTCTTTTAAGGTAAGGGTCTGACCCTCTGAAAGGCTTTGGTTTACCCGGACAAATCCACAGCACAGCCCTTTCGGTGAAAAGTCATCGGCTGCATTCGGGGATGCGATACTCAGCACTTCACCCTCCACCAAATCCATCGCCATATCCGTGGCGCAACTTAAAACCCGGCCAACGGTTTTGTCATCGATTTGCACTTCGGCACCGGCATCCACTTTTCTCCCGTTTTTACCAATAAAGGGGTAGGTGCAATCCGATGAGTTGTCTTCCAGCAGGGTTTCAGATCCGACAAAGGATTTAGTGAAACCCTTTTCATTGCGGCACAATGCAAATTCCCAGGGATGGCGGATGACCGGCCATTCTCCCAGGTCCTGATGACTGAGGGGAAGTCCGGCGCCGGTACGCAGGCTGTCCCGCGCGCCCAGGCCGCAGGGAATCAATCCTTCCGGCTTGCCTGCTTCGAGTAGTTGATTCCAAAGCGCTACAAACCCATCCGGCCGCACAAAGAGTTCGAATCCGAATTCTCCGGTGTAGCCGGTGCGGGAAACCATCACCGGAAACCCGAGGGTACTTTGCACTTTTTCCTGTAAGTGGTCGTAATGTCCCACAAAAGAAAAATAGGGGAAGGGGGCTTTCAGCTGTTTGGTGGGTTTCAGTACCCGTTCCAGAATCTGTGCGGAAGCGGGCCCCTGCAGATCTAATTTGCAGAGTTTTCCGGTTAAATCACTCACCGCGACATCCAAAAGGTGTCCCAGCTTCTGTAAATGATTTTTTACGGGTTCCCCCATGCCGGCATTCACAACCAGGAGATATACATCCCGCTCTTCCATCATCACGATGGCGTCATCCAGCAGGTGTCCGTTTTCCTGAGGTAAAAATCCGTAGGTGGCACGTCCCCGTTCCAGATGTCTGCCTTTCCCGATGCAGTTTCGAAGGTCTTTGCTTAGGGCCATTTGGAGCAAATCAAAGGCTTCCGGGCCATCGATGAGTAATTCTGACATATGGGAGGTGTCAAAGAGCCCGGCACCCTGTATCACCGCACGATGCTCTTTAATGGGGCCGGTGCCATACCATAAAGGCATTTGGTATCCGCCAAAAGCATCCATTTTGGCACCATGTTCTTTGTGCCAGTCTGTCAAAAGTGTGGTTTGTAATTCGCTCATACCATCCGGGGGTCAGGGTCTATTGTTACGTTATGTAAAAACGCATTGCGGATAGGTAATGTCAATTTCAACGGCTCCTGTCCAGTCAAGGCTTGGAAAAGTTACGCCGTTTTTCATCCGGTTTCTGGATATGATGCCTTTTAAAGGTGAATTTTTGACTGTTCGCTTGCAAAAGCAGGTGTTTTCCACAGTCTGAGTCTTCCACAATAGTTACAAACTTCAATTCGGTATTTATGAAACCAACCTTCCGTTTCCCTTTTTTATTCAGCATTTTCTTCCTTACATCCATTTCTTCCCTTTTTGCTCAAGTGCGACTTGCCCCTTATAAAGATGACAAAGCTGCGGCTTTCAGTTTTACTTTTGATGACGGGTTTCGTGGTCAGGTGAACAATACCATTGAGATTATTGAACCTTTGGGAATTAAGGGAACCTTTTTTCTTATTCCCGAAGCGATGGAAGGCCCCAAAAAACGTGCGGCCACCATCAATTGGGAGGAGGCGAACGCCTTGCTTAAGCAGGGACACGAATTAGGGACTCACGGGTATGTGGGGCAAAAACTTCATGAAGTGGATGCTGAAACGTTGGATTGGTTGGTGAATGGCTCTTGGAAATTGATCGCAGAACGGACCGGACAGGTACCGGTATCCTATGCGATGCCGGGTGGTTCGAAACTCACCGAGCCGGTAGTTGAAAAAATTCAAGAGCATCATTATTTTATCCGGGACAACAACCTATTGCCTCAGGCACGACGGATGACCTACGGAAATGCCGGGAAACGTAAGTGGAATGAAGAAAAGATGCGTGAAAAAATCCTTACATCCATTGATGAGGGCGAGTGGGTGATTCCAATGGTGCATGCCATTGTGTCAGGGTATTCACCCTTCGACAGTAAAGAGCAGTTCCGGATCCATTGTGAGTGGCTGGTATCCCAACAGGATAAACTCTGGATTGCCCCCATGGGAACGGTGGGCCGCTACGTATGGCAACGGGAGCATTCGGAAATCGTCATGGTGAAGCAGTCTGACCATCAGCTGACCTTTTCCATCGCGAGCTCCCTGGAAGATGTGGCGACATTTAATTCGGATTTAACTGTGGTCATCCCGCAGGCGAATGTTCAAGTCGCCAGGGCACTTAACGGAAAGGGACAGGCATTAAGACATACGGTGCTTCAGGATAAACTTCTCATCGAGGTTCCCGTGGATGCGGGTGAAGTCACAGTGGATTGGAAATAAGTTTTTAATTCACTTCGGAGAACGGAAACTTGCTTTTAGCTGACTTGTCCTGGTTGTGATATCGCAGGTATATTGCGAAACACTATATTTCACTCTTTCCTGATTGAATTTTGAGCATCTTTAGATCAATCGTTGTACCTTACCCTTGGAGCAAAAAATGATAAAAACCGGAATATATTGTATTCTATTGGCCCTGTGCCGATTCTCTCTCTATTCGCAGGAACCGACCGCATCGGATCTGAAGATTCAGGAAGCATTTACTGCGCACATGACAGACTTTGCTCAAAATGTAGATACGGATAAACTGAAAGCAAAGCTGAAAGAAAAGGGGCCGGAAGGATTTTGTTGGGTGGAGTTCCGGTATTTGAACGGGATGTTGACGAGTTACGAGCTGACCCGCGATACAAAATATTTGGACCTGTTCCGGGACAGCTTTGCGGTATTTCAAGGGCTGATGGAAAAAGGACCTGACGGATATTTGGGATGGTACGGCCCGACCTTGCCGGACCGCAAACCTAAAGACAATCCGGCGCTTGAAGTGGATGAGATTCAAACCAATTTCCGGGCTGTCGGCATTCTGGCCCGTTGGGTGGAATTGGCAAAACAGGATGAGGATTATGCCACTGAAAATGCAGAGACCATCAAACAGTATTTGACCCTGATGGAAGAACAGCTTTTCCCCAAGTGGGATGCCCGTGAACACTTCAGGGAAATCCCCGGAAAGGGGGGCGTCTATCGTTGGTTGGATTATCCGATCCAGGAAGGGGTAAGTCTCTCCTTTGAGAAGCTTTCGATCATGGTGAATGGACTCCTCGCACTCTACCGCGTGACGGAAAATCCGGTTTACATGCAGCGGGCGCTGCAGGTGGGGGCCTGGTATAAATCAAATCTGATTTTGAAGGACGGTCATTATGAATGGATGTCCTGGGTGCCGGCGGGGGAATGGGATATTCATCCGGAGAAAGAGGATGCATGGCGGGTCGGCTGGATGGCCCCCGATCCGAATGCAGCATGGTATGTTTCCTCGGTTTCTATTGCCGTAAATCTTTACCGTCACGGTTTGTTGTTTGATGATGAAGATCTTGCCCGTTTCATTAAAACACAAAAAGAAATGTGTTGGAACGGCGACATGGAAAATCCGGAATACCGCTCGGTGAGTGGTGAAACCAGTAAGTGGATTAAAGGGCGTTTTCTTTCACCGGAACTTGCCAACTTCGACCCGGTTATACATCAACTCGCCTTTCAAGGCCCTCACGAAGCCCAGCAGTTGGCGAATGCTGCCAGCTCTTGGAAAGGGGGCGTAGGTGCGGAAGGATATATTCAGGAAAAATATTTAAACCCGGATACGGCACAGCCCTTCATCGGTTTCGGTAAGAAATATTTGGAGGATGAGGCATCGAAAACTTTTTATGATCAGATCAACCAACCGGTAGAAGAAGACACGGTCGTGATTCCGCGTACACCTGCTGTCTGGTCTGCCCAACAATAACTTTGAGGTTAAGATGAGTGAACATACTGCTTCTGTCGATTCAGGTTTGTGTCCGGAACGATTACAACGGATTCATGATTATATTGAAGAAAAGGTTTCCTCGGGGAAACTTCCCGGGGCGGTGACGCTCATAGAGCGCAACGGTAAAAATGTTTACCGGGATGTGCAAGGCTGGCGGGATATTGAAAAAAAATTACCCATGGGGGAAGACAGTATTTTCAGGATTTATTCGATGACCAAAATCGTGACTTCGGTGGCATTGTTGATGGTATACGAAGAAGGGGGCCTCGATTTAAATGACAAGGCGGGTGTTTATATTCCCGCATTCGCTGATCATGAATGTACCATTTACGATTTGCTCCGCCACTGTGGCGGGCTGGATCAGAAACACAATTTAGAAGGGCTGCTTGCATCGGACCATAGCCTGGAAAGTTTCTGCGATGAACTGGCCACGCTGCCGCTGGCTGCAGAACCGGACACAAAATGGATCTACGGCTATTCGACCGATGTCCTGGCACGCATCGTCGAAATTGTAAGCGGGAAATCTTTTGATGTCTTCCTGCAAGAGCGGATTTTTGAACCATTGGGGATGAAAGATACCGGGTTCACACTGCGGGAAGACCAAGCTGAGCGTTTCACGGTGTGTTATCAATATCACCAGGAAGGAAAATTGACGGTGCAGGATCCGTCGGGTCCCGAGAGTCGTTTTCGCCGGGAGAATCCTTATCTGAGCGGTTCCGCAGGACTGTTGTCCTCGGCGGCTGATTATATGACTTTTTGCCGGATGTTGTTGAACAAGGGGCATTACCCCGGGGGAACCATTTTAGGTCGCAAATCCGTGGATTTGATGACGGCTGATCATTTACCTGTGGGGCATCCCAATCTGGAAATCGGTATTCAGTCTTTCCGATTTGGTCTGGGAGTTTCAGTCATGACAGATCCTCACCGTTCCCGCAGTCTGGCTTGTAAAGGTGACTTCGGATGGGGAGGGGCTGCCGGAACCCAGATCTGGATTAGTCCCGAAGAAAATATGGTGGTTATGATTATGATTCAGGTGCGGGCGAATGTGCCCACCGGGATTATGGATCATGTGAAACGCCTGGCGTACCAGGCTCTGGTGTAATTTTTGAGGGGTGAAGACTCTCCATCGACATCAGGTAAGGGAACCCACCGGATTTTCATTCGGTGGGTTGAATTTCCCCGTCGATAATTGAGAGGGTGCAGACCTAATTCTTAAAAGGCGACATTCAGTTCCACGGAAAAGCGTTCGGTGTCTACGCCGAATTCATTGGCGGAATAATTGGCATAACTGAGGATGACTTTTCCGAGGGCGGGAAAATCCTTTTCCAACCACAGATCAATTTCATCTCCGTAGCTCATACTGCCGGTTTCAGAACTGAAATCATGATAGATCGCTTTGGCGATAACTTCTTTGGGAAGTTTACCTACCAGTGCGATATAAAAATCTTCCAGCCCTTCCGGGGGAGTGGTCAAAAAGACATCCGCCCATCCATTGAATTTATGCAGTGTTGCCAAGGGGGTGCTGAAAGAACGGTTTTCTCCGGAAGTCGCTGTGTCGGAACCAAGGGATTCGAAGCCAAGGACCACATCCGCAAACTCACATCCACTGTTGAGGGTGAGGTGGTAGTACATCACATCATAGTCTTCTGGATTGCTGGAGGCGCTCTCCTGATAGGCGCCTTCCAAACGCCATCCCCAGGTCGAAGCATCGGTGAGTGCGTGTTTTCCGGAAGCAAAGGCACCGTAAGAGTTGGTGGCGACTTCGGCCGCACCTTCGATATCCAGTAAATATGTATAAGCGCCAAGGTCTATATTTTCCAATCCTCCGTAGGTGATATAAACAGCGTGACTGTCAGATTCCGGGTTGCTCCGCTCGGGGGCGGCTTCGGATCCGAAGATGCGGTTGACTTGGTTGATGTAGCTGTAGAGAAAGCTGACATCATTCAATGCTGTGCTTCGGAAAGTGGCGGCATCGAAGGTCTGGTTGTTCTGACGCCAACCCACATCTCCCACAAAGCGCACATTGCCGATAACCAGACGTTGGCGGCCCACTTGCAGGCTGTTGTCTTCGTAGGTATAGGTCAGATAAGCCTGATTCACTTCCGTTGTGGGTGGATCTGCGATGACGGACTTGTCCGGATTTCCAGTTACACCCGCCGCATTATAGCTGTCCACGTCCACGGCCCGGGAAGCTTCAAACTCCATGCCTCCTTTTAAATTAAACCAGGATTCCGTTTCGTATCCCAGGCGAATGCGCCCGGTTTCCGCGATGGCATTTTCTTTGCCTTCCTGATCGGCTGTTTCATAGCGAAGGCGGATTTGGGCCCATGGCGTTCCGTTGGAAAGAGCTTCCAGAAAAGGCAGGTTGCCCTTTGGGGGTTCGGCTTCCTGCGCATGAAGAAGGGTCATGCCACTGAGAAGTGTGAGCGAGAGCGTCGTACGAATGAATGGGTGGGAATTTTTCATAATTATTTGATATGGGTTAATGCATGCTCATCTTTGCCTATTAAAGCGAGAGGTCAAGCGGGTTTTTCCATATGCAAATATAATTTTCCGGGGCGCCACCCCGTTTGATTCCCGGCATGGAAAGAGGCGGACTGAAAAGGACGGATCAAAGTCTGACCGCTGCTTTTTCCCACGGGATTCTTCAGGTGGAGACCTGAAAAATTTCTATTTGGATGTCCAAACCGGGGGATAATCTTTCCGGTACATTTCCCACATGTTCTGAACAAAGCTATCCACAGCATTTGTGCCACGGGCCGGCCGCTCGGGATGACTCATGTATCGGTCCTGATAATCAAAGAAAGCTTCGTGGTTCCATGCATCCCGTCCGCCCATGATAAGGGCCGCCAATGCAAATGCCGGTGCAACCCCGCCATTGATGTCTCGATAAACCGCATTCATATGATTGTTGTCGGACTGGGGCTTGTAGGCGTGGCGGATGCCCCATTCCGGCATGCCGATGTCTTGCTCCGTGTAGGGATTTGCCTGACCTTTTTTCACATTGCGGTGGTCGGGTTTCCATTTCGAGCTGTTGGTTAAATCCACTTCGGCATCGGACACGTAAAAATAATTTTGATCTTCCTGGAATTCCACCCCTTGATTGAAGGTGCGGTCCCATTCGCCAACTTCAAGCATATGGGAATCATCCAGTAGAATGCCGGTAAAAAGAATAGGCCATTTACGTCCGAGTGCATGTCCGCCGTTTGCGCGCCAGCCACCGCCTGCATCCGCAATCCCGGTGAGATCAATTCCGTATTGGATGAGATAAATCGACAGTTGTTGCTTTTGTTTCAGGGGGATATCGGTGTTTACCAGCAGGGTCGCATTGCCGATGATATTGCCCATGTCCCGACCGTAATTCGGCATGTGCTCTGAAGGATGCACCATGGCTCCCAGATATTCAAAAACGTGATCCACCCATGGGCGGTCAACTTTTTGGATGAGTCTGTTGGCATCCGGAGCGGATGACGGTGCAGGCAGATTTTTGAGCCGGTCCCATCGTATTTCATTGAGGGTGTGAAATTTGCCTCTGAAATCTTTCACATAGGGAGGGCGGAAGCTGTTTGCAGGCGGTGCTTTGTCCAGCACGGTCAGAATACTGGCAGAACGGGTGACCGGCCGCGGGGCTTTGGTTCCACCATTGAAAGAGGGGATTCCTGCTTCCGCATCACTTTGACTGTTATACAACCAACTGACCATGGAGATTAATGAGTCTCCAGCCCGAAGCTGGATGGGGTTGGATCCGCTTACGGGTTCACCATTTGGCAGGGCGGCATTTAAGGATTCTTTATATGAATTTAAACTTTCATCGTAACCCTGATGGTTTCGGCCTTTCGGATCGGACAAGGGGTTCAACATCGATCCGTTTTGTCCTTTCTTGGGGGAGAAATTAGGATCGTTTTTATCGTTGGTAATCGCAATCACTTGTGCGGGGCCGATAATCCATGGATCTCCGGTGATAAAGGTTCCGTTTTCAACCGGGCGGTCAAACTTCCAGGTGACACCAAATGATGTGAGTGTATCTGAGGGAGCCCCATGGAGTATGCCGGCAGTAAGAAGCAGGAGTAATGTAAAGTTGAATCGGATATGTTGCATAAGATCAATGGGGTGGGTACTTTGAAAACGTATCGTTCTTTCATGTTTGGTTTTCATTGATTTGTCAATTCAATCACTCGTTTGATTATTTTTCAGGGTTCCGCTTGAATTCGAAGAATTTTCATTCAGAAATTCTGCATGAAAATTAACCGCCTTCCCTTTATTGCGTTCATCATGATGTCTACCTCTTTGTTCAGTCAATCCGAACTGCCGGTTGTGAAACTACAATTGGGCGATGAGCCCACTCACCCCATTCCTGAGAAAATATTCGGGCAATTTTTGGAACGGGCCAGCTTTGGTGAACCGGGGCCTGAAGGAATTTGCGATGCGGATGGAAATCTGGATGCGGAAGCGCTGGAGTTGATTCAGGCCATGAAGATTCCGGTTATCCGGTTTCCCGGCGGATCAGACATCGATTACATTGATTGGCGGGACATGATCGATCATGTCCCCGGAAGGTTCGGCACTGAGCGGCCGGTCACCCGGGGAATGTATTTCTCATTCAAAGATCCGACAAATCACACCATCACCAATAACTTTGGTTGGGACGAATATTGGAATCTGCAAAAAACGCTGGGCAATGAAACGATCATCGTTTTGAACTTTTTGGAAGCCTGTGCCCGTAAAAAACCCCTTCGGGAAGCCGCCGTGAATCATGTGGGGATTTTGGCCTACTGTAATGCCCCGCAGGGGGCGGATTTGCCGGAAGGCATGCCGGACTGGCCGGCGATCCGGGCTGAAAATGGACATTCCGAACCTTTCGGCGCTGAATATGTACAGATCGGAAATGAATGGTTTTTGGACCGTTGGGAAAAAGATGTGCTGGTGGGCCTGGGATTAGATCCGGGGCTTCGGGGCGGGGACGTGAAACCGACGGAAGCTCAACGGCAGGTGGTGGCGGAATGGATGAAGGAATGTATCCTTACTTATGTCCGGCTCATCCGGGAAATTGATCCCGATATTAAAATCATTATCGACGAAGGTATGATGTTTAAGGTGGATCAAATCGTTTTGCGGGATCCGGAGATCCGGAAGGAAGTCGGTTTTCTCGCCAAACATTTTTACAGCCCGATGTCTTCATACACCTTAACGCGGGAAGGGGAGGACGTACCCGTGGAAGGGATTGAACATCCTTATGATTACTGGATGCGGCTGAGTGCGATGCCCGGGGTTTATACCGACGGGATGTGCATGGCGTTTAACCGCAGTGGGAATGAATATACTTCCCTGGGATATAAGATGGCCTATACCGAATGGAATTGGAATGGCTGGGGATGGCAGAAGGCGGACGGGCAAGTGGGGTTCCCTTTCCGCAACGCGGTAGGTCTGGGGATCGCATCCATGTACCACGGATTTTTTCGTGATGCGTCCGCGACTGAACTTGCGACCCAACGTATGTTGATCGGCAAAGGCTGGGACATCGCCGCGGTAAATTATTCAGGAAGGGACGGTGCACCCCTTCATTATGGTGCACAGGGTCAGACCTCCTGGTTTTATCGGAAGCATCACGGGGCCTTCTTTCTTCCCCTCACCATCGAAAATCATAAAGAGCATCAACCCCTTTATGATTTGAGATGGCATAAACATTCCGTATCACAATTTGATGCGGTCTCCACTGTGGATGATGATTCGGTTTTTGTCCATATGATCAACCGCTCCTTTGAGCAGGAGCAGACCGTGAACCTTTCAGGTTTTCATGTGGCCGCAGATGCGGAAGCCACTTTGTATGTGATGCTGGCCCGGGATGAACCTGCAGATGAAGCTTACCGGCACTTTACAGAGGAAGCGCAGCAGGTGACCCTTAAGGACGGAAACTTTACGGTTCCTCCCCGGAGTATCAGTTGCCTGGTCTTAAAGAAATAAACCGCTTAGGGATTCGTTTCCGCAACCGCTTTTTGGAAGTAGGTCCAATGAAATTCAGCCACACCCACACTGGCGGCATTCCAGAACTTCCAATTGTGTTCTCCCGGACTTTCTTCATAGCTCAGATCCAGACCCTTGGCTTTGGCGAAATCTTTGAACTTGCGGTTTTCTTTTAAGAGGAAATCTTCGCTGCCGATGTGTTGATACATGGGAGGAAGTTGCACGCCTTCGTCGAGAAGTTTTTGTAATTTGACGTAATGGTCCACAGCCTGGTACCACTCGGGATGTTCTTCATAGGGACCCAGCACTTTCAATAACCGTTTCTTGCCTTTGGAGTCAGGTATTGAAAAATCAAAAAAAGCAGTGGAGAGCCCGCTGGAAGCAGTAAACATTTCCGGGTGATTGAGAGTGTAGGTCAGGGCGCCGTTTCCGCCCATGGAGAAACCGGTTACGCCCCGGGCCTGGGGATTGATCCGGTACCAATGGTCGATCGCAGGCATAAACTCATCGAAAAAGAAGGTTTGGAAAAGGGAAAGTTGGGGATCGTTTTCGTTGGGAGAATTTTTACGTGCAGTTTGAACCGGGGTTGGGGCATCGATATAAAAGCTGCCGTTGTCTCCGTCGAAGCAGGTATAAATAAAAGGCGTCTTGTTTAGTTGTTTTAAAAGATTCGGCATGGTGGCCCAGGTATCATATGGGGCCCCGTGGCCATGCAGGGTATAGAGAACCGGAAAGGTGTCGGCAGGGTTTTCGAAGTAGGCCGCAGGCAGGACAACCACTACTTTGATGTCCCGTTTCATGGAAGGTGAATAGAGGGTGAAACGGTCGATGCGGGGACCAAAGTCTGATCTCTCCGTAACGGCTTCACTGCGTTTAAATGCTGGTTTCATATCTTCTCCCCAAAGGGTCGTGCTTAGGATCATGGTTAAAAGTATTCGTGCCGGGAATCTCATGGAAGTATTTGGTTGGTGAGTGAATAGAAATTTATTTTCCCGGCAGGATATGAACTTGTTTTGCCGGATAGTTTTCGCCTTCTTCCGCGACAGCCTGGTTGGAAAAGTTGACCACTACCCGTTGGAGATCTCCGTTTGCATCTGTCAGTTCGATGCCCCGAAGGTCTGGATGGGTGAAGGTCAAGGCCGTGGGCGGTGATGCCTGCAGGGATTGTTCAGTCTCGGCCGCCGTTTGTCCGCTTTTGAGGATCACCCCGAGATCAAAGAGGGTGGCATCCGGGGCATTTGCATGCATACCGGTTTTACATCCACAACAAATTTCCTCCGCGTAAAGGCTGCCACCGGCATCTAAAACCTGGTACCGTCCGTGTTTCGGTTGGATGGTTACCTGTCGTTCTTTCGGACGGTGAATGCAAAGTTCCGCACCATAGACTTTGATGACGGACAGACTGTTATCGATGTTCAGCCAGTTTCCGGAAACCGCAAGCGTTTCGCTTTCGGTCGGGCAGGTCTGGAGCTCTTTGCTCCCGTCAGAATCATAAACGGTTCTTGAAAAGTCATTAAACAAGTCGTTGGCCACATTGAAGAAAAGCCCCTTGACCGAACTTAAATAGGGTCGGCCGATGGCCCGGGCCCGTTGCAGAATTACCATGGTTTGGTCATCCGGCATGGCGACGCAGGCCAGATCAATATTTGCGACATCTGTGGGGATATCACCCTCGGCCACGGGATCGCTGGTGTGGATGGTAACCGTTCCACAAGTTGCAAATCCACCGGCAAAAGTTTCAGCCTGCTCCCATTCACATTTCGGTAAGTTCATGCGGCCCACACCGTAGACTTGTCCCGCCAGATTATTCCTCCATTCCGCCATGGCGCTTTGGTCTTTGGCAACCATCAGCGCCTGAGGGGCTTCGGCAGCCCGCCAGGTCCATGAGGCCATGCGGTTTTCACCGCGTGCCATACAGGATCCGTGATAGTCATCCTGCCACAGGTTCAGGGGCTGTGGCGCGTCTTTCGGCGGCTCGGTGCGGTCTAAAGCGTGTTTCCGATTCCAATAAGCGCCCATTCCCAAAGTACAGGCCCGATCACCCTCCAGACGCAAATAGTAGAGGGGAGAGACTTCATCGAGCGTTTTTAATCGGGTGGAGAGAAAGGTGTTATCCCCGTTGGTTTTGACTTCTTTGGCCACCTGTTTCCGCCAGCCTTGTTCGTAGTTCAGGGTGTCCATATCTCCCAAATAGTCACGGGCCCACAGCCAAGTGGGAATACAGTAATCCTGGCAGTAGCAATACCGCACCCGGGTATCGCCTCCAATACGCATGAGTCTGCCGTCATCAAAAGTACAGGCTTTCACCACCTTCCAAAGCTCTTCCGCATGATGATAGAGGGCGGTAGGTGCTTCCCATCCGTTTGCTTTGCAGTGGAAGTGCATCATGGCAATATTTGACAGGCAGATGACCATATACCCTACGTTCTGGTAACCGTGGTGGTTGCAGCCCATGCTGGAGAACATATTGTTTCCCACATGCCACTCAGAGAGGGGCTTCCCTTCAATCAACACATCGGAGAACGCATCTTCCGGCGTGGAAATTCCATTTAATAAAAAGCGGGTCCCCTTATCGAGGTAGGCATTTGCATTCGGTGCTTCAGGAAGCATGCGGGCGGCGCGGTGGAGCAGGCAGCCATTCCAGATGTTGCTTTCTGGTTTGTTGTGGTCCACGGGACCTGCGACAATGGTATACTGTTCCAGTATCCAATCCGCTTCGGACAAAAGTACTTTGTGGAGCAGGGCCTGATCCTCTTCGGGGATGAGATCTCCGAGGGCTTCAACCGCATGCCAAAGCCGGTCCAGACACAAACTGGAAATCCAGGAATGCCCCCAGCTTTTACCGTCTGTCGTTTTACTGTTGCCGGCATGATGGGTGGAGGCCGTAAACCGAATCATGGCCAGTGCCCAATCCAGCATTTCCTCCCTGCCCATGCCTGCCTGTTGTTCATTGAAGCCGGGGTCTACCGCAAGCACGGCCAAGGCGGATGCGGCGGTGGTATTTGCCTGTTGGGCCCAGTGGCCCTGATTGCCGGGACCGTAACAAGCCAGATTCTTATTGCCGGGAAAGCGGAAAAGGTGTTTTTGGATGGCCGAGGGCCAGGGGGAAAGGAGATCTACATACGATGGGTTTGCTTTCATAGTGGCGTCTACTTACTACCAGTATATTTCTTAATGCAATCAATCTCTTCCTGATTATAGGGGCTTCCGTCTTCACGCAGGATATCGTGGAACCAACTTTCAGGTTCAGGGTAGGGGTCGCCTGCTTTTAAAATGCACCCTTCTTTTCGGAGATCATCCGCCGACCGGAATTTGCCCTCACGATATCGGGATTGCCAAGGCCAGATGGTTCCGGTTTTTCCCGAGACAAAGCCCCAGTTGAGTGCAGCCACTTTTTCATCTTTGAGTAAGGGCATGATCTCCTGGAAGGTGGACCCGTTTTCCCTGGCCAAATACTCGGTCATAAACAGGGGACGTTCATCTTTGCGGAATTCGGCAATTTGCTCACGAACCTGATCGGCCTTGCCGTAGTTGTGAATGGAGTGTACATCAGAATTGAGTGCGTTGATGGACCAGTTGATTTCACCCACGCAACCCTCAGTGGTCGTGCAAATTGGTTGGCAAGGATTGATTTCCCGCGCCCAAACCCAGGCCTGATGATTGAGTTTGGCGGAGTCATCACCAAAATCTTCGTAGCCAAGATCCCCGTTCTGCCGGCCTGATTCTCCCGCACCGCGGCCGGGTTCATTGTACAATTCCCACATCAGTACCCGCTCATCATCCGCAAATCGTTTGAGGGTGTTCTGCACATAGCCTTTGAGACGTGCGACTTCATCCGGATGGGCTTCCCCTTTGGCGAAACGGAGGGCGCAGGGGCGGTTGGGACAGGTGACCCATCCGGAATTGTGGTAGGCAGGCACCACCGGGGGTTGGGGGCCGAGCTGTGCTTCCGGGAAATGACAGTCATCAAAAAATACAAAAAACGGACGGATACCATGGCCGGTGCACATGCTGAGAAATTGATCCATCCGCTGGTACAGACCCTGTTCATCCGCCTGCCACACCTGATCATGCAAATACACCCGATGGGTATTAAAACCCAACTCTTCGGACCATTGCAGTTCTTTTTCGATGGTGACAGGGTCCCAGGTGGATGCCTGCCACATATCGATTTGGTTGATGGCGGTAGAAGGATAATAATTGGTCCCGGCCAACCAGGGGAGGCTGCGGTACCAATTATTGATTTTTTCTTTCGGCCAGCGGCCCGGGACCGCCCGGTAAGGGGCGGTTTGTCCAAGCTGTTTCGAAATGCGTTCTGGGTCTATTTGGTCAAACGCGAGAAGTGTCATGCCAATTTACTTAAGGAATGGTTACTTCATCACTGCTGTCCACTTGAAAAGGGAATCCGGCCGGGTTGCCCTGCTGGCGGGTTCCCTTCAGCAGAGAACCGTTTTTATTGTCAGCGGCCGATTGCCACTGCCAAACATCGCGGAGTCCCTCTCCCGTTACCAGGATGGCTGCGCTGTCAGGTCCCGTCGTTTTTAAGGTTGCCGATAAAGGTCCACGACCCCAGGGATCATAAATGCTGACGACCTTTAAGTTCGATGTGTTTGCAGTGGCACGGAGCTGTTGCAATCCTAGATTTTTCCCTCTGGCATCGGCCGGTGAAAGTTGAATATTCGTTTCCAGGGACTGGTCCGCCAATATTTGCATGGGCAGAGAATCTCCCTCCCTGCTTAATACAAAGCGGCCTTCTGCTTCATTTTCCACGGTCAATTCATCTGATTGAATGAGCCAGGAGATCTCCACATCACTCGGAGCGCGGACTTCATCCAGCACCAGAATGTAATCGCCTTCCACCCAAATGAAACTGCGGCGGACGCGGTCCATCTTTGGCCGGGTTTTTCCGGTTTTTTTATTTTTGGTACTCAAGTAGGAGCCGGCGGCTTCTCCTTCCACAGCTGTAATTTTGTCGGTAACCTTCCATAAGGTGACATAGGCCATTTCGCTCATGTCGCCGCCGGGTTGAGACCAGGTGCCGCCCTCGGGACGGCCTTTGGACATTTGCCCCATGCCATTAATCAAAAAGGTATTGTGATTTTGGGAGGCCTTGTGTTTGGAGTATCCGTCGGTGGCGACCAATACATTTCCACCTTTGGCAATCTGGAATTCCAGCGCATCCGGATCGTCATGGGCGACATTGATATAATTTTTACCACCCTCGGTGTATTTCAGCAGATGGTGACCGCCAAAGGGGCCGCTGATGAACGAGGCGGCAATGGCATCGTCCTTCCATGATTCCCGCATGGATGCAAATCCCACATCTTCAAAAAACGCTTTGGTTGGCAGATTGGTCATGTCTCCTCGGGGCAGGGATGGATCATCCCATACGAGGTTAAACCAGCCAAACATGTACGATTTCGTATTTGCCTCTTCCAAGCGGTACAAGACATCTTTAATATCAGATTGTTGATACTTGCTTGCGGCCCGTAAAAGGAAGTTGTTATACCCGCCCATACCGTAGGTGCCGCCATCCCCAAAAGAAAAGACACCTTTCATGCCTGGGAGCAGAGTGTAGGCCCGGAACTCACCCATGCGTTTAAAATAATCCGCCTCCAGGAAGTCGGTACCTAAGGTGATATCAGCCGCGTCCATGGCCAGCGTGAGGTGGTTTCCGCCGAAGAGGAAATATCCGGGGCCTTCATGACAGCTCCCGTCTGCTGGTAACCATTCATTGATGAAGGCTAGCTCATTAATGGTTTTGTCCAGAATCCACTGTTCCTCGGGACGTGCCTCATAAATGGCGAGAATCGACAGGGTCATCCCCGCATTCCGATGCCAGCGGTGATTGTTTGCCGGGTCCGCCTGCCAATAGTGAATGCCCGGGTTGCGTCTTAAGTGTCCGCCGTAGTACATGGCACGGGCATGGTAGAGTAGTTTTTCACGGAATTCTTCACGGAATTCCGGATCCAGTTCGTCGTAAACCCAGTCGTAAGCCAGGGCGGCGCCGATCATAATATTGGCGGCGGACATCCCACTATCCAATTCCCCGGTGGTTTCCCAGTGGGGTTGCTCATAAAACGCTTTTAAAAACCCTTTCGTTCTATTTAGAGAAGTCTGATCGCCGGTCATCAGATAATGTAGGGCGACGGTCGGCAGACGCCATAATCCCTGACGTTGAGCGTCGGTGGCGTCCTTCAGCCATTTTGTGCCTTTCGGGGGCGTGGAAGGGGGCAGGTATGCCAGGATTTTATCCCGCCAGGGTTTGCCTTCTTCGCTGTTGTAGAAGGCCCGGTATTTAGGCAGGTCCGCTTTGGTGATGAGCAAACGGGGATGGGAATTCTGAAATTCAGGTTTCATGGTCCATACTTTTTCCGGAGCGGGATCCGTGTCGGGGACCACGGCTTCTCTGGGTTTGGCTCCTGCAGGTTTTACAGCCATTTCCGGACCTGCCTGGGCGGTGATGTTTCCCACCCAAAGTGTTTGTGCCTGGGGTTTTTTGGTGTCGTCTCCATAGATCACCACCCCGGTCATGCTGTCAATCTGACTTTCATCCCAATTAAAGCGTTTTTTGGGGACGACCTTGCCGTCTACTTTGAGGGTCACCCCCGCGTTTGCATCAAAAATAAATTCCCATTTCTGCCACCGTGGTGTTTTGCTCCGGGTGCTGAAATATTTAAGATTAAACCAACCGGCGGGATCTTTGGGATTCACGTCCATGATACAATATGCGCCGCCAGCAGAGAGGTAAGGGGCGTACATGATGCCTCCGACCAATACGCGTCCGTTCCCGGAGGACACACCCCAGCGTGGACCCACACCCCGGCCTTTTCCTTCGATGCTGTTCGTGCCGTCGTCCCAGACTTCCAGCGTAACGGTGCCTGAAGTGCCTTGTGTACCCAACTTTAACTGGGCGGAACCGCCCGGGGCAATTTTAAGGGAGGGTTTTCCGTCAGATCCCGGTTTGCTGTTGTCAAACTCAGCTTTGTTCAGGTTCCAGTCAGGGGCGGCCCATGCGGAGATGCTGGCCAATGCGCACAAGGACGTAACGACGGTACGAACCCATTTCGAGGTTCCTAACCGGGGGTTAGAGGGAGAGTCGGAAGGCATAAATGTACTCCAGAGGGTATTCAGTTGGGGTTAATAATGTGTATAAAAAAATATATAATCACTAGTTTCTATCTGTCAGTTCAACGCCTGCTTCAAGAGAGGAATCTAAACATCATATTTTTTGATGCTCGTATTTCCGGTTCTGACTTTTGCGATGAATTTAGAAGCTTTATGACCATAATGTTTAATAATCAAAGCTAATATCACAATTTCCGTCTGAAAATTTCAAATAGGATTGCCGGGTTGTTCGCCTGTCGATTTTCCTCTTCGGAGGGGAAGATTTTATGCGCCATGGGGGTGACGGCTTTCTTATAAAGAAGAGGGCGTCAGGTGCCCGCCACAAAAGAAGCATACGGTGTTTGGTTTTGGAGGATCAGGGTTTCAAAACCGACCAAATGGATCCGGTTCCGACCACCAGCAAAATCAGACAAGCAATTTTCTGTAGTTGAGGTTTTTCGATGCGGTTTCCAATAGGGAGGCCCATCATGGTTCCCAGCCACACGAAGGGGAAGAGCAGGAGGCCTAAACCTGCAAAGCGGAGAATTTCCATGCCGAAAGTCAGGCTCAACAGGATCAGCTGTACTGGAAGTGAACAGGAAAAGACTCCGAACAGGAAGGCACGTACTTTCCGGGAATCCCAGGGTTGCGCCATTGACCACAGGACCAGGGGCGGGCCTCCCATGCCGCAAATTCCGCTGAGCAGTCCGCTCCCGAGAAATGCAATTCCGGCCCAGGCCGGGTGGGGGGATACCTGGGGATTTGGCCGCACGATCAATTGTAAACATACGATTGCACAAAGAATGATTCCCACGGTTAATTTAATTTTTTCGGGTTCCAACTGAACCAGAACTTTAAGCGCAAACAAACCGATACAGATGCCGGTGAGCCGGATACCAGAGGCCGCAAAAGAGCTTTTCCAGGGAACCACCGCCCGCAAATGGTGCAGTCCGGTGAGGGACTGGCAGAGAGAGCAGGTTACCACCAGGGTAATGGCCTGCGGCAGTGCCATTCCGCATAACAAGAGCAAAGGGGTTGCGAAAAGCGCATAGCCAAACCCGGCGGCACTTTGCGCCAATCCGGCGAAACAAAGAATAAGCCCGGTGATGAGAATTTCCTGAATTTCCATTTAAAGGGGTTCCTTAAAGACTTTGGGTGGAACGGTTGCCGACAGGTAAAGCCGGCAAAGCTTTTGTCCTGCATCCACTACCGGAAGGTTTAAATAATATCCATCCTGATAATCTTCGGGAAACTGGATGAAACTTCATTGAGGGTCAGGGTTTGAGCCTTTGAGGGTTGTAAAAAGCTAAGGCCGAGAAGAAGAAGGATGGAATAACGTACCATAGAAGGGCTCCTTGAAAGGGGAGGATTGCATTTGCCCGTAAGGACTATGTGGAGGGGTGGGGATGTAAAGTGGATTCTTTCATTGAGTATACGCAGTGGAACAGGGACACAAAAAAACGGCCCCGTAAAGATCGGGGCCGTTTTCATTCGAGTGGTTGACTCGTTTTACATTTTGTAGATGTAAGAGAGCATGACTTCAAAGTTTTCTGACTCTACATCGTACTGCAGTCTTACTGCACCAAGAGAAGTGTCGGTGAAACCGTATCCGTACATTCCAGCCAGATTATAGACATCAATACTATCATAGGTCAGGTACTCAAAACCGGTACGGGCAAAAGATACATCAGAAGTTTCGAACTCAACCCCGAATCCTAAATTGTAAGAGATTTCTGTGCTGTCCAGTTCGAAGGTCAGTCCGGATTGTTTGACTGTATAGTCAGTGTATACTGCACCCAAACCTGCATTCAAGTAGGGGTTCACGGCTTCACCGGGGCTGGTGTAATAAATCAAGTCTGCACCTACACTGGACTGGGTCAGGTCGGAAGTGCCACCGGCGATATCAGCTTCGGCCCATTTGTAATCAAAGTCTAAACGAAGGTCTAAGTTGTCGGCTATGTTTACGTTCGTGAGCACGTCAAAGTTATAGCCCTCACCATAGGTGTCGCTCAAAAAGTCTTCGCCGAAAAAGGTAACACCCAAACTGCCGCGAACATAGTTCTCGCCCAGCAATGTTTCAGCCTGAAGGAGTTGGGTTGCGGATAATGCAGCGGTGAGTCCTAATATGTATAAGGTTTTTTTCATAAGTAGTTTCCTGAGTGCCCTGGGTTTGGTTTTGTCTCCCCCCGTATATGTCGGGCCGACGGTTCCGGGGATTTTTTAAAACTTCTTTTTTGTGTGGGAAAAGAATACGTATATGATCTGGATTCCTTTCAGGAATACCACATTTATTTGCGTTTAATTTAAGCTGAAAAGAAACGGCTTAGGCGCGGCTTCTTTGAATCAGTGCCATGTCCATTAATACCATGGCCGCCATAGATTCCACAATGGGAACCGCCCGGTTCACGACAAAGGGGTCATGTCTCCCTTTGGCTTCGAGCACGGTTTCATTCCCGGAGAAGTCCGCGGTGGGCTGGGCTTTACTAATGGTGGCAACCGGCTTGATGGCCACCCTGAAAAGGATGGGCTCTCCATTGCTGATGCCGCCCTGAACGCCGCCGCTGTAATTGGTCACTGTGCCCAGACGGTTGCCTTTCATCACAAAAGGATCATTGTGTTGGGATCCCTGCATGCGGGCTCCGGCAAAACCGGAGCCGATTTCAAAACCTTTGGTGGCGGGAATGGACATCATGGCCTGGGCCAATTTGGCTTCCAGTTTATCAAAAACAGGTTCGCCCCATCCTGCCGGGCAGTTCCGAATCACGCAATTGAGCACCCCACCGATAGAGTCTCCTGCTTCTTTCAGCGCGGTGACCCGGGCAATCATTTCTTCGGCAGCCTTCATATCCGGGCAGCGGATAATGTTTTGATCGACTTGATCCCGGCTGATGGTGTCCGGGTTGACTTCGGAGGCTTCCAAGTCTCCGCAGGCACTTACCCAAGCCACAATTTCGACTCCGTGTTGTTCCGAAAGCCATTTTTCGGCAATGGCACCGGCGGCGACCCGTCCAATGGTTTCACGGGCCGAACTGCGTCCGCCTCCACTGGAAGCGCGGTTGCCGTATTTGCTTTGATAGGTGAAGTCCGCATGGGAAGGGCGGGGGATCTGCGACATTTCGCCATAATCGTGGGGGCGCTGATCCTGATTGGCCACAAACAAACCGATGGGCGTGCCCAGGGTCTTGCCGTGCTCGGTGCCGGAGAGGATTTTGACCTGATCTTTTTCATCCCGGGGGGTATTCACTTTGCTCTGACCCGGCCGGCGGCGGGTGAGTTGTTTCTGAATATCCGCTTCGGTCAATTCAAGGTTGGGAGGACAGCCGTCCACAATGGCGCCAACCCCCGCACAGTGGGATTCACCGAAGGTACTTACACGAAAAAGAGTTCCAAAATTACTTCCTGACATGCTGGCAACTTAACCAAAATGCCTGCAGATGCAATCCCAGAAAGTTATGGAGCGGGGCTAAGCTGTTCATGGTGCAACGATTTTTCATGTGCAGTCTATTCCCCGGGGCAAGCCTGACGCTTGCCTGAAAACACCCATGATGAAATTCGTTCCATTCCCTGATACACAGGGACTTTGCGGTTTACAGGTGGTTTTAATATTCAGATGCATTCTTCTTTTGGTTTGTAAACGTCAGCATGAAGGCATTATAGAATGAGGGCTGAATGTTTAATCAAACCTGAGATTGCCCTATGAAAAACTGTACCCACTGTAATGAAGAAATCCATCCGGATGAAACCTACTGTTCCGCATGCGGCGAAAAAGTACCGGTCGTGGCCAAGAAGAGTGCAGCCAAAATTGCAGAAAAGGATGTAATCAAGAAAGCCTCAAAAACCATTCTGGTGCTTTCAATTCTGTTTGTAGGTTTCGGGACGGTGTTTGGGCTCATTCAACATTCCGCCGCCCGGGATGCCCATGCGAATTTAAATCAGTTTCAGGAAACGGATGAGCTCCAGCCCATCAATGGTGAAATTTATACGGTGGCTGAATTACGCTCTCAAATCGACAAAGAGGTGCTTTTTGTTTTCGGTATCAATTACTTTTTAGCGGCGGTGATGTTGGGCCTTTATTTTTGGTCACGGGAATCCCCCTTTCCCGCTTTGGTTGCAGCTTTAAGTGTATATTTGGCGGTGCAGGTGCTGAATGCCATCATTGATCCGGCGACGATTATTCAAGGCCTTCTGATTAAAATTTTGATCATTTCATTTCTGCTGAACGGTATTAAAACCTCATTAAACAGCAGAAAAATGAATGTGGCTGCTTAAAATCCCGCTCCTGACAGGGTGGAGAAGTGAACGAATATGCTAACAGATTCAGATGATCAGGTTTTGTGTGCGTTTTGCCATGAACCACTAAGAGCGCATGCGAGGTTTTGTGGAAAGTGCGGTCATGCATTGGGCGATGATCCTGAAGAAACTCCCGGGGGGCTGCCGGAGCATCAATCCACCGGAGAGGATGTCTGGCCGCTGGTGAAACCCGTATTGGTTTTTTGGGTATTGCTCCTGGCCCTGAGTGGTCTCATCGGGCTGTTGGGGCATGTTACCGATATTGGCTCCCCGATCTATGACCTGATTTTTCAGCTGATCAGTACGGGGATCATCCTGGTGTATGTATGCAAGGACCGGGAAAACCTTTTCCCGTTACTGGGAAACTTTGGTCCCTCTCCCAAACGTTCGTTCATATTGACCGGTGCATGCTTGGTGATTTTGTACGTTGCCATGGGACTGTATTTTAAGTTGCTGGAATTGCTGGGGGTTGAATTTGTCCAATACTTGACTGATTACCGTTCGCATCATTGGCCGTTTTGGTCTGCAGTGTTGCTGATTGCTGTCCTGCCGGGGGTTTTTGAGGAATTGGCATTTCGGGGTGTGATCATGAGCCGGCTCCAAAGGATTGGAAGTCCCGCAGAAGCAATTTTACTGCAGGCCATCCTGTTTTCCGTGCTCCACATGTTACCCGCCATTTTTATTAGTCATTTCTTTTTCGGCCTGTGTCTGGGGGTGTTACGTCGAAAAACCGGAAGTCTGTATCCTGCAATGACCGTGCATATCCTGTGGAACTTTTATGTTTTGTTGAATGAAATGCTGGTGCAAACGCCGTAACATTTCGGCTCACGGGTTCACTGCCAACCCATTTTTTGATCCCCGCGATCTTTAACGGATAAAAGGATGGGGGCTTCAGGGACTATTTCAGTTTGCGTCTGATGCCGGGTATCATCACCAGTAATCCGAGGCTGAGGAGTGCGATACTACCTGCTTCTGGAATTGCCACCCCTTGAACCTCCATACCGTATACGCGGGATTGGACATACCGGCCACTGGACAGAGCCTGAACGACTGCCCCGGCGCTGGTCAAATTCTCAAAATCACTGGCGGACAATGAAGCTGCGCTTCCGGTGAAATCAGAGAAATCCACGGTGGGGTCGTAATTTTGCCAAGCGACGGTGGTCGGGTCAGTGAAAGATTGGGTGCCTTCTCCAAAACTTTCCGAAATATAGAAAGCCGAATCGTATAACTCGATTATAAAGCGGACGGATGTATTTACCCCGCTCCCATTGTCCCCCGTGCGGATGCTCATGCCGGATAGTGAAACGGTGGGTGCGGTATCTCCGCCGGATAGAAAATCTTCCTTTTGCCAAATATAACTGTGCCAATAGTTATTCGTGGTGGTGTCCGCTGGACCATTGTTACTGGCGTAAAAATAATCCGGACTCGCGTTTATGAGTCTCCAGTTGGCATCCGAGATCGTTTCCGTTGGATTGGCATCGGTGGTGGATTGCAGGACGCGATAGGCTTGTCCATAGAAATATGGCGTTTTGCCCGTGTCATTCGGATAATAGCTTGGAGCAGGGTTCACATAGCTTGAAAAATTTACCGATTTAGAAGGGGAGCCTTCGTTCATCGTCTTACTGCCGGTGACAATATCGTCCGCTTCACCCCAGCTGACCAAAACATCTGCGTTCACTACAAAAGTCATTGATAGCAGAGATACGATAAGAGGTTGGATTAGATGATTTTTCATGGTTCTCCTTTGATATTTAATCAAATCTATCGTTTGATGCATTTTGTGTCAAGGGCCTATGCCAGAAATCCCATTAAATAGGTTTTGGCTTATATATTCCTTTTGGCAAATCGACATGAACTAAGCAGGGAACAGTTCTCGGTTGCATCTTCCTTCTTTTATGGCAAGAGGTCCGCACTGGAGAATTTATGAAAAACGAAAGCTTTTACGTCACCACCCCCATTTATTACGTTAACGACAAACCTCATATCGGGCATGCCTACACCACCATGCTTGCGGATATGCTGGCGCGCTCCCATCGTTTGTTGGGTCATGACACCTGGTTTCTGACCGGAACCGACGAACACGGACAGAAAGTTCAAGAGGCGGCGGAAAAGCGGGGCGTGCCTCCTCAAGAGCATGTCGACACCATGGTGAAACGCTTTGAAGAATTGTGGGAACGTTTGGAAATTACCCACGACGACTTTATCCGCACCACCCAGCCGCGTCATACGAAAATCGTGCAGGAAATTCTTCAGGATCTATACCATCGCGGGGAAATTTATCAGGCGGAGTATGATGGACTTTACGATGTGCGCTCCGAAACTTTTGTCACCGAGAAGGATCTGCCGGATGGAAGCTCCATCGATAATCTTCCTGAACACGTAAAGAAGATCAAAGAAACCAACTATTTCTTTAAGATGAGCAAATATCAGGATTGGCTGATAAAATACATCGAAGACAACCCCGAATTTATTCAACCGGACTTCCGCCGCAACGAAACCCTGGGTTTCCTTCGCAAGGAACTGTCGGATCTTTGTATCAGCCGTCCCAAAGCCCGTTTGGCCTGGGGAATTGAACTTCCTTTCGATGCGGAATACGTGACCTATGTCTGGTTCGACGCGCTGGTGAACTATATTTCCGCAGTGGGATACCGCCGGGATGATGAAATGTTTGCCCGTCGCTGGCCCTCGCAAGTGCAGTTGATCGGTAAAGATATTTTGACCACCCACACCGTGTACTGGCCCACCATGCTCAAAGCCATGGGCGTGGAAATGCCCAAAACCATTTTTGCCCACGGTTGGTGGCTGAGTGGCCGGGACAAAATGAGCAAATCCACCGGCAATGCGGTAAATCCCCTGGAATACGCCGACCGCTTCGGGGTCGATGCCCTCCGTTATTTCCTGATGTCTGAAATGAGTTTAGGACAGGACGCGTCTTTTACTGAAGAAGCGTTCGTAAAAAGGTATAACTCCGACTTGGCCAACGATCTTGGCAACCTTACCAGCCGGGTGCTCAAGATGGTTCACACCCATTGTGATTCCAAAGTGCCGGTGGCCTGTGAAATTAAAGAAGGGAGTCCCGAGGCGGATCTCTGGAAGCATGTGCAAACGGCCGTGACCGAGATGAGCACGCAAATTGAAAATATGCGTCCCGACCTCGGTTTGGCCGCGGTGATGGCCGCCGTGCGGGAAGCGAATAAGTATATTGGTATCCGTGCCCCCTGGAAACAAGCGAAGGAAGAGGACAAACAACCTTTGTTCGAAACCTTGTATGTATCGCTTGAAGCGCTGCGCGTCTGCTCCGCACTGCTTTATCCGGTGATGCCGGCGAAAATGATGGGCCTGCGGACTCAAATCGGCGCCGGAGAGGCCGAACCCGCGGTTGAGGATGTGAAAGTATTTGGCAAATTGGTCGCCGGAACCGTTCTGGAAGAAGGCGAGGGACTGTTCCCGCGTCACCAGAAACCCAAAGCACCTCAACAGCCCAAAAAAAATAAAAAAGCCGAGAACGTGGTGACGGTGGAAGAAATTGCCATCGACGATTTTTTCAAAGCTCAACTGAAAACCGCCAAAGTGCTGGAAGCTGTGGCGGTTGAAGGTGCGGATAAACTGTTAAAGCTTCAGTTGGATGTGGGCGGCGAACAACGGCAAATTATCGCCGGGATTGCCAAACATTATACGCCGGAGCAAGTGATCGGTAAAATGATCATCGTGGTGTGCAACCTGAAACCCGCAGTTATCCGCGGGGTGGAAAGCCGGGGCATGCTGCTGGCGGCCTCGAAAGGGAAGAAGTTGACACTCGTTACGGTGGACGCTGAAGATTTCCCCTCCGGGGCGAAAGTCGGTTAAAGATTCTTGCCTAAGATAAAGCTTGTTGGACCGACTCCGTCCCGGAGTCGTAACTTCTCCATCCAGCTGGACCGCGCCTGTCCGAGCTGTCGCCCGCGACGGCCAGGGGGACGCGGGCCCTCCGGTATCCGGAGCGACTCCGTCCCGGAGTCGTAACTTCACCATCCAGCTGGACCGCGAGACGCGGGCCCTCCGGTATCCGGAGCGACTCCGTCCCGGAGTCGAAACTTCACCATCCAGTTGGACCGCGGGACGCGGGCCCTCCGGTATCCGGAGCGACTCCGTCCCGGAGTCGTAATTTCACCATCCAGCTGGACCGCGAGACGCGGGCCCTCCTGCATCCGGAGCGACTCCGTCCCGGAGTCATACCTTCTCTATCCAGCTGGACCGCGCCTGCCCGAGCTGTCGCTCGCGACGGCCAGGGGGACGCGGGCCCTCCGGTATCCGGAGCGACTCCGCCCCGGAGTCGTGAAAGTGCCATCGGATCAGGGGAATTTGACAAGGAGGAATCTGAAAAAATTCTGCAGGAAGTTTTGTGTAAATTTCCTAACCAAAAATGGAGAGTTTATGATGCATTGGGCATCAAACAGGATGGATGCGGTTCCATGGATGAAAAACCGCCGGTGGTACGAAAAGGGCGGGTCCGGCGACTTTCTTTGGGAAGCATTGCCATCAGCCTGGTGATTCTGAATATGGCGCGGGCCCGTTATTTATCGCAAAATGAAAAAGGAAATAAAAAATAAATATTTTTGTAAGAAAAGGATTTTGCGCCCGTCTTACCCACTATGAAATATTTATCTTTTTTCCTGTTGTTGCCGTTTGCCTTTTCCACTTTGTCTGCGGAGGTGGTTGCTGATGCCAAAGATGTCTCTGTCATTGAAGCGGGCTCTGAGGCCCCGAATCCTAATTTAACCAGTATAGAAGGCAAAAGCGTGTCCCTCGATGATTTACGTGGGGGAGACCCAACGGTGGTCGTTTTTTACCGGGGGGGATGGTGTCCGTACTGCAACCGTCAACTTTCCGCCTTACAGGAAGTGATGCCGGAACTGAAAGAAAAGGGTTGGAAACTGGTGGCGCTTTCTCCGGACAAACCGGAAGAACTTAAAAAAACGGTAGAAAAAAATGAACTGGAATACGCTTTGGTTTCCGACAGCAGCATGGAAGCCGCTGAAGCCTTTGGCATCGCCTTTCAGGTGGATACCCCGACCATCGAAAAATATAAAACCTACGATATCGATTTGATTAAGTCTTCCGGTCAGCCCCATCAGCAGTTGCCGGTGCCATCCGTTTTCCTGGTCAATGCCGAAGGAAAAATCACCTATGTTTACAGCAATCCGGATTATAAAACCCGCTTATCTCTCGAAGAGTTGATCAAAGCGGCTGAATAATCACGGTTGAAAAGGGCGCCATGGAATTTGATTCCATTTGCCCATAAACAACTTTTCCTTGCGGGACCTGTTTCAGGTCCCGTTTTTCGTGTCCCAGATTAAAGAGACAGGAGAGGACGTCCCCGTTCAGAGAACGGCTGAAAGCCACCACGGTTTTGTCCGGGTCTGCGGCTTGTTCATCCACTTCAATGGCGTTCCAATCACCTTGTTGCAAAACCGGATGTTGGTGGAGGGTAAAGCGTTTCCGCATTTCGGAAATGGCTTGTGTCCGCTCTTCCGCGGTTCGGAAAAACTGATTGCCTTCGAATTCGATGCCTTCCACATTGCGGACCTCGTCACCCTCCACGAGCCGGAATCCTTTGTCACAAATACTGAAATATTCGTGAATAGGGGGGCGGTTTAATGCGCCGGCTTCCTGACCGGCAAAAGTAAAGACCATGCTTTGAGGCATGCAGGCCGCCAGATCCATCATGACCCTGCAGGCTTCAGGGCCAAAACGGTAAATCCCTCTGCCTTCATCGTGATTGTCCACGTAGCGGGCGAGAAGTTTTTGCGGGGCGCGGGTTTGATATTCCCGGATCAGTCCCTGAACCGCGGCGGCGATGCCTCCGCGTTTCCAGTCGGCCAGGCGAGGAGTGAAATCTCCATTGTGTTCGGCTTCGGGATCTAACCACAGACGGCTTTTTCCCTGTTTGTCCCGGGCGTAGCCGTATTGGGTGATTTTGTAAAAGTCATCGTCGTAGGCGGCCTGAAATCCGCGTTGGAACAGATCCAGATTTCTTTCAAGTCCGTAACATTCCGCAAGCAGGAGCAGGGGACGGTCATTCACGCTCTCGAGTTCGGGAATGGCCTCGTTCCAAAAACCAAGATCATTGATCATGTGGGCCATGTCCATGCGGTAGCCGTCGACCCCGCTATCCCGGTCTTCTCCTTCCAGCCAATAGCGAAGGGTCTCAATGACTTTTTGTCGCAGGGGGGGATAGCGGTAGTTTAATTTTGCGGTATCACTCCAGTCAAAATCGAATCCGGGTTGTCCCTGGTCATCCCGGACATAGTTTTCGGGATCTTCCGATATCCACACATGATCCCGGGCCGTATGATTGGGCATAAATCCTAAAATAATTTTTAATCCCAGAGCATGGGCTTTACGCACCAATGCAAACCACTCGGCTTTGCTGCCAAATTCCGGGTCAATTGCCAGATAGTCTGCCACCGCGTAGGGGGATCCAATTCCTTTTCGCGCCAAAAGCCCCATGCGAAAGGGCGGCATAATATGGAGCAGCTCCACTCCCAAATCCGCAATCAGGCTGAGTTCACGGGTGACCTCGGCCAAAGGGCTGGCAGTTTTTTTTGCGCCTTCTTTTGCATCACCTAACATATCGTTTAGGTCGTCGCTTAAATTTTTTTCGTCAGACATTTTATTTAAAAATTTTGGTTAATCCATAAAGTTAATAAAATTATTAACCACTTCTTAATCTATAAGTGTCTAAAACGT
>CAKZLZ010000051.1 GCA_937127435.1 uncultured Verrucomicrobiota bacterium | reverse complement strand
CATTCATCGGATAATTTTCGGAGCGGGGGTGGTTTTAAGGCTACAATCCCTGATTCTGAATCCACACGAAGCGCACTGGTGGATTCCACATTCAGGGAGTCGTGAATGCTTTGGTTTTCACCGTTTTTTACCCAGACTTCCGGATAAAAATCCGCTTTATCATTTTCGGAAACTTTCACCCATTTTTCAATTTTCGCCCAACGGGCATCAAAACGACCGACATGAATTTCAACCTCCGGTCCGCCTCCGCGAATTTTATTTCCGCCTCCACCCACTTTGTAGGGGCCCGTAGTGCTCATAATACGTACATCATTGCTCCAGCGGGGATGATATACCTCGAAACCGTCGATCCCTTTTCCGCCGTGGATGTCTATTTTGCGACGGGCGGACTCCCCTGCAAATTGTAAATATACATTCCGGTGGGGGCTGTCAAAGACCCAGAAAAGTTTGCTGTTGTCAGGAGAGAGAGCGGTCCAACATCCATTGGCAAACACATTTGCCGTTTTGGATTTCAGATCCACCACTCCGCATTTGGGCCAGGGGAATTGGCCACAAGCTGTTTTCAGATCTGCCGAAACAAGAAAGCTGTCGGGGCTGATGGGGGTTTTGTCCCAAATCAATTCTTCTTGATCCGGTTGATTTAAAGGGAAGCGAACCACGGTGTTATAGCGGACCCGTGATTCATTTCGATTTCCACGCGCGGCGTAAATCCAAACTTTGTCGGATTCAGGATCATTGACGGCATCCAGCACATAGCCGGTTGAAAGGGGGCGGTAGCTGCCATCGGCCCATTGATATAAATAGATTTTATCTTCTTTTCGGTTGTTGACCAAAAGTGATTCCCCGTTCGGGGTGAAAACCGGCCGGCAATAATTGGAGATTTCGGGAAGCAAAGCGCGGGCGCCTTTTCCGTCGCGGCTGTCGAGGCCCATTAATTTCAGACGGTTTGACATCAGAAAAGTGTCTCCGCCACCGGGATTTTGATCCTGTACCCAGGCCACCCGGGTGTGATTTCCGGTGAGGGCCTCCAGTTCCTGTGAGGAGTCGGCGAAGCCGGAAATCGATGTGATCAGGGCACAGGCAAAGCAGAATGAGAATTTACGCATATTCGTAAAGTGAACAAAAGTTCAGACATTTAAAGAAAAAAATGTTTTTGTGGGAGTTGTGAATGAATGAAGAAGGCTCTTTGGTATTTTAAGCCTCTTTTTATTGCGCTGACGCTGGACCGGGGAGAGCTTGTCGGTTAGGCTGTGTCCGTACATTTACAAATTTCAGGTGGTATTTATGAGATCGAAGGCTGGTCAAAAAGAATTTCATTTTCAACTTATGGCTTTGGTGGCCATTGTGGTGATGGTGCACGCGTGTTTTGCATGGCTGATCCGACCGCGGGCCGAAGCCTATTCCGCCGCCCAGGCGGCACTTTCGATTGAAGAAAGATCCACCGGGGAAACGCCGCCATTGGTCATGGTGCTGAAAGACTATGAGCAGGAGGCCTGTATTATTTTGTTTTTGTGGGCGCTTTCTCTGATGGGCTACAAAGCGCAACAATTGAAGGCGCATGTGAGTTTGATGGACCAGGACTTTGTGCAGGTGGAAGAGGGGCACCGCATCCTTCCCGAAGATGCGCGGGAACTGACCCGTCGATTGCAATCCTTACCCGATGGACAGCGGAGAGCCTTGTTACCCCGAGCGTTGTTGGCTGCTTTACATCGCTTTGAATCCACCCGGAACATTCAGGATGTCTCGGAAACGGTGACGCAACTTTGCATGGCTGAAGGGGAGCGTCAGGAGTCCGAATTGAGCATGATTCGTTACATCGCCTGGGCGATTCCCAGTATTGGATTTATTGGTACCGTCCGCGGAATCGGCCTGGCCCTTTCCCAGGCGCAGGCGGCGGTAGAAGGGGACATCGGACCGGTCACGGAAAATCTGGGTACGGCCTTTAACTCAACTTTGATTGCGTTGGTGCTGAGTATTTTTCTGATGTTTGCGGTCCACCAGTTGCAACTGCAACAGGAGCGCTATGTTTTGGATGTGCAAGATGAAGCCGAGCAAAAATTGATCAACCAGTTGCATGTGACCCGGGAGCGGACGGTATGAGGTTCCTGGATTTAAATATGCTCGAACTTGGCGAAGTCGGCGGGCAAACCCAGCCGGGTCTTTCGGCTTTTCAAAATGGGAAATGGGTTCATGGACAAAAGGCTTTTTCTATCTGCAGACAAGATCCGCAATCGGTTCGGTTTAATGTCTGGGAAAATTTAAATCTTGACCCTTTGGGCCTTCCCGGCGGGATGCGGCATCTTGCGGATTTGGCGGTGGGACAATTGCAAACGGTGTGCAAAGATTTATCCCGGGATATGTGGACGGTCTACACCCCGGTTCATTGGGATAAAGCCCAGTTGCAGGACTTTTTAGGGGTGGCGCAGGCCTGTAAAATGGATGTGCGGGCTTTGTTGCCGAGAGTGTTGGCTGCGAATGGGGATCCCGCTTCCCGGGAAATCGAGTGGCAATGGAGCCGACGTCTCTATGCGGATTTGGATGTTGCGGCTGAAGGGCTGCATATCCAATCCTTCGGGATTGACCCCGAGGGAGGGGTGTTGGATCTTTTCCGAAAGCACGCCCGCGCGGTGGCGCAATGGGCACTGGAAACCCACCGTCTGGATCCGCTCTATTCGGGGGCTTCTGAACAAAAGCTGTTTGAGGGCTGGTGGACCTGGCAACAGGGGCGTGGAGGCTGGCGCTTCCAATCAGCGGAATTGGATTTGGACTTTTCTGAACTGTTGCATTTGGAGATCGCGAAGACGCCGATGATTTCATCCCTGAATTCTGTGGAAGCCCGGTTGGGTGATCTGAGTCAACCGGGGGCACGCTGGAAAGAATTTCTGCCGGTTGCGGAGGGGTAATCGATGGTCCGCCGCCGTTCTTTTTCCATTTTCAGCCTGTCCTTTCTGGATAGTATCAGCTGTGGATTCGGCGCGGTCATTTTGTTGTTTGTTTTGGTAAATGCCAATGCGGCCAAAAACCGGGATGAGTTGACCAAGGATTTACGCGGAGAAGTGAGTAAGATCGAAGTGGAGATTCTCAAGCTGGAAAAAGAAAAAGTGCTGGCCCGCAATGCATTGGAGGAAGTGGTGGACGAGACGGCGGAAACGCAGGGGCTCAGTCGGGAAATTATCCGGCTGATCGAAGAGTCGAAAGAGGAGTTGGCCAGGCAGGAGGGGACCACCTTGGCGACCAAGGAACATGTGAACCAACTCAAGACGGATTTACTGAGTTTAGAAGCGGGTTTAAAACGGCTGAAAGCCGGGGCCGCTTCGGAAGAACCGGGCGAAAGTCTGCTGGCTTTTGCGGGGGATGGGCGGCGTCAATATCTGACCGGTTTGCAGTTGAAAGGTGCGCGGACGCTGATTCTGGTGGATGCTTCCGCGAGTATGCTGGGTGAAACCGTGGTGGATGTGCTGCGTATCCGGAATCTTCCCCGGGAAGAACAAAAGTCGGCCCCGAAATGGATACAGGCCAGACGAACAGTTGATTGGTTGCTTTCACAGATCCCGACGGAAGGGGAATTTCAGGTGGTGACGTATAATCAGACTGCGACCTCACTTCTTCCGAAGGCCGGATGGGGATCGGCGGCGGATCCCGAACTTCGGAAACAGGCTTCGGACGCGTTGGCAGAGCAGGTTCCGGAGGGAGGTACCAGTCTTTATCAGGCGCTGGCATTTGCGGGGGCGATGAGTCCGCCTCCGGACAATATTATTTTGTTGGCCGATGGATTGCCTACCATGTCGGCAAGTGTGCCGACAATTCGAAGACGGGTTTCCGGTGCGCGCCGGGTGAATTATTTTGATGAGGCGGTGAGGCAGTTGCCGGGACATATTCCGGTGAACACTTTGTTGTTTTATATGGAAGGCGATCCGATGGCGGCCTTGAGTTATTGGCGTTTGGCGGTGAAAAGTGGCGGAAGTTTTCTGTCGGTGACCAAGGACTGGCCATGAGACGTCGACGCCGTAAACGTGAAATCGAAGTGTTCAGTTTAAGTTTTCTGGACAGTATCAGCTGTGGTTTCGGTGCGATTATTTTGCTGTTTGTTTTGAGCAAAGCGGCTGAACCCACGGTGATTGAAGGGGTGAAGGAGGATTTGACCGGTTTGTTACGGGATTTGCAGGAACAGAAATTCGAGTTGAGAGGAGAAGTCACGGTATTGAATCGCGAGTTGCCGGGGAAGAAGCAACAGCTCAGCGAAGAGAAAATCCGTTTGGCGCGCTTACAGGGGGATCTGTCCGAAATCAAAGGGGAGTTTGATGCCAGCAAAGATATGGCGCAGGTGCAAAACAAGATTGAGGATCAGTTGGCGGAAGCCAAACAGAAACTTACGGAGGAGATGAAGCGTCTGCTGGCCCAACAAAACAAAACCCCGCCTCCCGATCAGTTGGTGGGAGGCATTCCGGTGGACAGTGAGTATGTGATATTTATTATCGATACTTCCGGCAGTATGGTGCAGGCCTCCTGGCCGCAGATGATGCGGAAAATGGAAGAGATTCTGGATGTGTATCCGAAATTAAAGGGGATGCAGGTTATGAACGATATGGGGCAATACATGTTCCCGCAATATGCCGGAGATTGGATTCCCGATACGCCGGGACGCCGGACGGCGGTGATGCGGATGTTGCGCACCTGGTTCCCTTTCAGTAACAGTTCCCCGGTTGAAGGGATTGAAGAGGCGATTCGCCGCTATGCAAATGATAAAGATCAGATCAGTCTGTTTGTGCTGGGTGACGAATTCAGCGGCGGGGTTGGCAATATGGAGCGGGTGATGCGTCGGGTGGAGCGCAGCAACCATGGCTTTGAAGGGAAGCTGAAGGTCCGCATTCATGCGGTAGGATTCCCGGCCGTGATGATGTCCAGTGCGGGTTCGGGAAATACCGGGGTGCTCTTTTCGATGCTGATGCGTGAACTTTGTCAGAAAAACGGCGGAACCTTCGTGGGGAATATCAAATGAAAGAATGGATGCGGTTTATGGTTTACCTGCTGTTGGGAATGCTGCTGATTGCACTGCTCGGATATTGGTTTTTGTGAACTGCAGATGAACGCGGATTCACGCGAATGTTTGGGTTTGGTTTCGGAGGGGTGGGGAGATGGTGTGCTTTTGATTTTATTTGCGGAGGTTGTTTTACGGTCCAGAAGCCTACCAAATGAAATTGATGATGTTTATTTCAAACAAGAGAAGAGAATAGGGACTTTCCCGGAGAAAACTGCAATAAAAATGAGGGGAGTGATGTCAGCATCGCATCCTTTCCTGTTTTCTGCCTATTGGAAATTGGGAGTGGTATCGGAGAAAAGAAAACATTCGGAAATTTGTAGAATTAGATATACTTTTCTAAAGATGCTAGGTAGTACCAAATTCTTACTTGCATTCGATAACGCTGCCTTCAGATTAGATCCTGCAAGAAAAAAGGTAGCGTAAAACTTTATAAAACCCCTACGGAGACTGTTCATGCTTCATACATTTACTAAACGATGCTTTCCCATTTTCACGGCTTTTTTCCTCTCTCTTCTGCTACGTGCAGATGATCTGTATATGTTGCCGCAAGGTGCGGGAGATCAAAGTGGATCCGACTGGGAAAATGCACTTTCCTACGATCAATTTCCGGATAGTTTAGAGCAGGCCTGGGGGAAACTCAACCCGGGGGATACCTTGTTTTTAGGGGGAGGAGACTACACGGCGAAACCGGTTAAATTATCTGCAAACGGTACGAGCGAGAAAGAGATTAAAACCCTTAAAGGTGTCACCCAAGACGGTAAACGTCCGGTGTTCACGGGTGAGTGGCAGAAAGAGGACAAAGGATCGGGATTTGCGATGTTTAGCATCACACCTGAATCTTCCTGGTGGGCGATTGAAAATTTGGAAATTCGGAATTGTCGTGAAGCCGTGGTGACCGCTTCTCCCGGACGGGTATCAAACGGCCGGATCACGGATGTGGATGTGCAGGGCACCCGGGATGCTTTTGTCTTTTTGGGCGGGGCCTATGCCAGCAAACCGGAAGTGGGAACGCATAATATTGAAATCCGTGATTGCGATGTATTGCACTACACCAAGCGGGGCTTCCGATTTCGGGATGGCTGTTACGATATTCAGGTGATCAATTGCACGGCGGATTCCGGGGGTAAAGAATGGTATATTGAGCCCTTTCCCATGAGTTTTAATGTCATCGGGGGGAGCAAAGGCAGCGGGGTTTTTGATCATGACATTACCTTTATCGACTGTATTGCGAGGAACAACTATCACGAAAAGGATGGCGACAGTTATTGGAACGGCGACGGCTTCTGTGCCGAGTCGACCGCCTATAATCTGACCTACATTCGTTGTGAATCCTATGGGAACACGGATGGGGGATGGGACGACAAATCACCCAATCCGCTTTTGATCAGTTGCATTGCCAAGGATAACAAAAAAAATTACCGGTTCTGGAATCAAGAACCGGGTGCTTTGCTCTGGAACTGCATTTCAGAGGCGCCGATCAAACGGGGGGGCAACTCGAATTCTGTTGGTCTGTGGACCGGCGGCCGGGTCCGGGTGATCCATTCCAGTTTTTTGACTTCAAAAACACCGATGGAAGTCAACACTTATAAAGTGACTCCGGAGAAGAAGGCGATCATGAACATTACGGTGAAGGATTCCATTGTGGAACTTCCTGAAGGCGTAACCGCGCTTCCTGAAGATAACTTCACGGTTGAAAATAATTGGATCCGGGCATTGGCTTCGGATGCAGAACCGGAAGGAGATATTCCCGGGTACACCGCTTTCCCCAAAGACCGGGACTTGCTGGCCGAGATTCGTCCTATGCAACCGCTTATCGAAACCAAAGCACAATTTCTGGATGCGAAAACCTTATGGCTCTATCGCGATAAATCCCCCAGTGGCTGGTATACGAGTGGTTGGAAGGGAGTAGGTATGACCAAGAAAAGTGGTCAGGGAATTGACGGAGGCACTGCGTTGGCCATGGTGTCAAAAGGCGGAAACGGTGGTGGCGCAAATTATCGCACCAAACGTCAGTCCGCTTCCATTCAGTTTATAAACTACAGCAAAGCGGACTGGGAACTTCGGATGTCGATCCGCACCGGAGACCAGGCACTGCCGAAGATGGAAATTAATATTATTCCCTTTTCCGATTCTCCGAAGACTGTGGAAGTAGCATTGCCCGGTGATTTGGATGGTTCTGAATCCGGCTGGCAGGAAATCTCGATTCCGCTGAAGGACTTTTTATCCGGCGGAGACGAGTTGACTGACTTTGCCGGTTTCTACATTCGTGCCAATGGGGCCATGCCCACGCCGTTGTATATCGAGAACGTCCGCCTCGAACCCGCTAAATAATGCGGGAGAGGGCGGGACTGAAAAGCCTTCAGTTCCTTCGTACGTCATAACGGAAGAAGAGCTGATCCTCAAGCGGCTGGCTTGAGGGTGGCACGAGATATACCTCATCGTAATCCGGACTGAGGTAGTTGCGTTGCCGCTCTTCAAGTTGCCCGGTCGGATTTGACCATGTGCCCGAGCTCAAATCGGTTGAAACCTTTGGGGTCAGGTTCAGGTAGTCCGTCCCGCTGCGGACAATGGAGTAAAAAGCCGGTTCGCCATTGAGTTTGCGTATTTCGACCGCGGGTGTTTCCAGTCCGTTGGTGGGATCGAGTCCCAGGCCGCATTCCACAACATTGGCGTAGAGGTCTCCATCCGGATTTGCATCCGCTCCCCAAACCGTTGATTCCTGTTCGGGATCATCCACGATTTCAGATCCGAAGTAGCTGCGGGCCCAGAGCACGTAGCCGTCATCCGGTTCTTTGCCCGCGATTGAAAACCCAACGGCGTCGGCAATGACATAGCCATCTGCAGATTCATTGGAGAGGGACAAAACCCCAGTTCCGGCATCGAATGAAAATTCTCCCAGCGAAACCCATATCCCGCCGTTAATCTTCTGGTTCACCGTGGTCTGTAAACTGCCGTCCTTGTGGGTAAGGGTGAGTGCACAATTTGTGGCACGGTTGGTGTCGGAGGGCCAGCGTATGAAGATCTCGTACAACCCTGTGGTTGGGACATTCAATGCGTAACTGACGGATTTCGTTCCCTGTCCGCTGTTTTGGTCATGATGGTAATTGCTGCCGTAATGTTCTGAGGAATTGGTGGACAGCTGCCAGGTACCAGTGAAGGTTACGCCCGTGGCGGCATTGTTGTCGATGACCGTTGTCGGGCTGACGGTGTCCGGATCGGTTCGAAGAAAACTGAATAAATATTCCAATCGGTCCTGCGCCCGGTTGCTTTCCGAGGATGGGCTGGAGACAATGGGTTCCAAGGGGAGGGCCCGGGCATCGCGTAATTCGCCATCCGAACGGAGGCGCCATTTCCCATCAAAAATACTTTCCTGGTTTGAGATTCCCTGGTGGACCCAGTGGCGGGGAGCGCCGCGCCGGCCCTCAAGTTGAGGTACGATGCTGCGACCGCGCAGGGGGATTTCAGATGGAATGCTGATGCCGGCAAGTGCACAGATTGTGGGGAACATATCGGTGATATCCACCAGATCCGTGGAGGTGGTTCCTTTGGCAATAGAGGAGGGGCCCCAGACAATAAACGGGACGTGGGTACCGCCATCGGTCAAATCCCGTTTCCCATCAGATACGGACCCGTCCATGGTTTGACGGGACGCACCGGTGTCTGTTCCGTTATCGCCAATAAAGAACACGTAGGTGCTTTCACGAATGCCCAGCGACTCAACCGCATCCAGGAGTTCTCCCGTCAACTTGTCCATATACCCAATCATGTTTCCCAGAGATGCGGACCGTCCCTCGGCAATGTCGTCCGGACTTTTCACGATGGGAGAATGGGGAAGCATTTCATTATGGACGATGAGGAAGGGTTCGCCGGCATCCCGGGCTTCGGTCATTTTTTCGATGACATAGTCCTTCAGAACGTCAGGACCAAACTTGTCTTCAAGCCCGGTGAGCACGCTTCCGTCCCGGTTCAGATAGGGATCCCAGTAGCGCTCCGTTTTTTTCGTTCCCGACCAGATTTGCCAAAAACACCAAGAATCAAATCCGGCATCGCTGAGATGGGTGGGGTGGTGCACATAGGTGGCGAGTTGCCATTTCCCGGTCACGCTGGTGGCGTATCCCTCATCTCTGGCCAATTGGGCAAAAGTATTTAAGCTGGTGAAATCCACTTTCGTGGAGGTGCCATAATGCACATCCAACACATTGGTCCACCCGTGGTCTGAAGTGTAAAGCCCGGTGTGAAGGCTGACTCTGCTGGGTGTACAAACGGGGCTGGTGTAGGCGCGGGAGAAGATGATCCCCTCCGAAGCCATGGTATCAATTTCGGGCGTGGCGTAGGTTAATCCTCCATGTGCCCCGACCGCTTCATACCCGAGGTCATCCACAAATATAATCAGGATGTTGGGTTTGGGACCTGCCATAAGAAAGGCCGGGAAGAGAAAAAGGGGGACAAGGTTTAAAATCCCCGTTGAGCGATTCTTGAAATTAAACGCGAATTTCAGACCGAAAAAGAATGAGCTTCTCAACGCTTTACCTTAAGAACGGCGTTTACCGCTGAGGAAGAAGCCGCCCGTAATTCCGAGAAGAAAAAGGATAAGCGTTCCGGGTTCCGGAATGGCCGTACCCTGGAAAGCAATATTATCCAAGACGCTGGAAACATTCCCGCCGTTTGATCCTGCGTTTCCGTCAAAGACAATTTCGAATTGAGCGGATTCACCGTTGGCCAGCACCACATCACTTAGATCATCGGATAAATTGTAATTGTAATCAGGGAGATCTTCTAAGGGGTTTGTCGTCCCGACGATGACATAGGCCAGTCCGGACTGCGCATCGATCTCTGTGGCATCCGGACCGAGTCCACCGCTCAGGTAGGTGAGCGTAAATTCATTAAATCCATAGTCGGTGTCGTTCCCTTGCTCGCGGGGGCCAAAATCGAAATGGAGAGAATCGAGGGTGTAATCAACCCCGCTGCTGTTGGTGATATTGAATAAATAAGTATTTGCCGTGTTCGCACGGACCAAAAGAGACCCTGCTGTGTTGGCTGCACTGCCAATGCTCCCAAAAGTACCGTCACTGGAACCAAAGGTGCCATTTATCCGACTGGTCGAACTGCCGACTTGGTTTAAATTGGCTGAAAAGCCGGTCAAGGTGTCGTCCGCGATATAGGGTTCACTGGTAAGGGTCCAATTATCCCAAGTTGCCAGTAAAGCTGACTGTGCAGGAAAGGATGTGAATGCAAAAAGCATGAATAAAAAGGTGCTGGATGCAATGCGGACGAAGTGGTTAACAGTTGTGTTATTGTTGTTCATACCATACGGTTAGTTAATATTTTTTGAATATGAAAGGGTTTTTACATGCAAATTATACACATAAAGTTATATAATTACACCGTTTGGTAATTTTAGTAACCCTGTGATGCCGGCTGAAGCAGACTTGTTTGTGACAACGGCGCGATTTGCAGGAGGGACGGGGAATGGCATCTGTAACGTTCAGCTTTCCTGTTCAGGTGAAAGTGGCAGAATTTCCTCTTTGCGAAATGACTTTTTAACCTGATTTCCAGTCTTTAGTTTCTGCCAAACGTCTTCTTGGCCGGGTATGTCCAATGTAAGGACTTTGCCCTTTTCTGTTTCTAATTTCAAACGGGGATAATTATGGTTGGAAGACCGGTCTTTATTCAAAACAACCGCCCTCTCAAAGGAAAGTGACTCCAGTGGTTCTGTCTCCCGCCGCAAAGTAAAACACCAGAAAACACAAAAGCTGAAAAAGCCCATGATGAGGGTTGTTATAATCTTCATCACCGGATCTCCGAATGACTTTGCATTTAAACCGTGTTTCACTGCGGTGGCGATAATGACCCCGATAATCAAAGATAATGTACCGTAAACGATCCAGGTATAAGGCCAATTTTCGACATAGGGTAAAAACAGGGAAATGTAGATCGGTCCCAATAACAATAGAGGTGTAAACAACAGTGCAAGGAATAGTGCTTTCATAAACCGGGAGGCGGTTGCTTAGGAATTCTTCCGTTTTTCCACCAGCCGCATGATTTTGGGTTTCACCAGAGTAAGATGAATGAGTAGAATCAATGCGATGCTGCATGTGCTGCTTATCATGAAATTCCCGAATTTATGGGTGACCCCGGAAAAAACAATATCACTGATGACTCTGCCGAATAGAATCCCCAATCCACAGGAGAGAGCACTCCATAACCGAACGGATGGATGCTTGAGAAACTCTTCCCGTGAGAGTCGGTTTCGTTCAGCTTTGGGTATGTCGTTATAAGATAGAGGGGTGGTCATTTTTTACCCCGCATTTTCTGACTTGGGATACCCCTTAAAAACTTGAATCTTTTGTTGGCCATGGATGATCAATTCTGATTCCCACCTGAACTTTTGATCCGGGTCCGCGTTCCTGGCCATTTCTTCTGTTTCTTCAAGGGTGTAGGTGCGGTAGACGGAAACAACTCCGTCCCAGAGAATGACCAGAGGCACAATGGGGAGGAGGTAAGTGAATAGCAAGCGCCCCCAGGAGAAGGGGCGTATGAACGGGGTTAAAATCCAACTCATAAGCGGGGAAAAAGAAAAGCGGATCACATGCTCCAGGTTGCGCTGTTGGGCTTCAAAGACCGCGATGGGAGTATTGGATGCGACTGCATCCCTGAAGATTTCAGTCGCAAGGTCGGGTTTGAAATGATGGAGGCTGAGAAAGAGCGTTCTCGCTCCGCTACGTTGTTTGGAAACACAAGTGGCGTCGATAGATTCTGACTCAATGTTTACGACTTCAGGGAAGTCTTGTCTTACCCGGTTTAGAGCGGGGATGTTTGGATATTTGTCAGTTAGAAACAATTGGAAATCAGGGTGCGCCGAAAGAATCCGGGGAATGAGTGTGCGCCATTGACCGCCGCCACCGGAAGCCAAATCTACCAGACTCCCGTTTTCACTGCGGCTCACAAGTTCATTGATGGTGGGAATGACGGGTCCGAACATATTGAACTTTTCGGCCACCGTGCGGAGAAAATCAGTGATGTAATTGCGGATAAATTCAGGGAACCAGGGAAGATCTTCAAACTCGAATAGATGCCGCCGTTTCATTTTTGGTTTTCCCCGCAGAAGTACAAATTTATTTAGACGGATCTTTAAAAATGATTTTATAGGACTCCTGATTCACTTCAATCAGGTCCCCAGAAACAATTTTTTTCCGCTTCTGTGTTTCGGTTCGTCCATTCAGCAAAACCTGGCCCTGTTCAATCATGGATTTGGCTTCGCCCCCATTGTCCGCAATGCCTTCAAATTTTAAAATTTTGAACAGTTCGGTCGGGACTCTTGTTATTTCAATTGTCTTCATATGGGGATCTTGTTTTATAGACTGCCGTTGCTTTCCCGCAAGAAATCCACGCTGGCCAATACCTTCTTTTTCAGCGGATGGCGTTCGTCTCCACTGAGGGATTTAAGCGCCCAATGAAAGACGGGAAAGAGGGCTTTGCCGTTGAGGTCGAAAAGGCTGGATTCGAAATAGGGGAAGTCCCCCAGCCAGCGGAGTTGCGGCCATTGTTTTTGGAGAAGGAGTCCGATCAAGGCCCCGGCTTCACAGCAGAGCACAAAATAGGGGTTGTCCATTTTTTCGGGGTTGGAGGCGCGCAACAGTTCCTGGATCCGCGCGGGAGTAAAATGCTCTTCAAACGCATCCAGCCAATCGAGAGAAGGTTCGCCTTCCAATTTGAGCAAGGCGGGAAGATCGGTGAGGGCCGCCTGGGTGGTACGCGCCAGTTGCGCGTCAATTTGAGTCCGTCCTTCGTCGGTGAGGGGCGACAACACCCGGATGTGTTGACCGGCATCGAGTTCGACTTGCTCGAGGTCACTGCGCAGGATCTTGTCCCGGGGATCTTCGGGAGAAATCCAGGGGGAGAAAAAGTGATGGTAGAGGGTTTCAGAATCGGGAAGTTCGATGCTCACAGAATCAGGTCCTCGTTGTCTTTCAGTTCTCTGAGGGTGGGGGTTCCCAGCAGGAACATTGCGGTTTTGAACGCACGTTTTAGATCTTCAATTTCGGTTACCACGGCATCTGCGGATTCGAGCGCCGGTTGCATAAAAGGTTTGGCCATGCCGCAGAGGCTTGCACCTAAAATGATGGACTTGATCATATCCAGCCCGTTTCGAAGTCCGCCGGATGCGATGAGGGTGAGTCCGCTGTTTTTCTGCAGATCGGAGAGTTGTTTCAGGACATCCGGGGTGGGGGTCCCCCAATCCTGAAAGAGCAAACCCAGTCCGTCGCTGTTGACGGTTTGACGGCGGAAGTGTTCGATCCGGCTCCAACTGGTGCCGCCACTGCCGGCAACATCGATCATCCGCAGCCCTTTTGCCATCAGCAGTTCTGCATCCGGCTGGCTGATTCCGCAGCCGATTTCTTTTATGATGACCGGAACCGAAAGCGCTTGGTTTATTTGCCCTATTTTATCCGCCAATCCGGCAAAACAGGTGTCACCTTCGGGTTGGATAGCTTCCTGGAGAGGATTGAGGTGGAGGAAAAGGCCATCGGCCTGCAGAATTTCTACAGCTTCTTCGCATTCTTTGCGTCCGAAGCCCTTGTTCAGTTGTACCGCACCGATATTTCCAAACAACAGCGCATTCGGTGCCACGTCTCTGAGAGTAAACGAATCGACGGCATCGGGATGGGTAAACATCACCCGTTGAGATCCCACGCCCATGGCGACGCCACAGCGTTCGGCCGCTTCGGCGAGATTCCGGTTCATTTTTTTCAGATCCTGGTGATCGCCCCCGGTCATGGAGGAGATGAGCAGAGGAAAAGAAAGTTTTTTGCCCAGAAAGGTAACCGAGCTATCCACATCCTTCAGATCCATTTCGGGCAGGGCGCGGTGACGGAGCTGAATGCGGTCAAAGGCTGTGCCTTGCCGATCGGTTTCCGCATCTTCCTGAAGAATGCGGATGTGTTCTATTTTCCGGTGATTGGTGGAGGCATCGCTCATGTGCGCTCCCATTTTTCGTGTGCGCGCATCAGTTCACCCGGTTGGGTGAGGGCGGCCATCAGCGACAATTCGCCGCACCAGGTGGCGGCGGCACAAATGGCTGCGAGCCGGGCGGCATTTTGGCCGGAGGGGCGGGGTTCCCGGCATCCCAGTCTTTCCAGGTTTTCTTCAACAAAAGAGAGCCCTTTCCCGTTGCCGACCGATCCGACGATCAGATTGGGGAGCGTAAGGCTGAAATAAAGGTCCCCTTTACGGTTTTCACAGTGGGTAATGGCCTGGCTGCCTTCTATGATCTTGGCCGCGTCCTGTCCGTTGGCCAAATAGAAGGCGAGCAGAATGTTGGCGGCATGGGCGTTGGCGGAACGAAGTCCCCCGGCCAGCATGGTGCCGATCAGATTTTTGCGGATGTTCAGTTCGACAATTTGTTCCGAGCTGCTTTTTAAGTAGCGGCGGACGATTTTTTCGGGGATCACCGCTTCGGTGACCAGATATTTCCCGCGTCCGAGAATGCCGTTCACGGCCGACGTTTTTTTGTCGGTACAATAATTACCGCTGACAGAGACTTCTTTCATGGCGGGGAATCGGGTCAGGATGCTCTCCATCAGGCGGGCGGAGGCTTTGGTGGCCATATTGTGTCCGGAGGCATCGCCGGTATCAAAGGCAAAGCGGAGATAGACCAAATTTCCCACATATTGGGGGTGTAAATCCAGGAGTTTGGCAAAACGGGAGGTTTCGGAGACAATTCGTTGCAATCCGGGCAGGTCGGCTTTGAGTTTTTGAACCATGGCCAGGGCTTCCCCGGCCCCGGGGGCTTCCAAGAGGATGGAGCGGGTCATCCGCTGATCCATAAGGGTGCATTGAATGCCACCGGAAAGGCATGAGACCCGGGCGCCACGGCCCGTGCTGGGCCAAAGAGGGGATTCGTAGGTCGCCAAGGGGATTTCGAGCTCTTCCGTTTGGTTTTGGTAGGTAAAAGATAAGGGACCCACCCATTGAAGGGGGACCGAGGCGACATCAGTTGTTGTTTTGGAGGCATTCACAGTGTCCGCAACATGCCTGAGAGAGGACGAATCGTCAATGCCGGGGAGATTGATTTTATCTGCGAAGCACGGGGGGAGGGTGCTGGTGATTTTAAAGGATGTTAAAATGCTGTTCTAAATCAAAGGAATTTCGTTGACCAGCCATAGTTAGGACACTAGGGAAAGAGCGTCTAATTTGATTCACCTAAGGAGAAATGAATGTCTGAAGTAATTTTGGAAAATGTGTATAAAGTATATCCCGGAGACGTAACTGCAGTTCGGGACTTTTCTTTAGAGATCAAGGATAAAGAATTTATGGTCTTTGTGGGACCTTCCGGATGTGGAAAATCCACGACTTTGCGGATGATTGCGGGTTTGGAGGAAATCAGCAAAGGAACGATTAATATTGGGGGACGGGTCGTAAATGATGTACCGCCTAAAGACCGTGATATTGCAATGGTTTTCCAGAATTACGCTTTGTATCCCCACATGACGGTATACAAGAACATGGCTTTTGGACTGAAACTCCGCAAAATGCCCCGGGTGGAAATTGACAAACGGGTTCGTGAAGCGGCTGCCATTCTTGGTATTGAGGATCTTCTGGAACGTAAACCGAAAGCCCTTTCCGGTGGTCAGCGCCAACGTGTGGCGGTAGGTCGTGCGATTGTCCGTCAACCGAAAGCCTTCCTGTTTGACGAACCGCTTTCCAATCTTGATGCCAAAATGCGTGTACAGATGCGTATGGAAATCAGCAAGTTGCACAATCAACTTCAATCCACGATGATTTATGTAACCCATGATCAAGTGGAAGCCCTGACCATGGGTGACCGGATTGTGGTGATGAAAGACGGCATTATGCAACAGGTGGACAGCCCCGGAGAAATTTACAAAAATCCCGCAAACCGTTTTGTAGCCGGATTTATCGGCAGCCCCCCCATGAACTTTTTCGAAGGTGAACTCGTGAACGGTGCTGACGGACTGGTCTTTAAAAATGATGCCATGCAGGTCAAAGTTCATGAAAGTCATGCGGAAATGCTCAGTAAAGCCAATACCAAAAGCGTGACCATGGGCATTCGTCCTGAAAATGTTCATGATTCTGTTTTGGTTTCCAACCCGGATCCGGCCACCTTGGTGAAATCCAAAGTAGAAGTGGTTGAACCGATGGGTGCGGAAATTATGTTGTACCTCTCTGCCGGTGACAGTGCCTACATTGCACGGGTAGATGGTCAGGATCAGGCCAAAGCCGGTCATGAAATTTCCATGTCCTTTGACATGGTGCATGCCAGTTATTTTGAACCCGGTGAAATGGGCGCACGCATTTCTTAAGTGCGGCTGAAATCCTTTGATTCCAATATTGGAAATGTTGGGAGTAGCGGTGGGATCCTTTGCGGTTCTCGCTTTGCTGGTCAGCTATTTGCGTTACCGGAAGATGCAACTCATCTCTCTGGACCAAGTGGATGGAGAAATGGATGCCGCTGCCGCAGTGATGGTGATGCTCACCGCTTTGCAGGAAAATAAAAGCCGGCAGGAACGCACTTTATTGCTGTTTGAACCCGCTAATACCGCACAAGCGGTTGAATTGGGTGATTTCCTGCGTAAAAATTTCAGAAAAGAAGACCAGGTTTTCCTGTTAAAGCAGCGACGGGTATTGGCTTTTCTTCAATGTCCGGAAGAACACTTGCCAGCCACGGCCCGACGGATAGCGCCTCTGCTGAGGGAGGCGGGATATGCGGAAGGCAGCATGGTATTGTCTTCGGTCGTTCGGGATGCGGAGCGTTTGCGCTCCGTTTTGGAAATGGATCTGACAACCCTCTCTTCTGAAGGGTGGACGGTCTATCCGGAAGATTCCCGCGGGTTGGTTTTTCCGAATCCTGCTGAGGCCCTGGCGGTTCCAGATTCAGACGCGGCCGTACAAGGTCATTCCGTGGATCCTTTAACCGGGGTTCTGAAAGCGGAACTGGTTCCCGGGGCGGTTCGACGGCTGTTGGCTTCGCATCGGCGATCTGGACGTCCCGTCACCCTGGTTCACGTGGATCTGGATGAATTGGAGACTTATAACGCCACCTACGGACGCGAAACCGGAGATGCAATTCTGAAACAGACGGCATCGGTATTAATGAAGAATTGCCGTGAAAGTGATTTGATTGGACGGTTGGGGGAGGATGCATTTATTCTCTGTATGGCCGGAAAGGATGAGGATCTGCTGCGGGCTGCTGCCCGGATGAGTGACCAAATTAAAAGTTCCTCTCTACAGCAAGGCGACACCCAGGTGCGGTTTTCCGCTGCTTTTGGATTGGCTTCGTTGCCGGAAGATGGAAAAAATCCGGTCGTTCTTTTAGAACGGGCTGATTGGGCGTTGCAGGAGGCGAAACGCCGGGGACGCGGGATGTGTGTGGCATTTCAACCTTCCCTTCAGCCGAAAACCAGTTCTTCGACGGCCGGAGATAACCGGCCTGAAAGTTTTTAACCTTTGGAGAAATTATGTTTTTAGGAGTTAATGTAGATCATGTCGCAACCGTGCGTCAGGCGCGGGGTACCTGTTATCCTTCTCCGGTTGAAGCGGCTTGTTTGTCTGCGAAAGCAGGTGCGCACGGGATTACGGTTCATTTGCGGGAGGACCGCCGCCATATTCAGGATCAGGATGTCTGGGACATGCGGAGTGGCCAGCCTTTGCCTCTCAATCTGGAGATGGGGAATCATGCTGAAATTGTGGAAATCGCACTTAAAGTCAAACCCGATGAAGTCTGTTTGGTTCCCGAAAAACGTGAAGAGTTAACTACAGAAGGGGGGCTGGATGTGGTGGGGAATTATGCGGCATTGGAAGTGAGTTGCCGACGTTTTGCGGATGCGGGGATTGCGGTAAGTTTGTTTATCGATCCGGATCCCGCGCAAGTGGATGCGGCTTCAAGGTTGCAAGTGCCGATGATCGAATTGCATACCGGCACTTTTTGTGAATGTGAAGGGGATGCCCGCAAGGCCTGTTTGACGCAATTGACTGCGGCGGCTGAACAGGCGCATGCTGCCGGCATTCAGGTGAATGCCGGGCACGGTTTGAATCTTGAAAATCTGCGGGACCTTTTCCCGGTTCCACACTTGCACACCCTGAATATCGGACACAGTCTGGTCGCCCGGGCACTGATGGTGGGCATGGAGGCGGCCGTAAAAGAAATGCTGGACATGATGCAGGAATATTCGTAATCCCCAAGCTTATGACAGATACACTTCCACCTCCCCGACTTCCGAATGCTTCTTCTTCTGAAAAAAAGGGGCGTAACTGCTGGCTCGTGGGTTGCGGAGGCTGTTTGGGCGTTTTGGCGATATTCATCATTCTGTCCATGGTGGCCGTCTGGCAATTTAAACGTACATTTATGGTGGAGCCTTTTGTCCCCATTGAACTTTCTGCTTCTGAAGAAACCCAAATGCGTGAAAAGCTGGAGTCATTGAATTTGTTGGATGCAGATGGCAATGCGCCTGATAAATTTGAAATTCCGTCTGAGGGGATGACCCTCAGTGAAGCGGAAGTGAATTATTGGATTTCCAGTTTGGATGATACCGCGTCCGATTCTGTACGGGTTGATTTCGAGCCCAACGAAATTATTGCAGAATTGCGTTTGGGCAATCCGGGCGGAAAACGGCTGATGGTGAAAGCCATTATTGGCGTGCCCGCCGATGCGAAGAGTTTTGACTTTGAGCTGCTCGATCTGAAATTGGGTAATATTTCTATTTCGGAAGCCATGATTTCCAAACTGGCGGATGGAAATACAGAGTTTTCCACGGATATGGATCCTGAAATGCAGAAAGAGTTAGATTCCAAGTTGGACCGAATCGAAATCCTGAAGGATGAGATCCGGTTTATCCCCAAAAATCCGTAAGGGGATTTCCCATAGGATTTCTACACATTCAGGTATCGACAACCCCATGTTTCTTTGCAACGTTACTCCCATATGAAATACGCAATTCTTGGTGATATTCACGCTAATTTAGAAGCCCTCGAAACTGTACTCGCTGATGCGGAAGAGCAGGGGGTTACAAACTTTGTCTGTATAGGAGATTTGATTGGCTATAACGCCAATCCCAGTGAGTGCCTGGAAAAGATCCGGGAGCTGGATGCACCCGTGGTGATGGGCAATCATGATTACTACGGATCCCGGGATGACAAGTTGGTAGGGTTTCACCCCATGGCGGCGGAAGTCATCAACTGGACCCGCAATCAACTTACGGACGAACAAAAAGAATGGTTGCGCAATTTGCCTTATTCGCGCCGGGTTGAAACCTTTTCCATTGTGCACAGCACCTTGGATAATCCCCATAAATGGGGGTATGTGCTGGATCGCTACGATGCGGAATCCAATTTCAATTATCAGACCACCTCGGTATGTTTCTATGGGCATACCCATATTCCGATTGCTTTTGAAAAAGGGGATGAAATTCGTTCAGGCCTGTATTCAAAAATTAAAATTAAAGTGGGCCGGAAATATTTCATCAATGTCGGCAGTGTGGGTCAACCCCGTGACGGAGATCCCCGGGCGGCTTATGTGATTTTTGACATGATGAATAATCATATTGAATTGCGCCGTCTGGAATATGATCTTTCTAAAGTTCAGGAGAAAATTCTGGCTGCGGGACTTCCGAACAAAGTGGCGGCCCGTTTGGCTTCCGGCCGTTGAGGTTTTATATGTATCGTTCATTGTTTGTCTTTTTAATGTTCTCCGTTTTGGGGCTGCATGCACAGGTAGAGGTTTCGACCTCTTTGCCCGCCAATATCTTTCTACGCTATGAGGGAATTCCCTTGCGGATGGAAATTATAAATAAAAGCGGGGAAGACTTGGCGCTGGGAACTGAAGATGCCGAAGACATTTTGCTCCTCCGGGTACGCGATTTAGACAATCGGGTGATTCCGCGGACGAAAGTTCCAATATTGGAAGAGCCCTGGGTGATCCCGGATGGGGAAACTTCGGTCCGGACTTTCGATTTAGTGCAACTCTTTATGTTGCACCATGCGATGAGCTATCGTTGTCTTCAGGATGTGAAACTGGCCGGAGATTCCTATACCGGTCCTCCGCGGATGTTTGAAGTGGTTTCCGGGCTTGAGGAAGAAATCATTAAACGCCGGAAAGAGAATCGGATTTTCACCATGATCGGTTTGCACCGGGACGGCCGCGACGAGTTGATGTTGCGGGTCACCGACTACAAAAAGACCACGGTATTGGCGACATACTATTTGGAACGGCATTTAAAACACTACGACCCTTTCATGAAAGTGAACAAGGAAGGGATTGTCTGTACCCTGCATTATATTTCACCCAATCAGGTTGTGAAATGCAGCTTTAAAGCGGACGGCTCGCCCATTGCCCGCACCTATTACAGTGCTTCTGCCGGAGTTCCGGTTCGGCTTATGGAAGGGGTGGATGGGGATTTCGTGGTGCAGGGCGCGGTGGAAATTGAAGGCCAGTCCGGTGAAGGGGAATAAATAACATGCATGTTTCTATGGTGCTGACGGTTTTAGGTCCGGATCGACCGGGCATTGTCGAGGCGCTGGCGGATCAGGTCCGGAAATATCAGGGAAGCTGGCAGGAAAGCCGACTGGCACACCTGCAGGATCAATTTGCCGGTATCGTGGAAGTTTCTTTACCGCCCGAAGAACGGGAAGGCTTTGAAGGCGCATTGCGCGATCTTGAATCCAGCATGAATTTGCAGTGTCATTTTTCTGTGGTGCAGTCTCCAAAGGTCACAGGAAAACGAGTCCGTTTAGAGTGCATAGGGCAGGACCGCCCCGGAATTGTGTTTGCAATTACCGATGTTTTACATGATCTGAATGTGAATGTTGAATCCATGGACACCACTTTCCGGTCTGCACCCATGTCCGGCGAAATCTTATTTTGTGCGGATTTTCAGGTGCATCTCCCGGAGCAATTGGATCTGGATTTACTGGAAGAGCGCTTGTCCTCCATCGGTCAGGAATTGATGCTGGATGTTCAGATAGAAGACTGAATTCGGGGAAGGGCTTTTAAGCCGGGTGCGCATTAGGGCGCAGAGATCTGTTGCTTGAAAACAGCGTACCTGAAACCTTACTCCGCCAGACGGGCGCGGGTCAGACGAATGGGTTCCAGGGTCGCGACAGGGGGGAGGCCCTGTCTTAATTGAATCCGTAAATTGTATTCTTTCTCCGGGCTCTTTCTCACCGGAGGTTCCAGATGGACCGGTGGTACTTCGATGGGGGTTTTGCCGGTAAACAGTTGGGTTTTAATCAGACTTGATTCGTATAGCGGCTGGTTGGTTTCAGTCGCAACTTCCACATAAGCCGGGAGTTTATCCAATTTAACCGGGGCATTAGAATCCCCCACCCGGGTTTCTATCGAATGCAGGGTCATGGGGGTCGGATTTACCCATGAAACGGAAACCAAACGGTCGCCGGTGGGGATGGGGGTGCTTTTGCAGCCGCACCAGACCAGTATGATGCAGCAGTGAAAAAGAATTTTAATTTTCGAGATCATTGGCGGGGGGGATCTGGGTTTTTGTGGACCAGAAAATATCCAGAGAACTGAGAATCGTCCAGCCTTGGGGCGGTAAATTCAATGCTTCTCCGGGTAGACTGGCCAGGAGGAGGTGGTCATCAACTTTTTTAAGCTGAATTTCAGCATCCAGAGCGTCTTCCGGTAATTCGATTTCCCAATGAAAATTCCACCGGGTGACCGTGGGGCCGTATGCAAGTTGCACACCAGCAGGGTCAGAAGTTTTTTCCTCATCCGGAATCCGTAAAGTGGTTTCGATTGAAGGGGCTAAAAATTCCTCTGCACCGGGTGCGAGTCCTGTGATACGGGTGGTTTGACGGTAATGGTCTCCCGCAGCGCTGAGTTCGATCACATGGACCACCCTAAGATTAAAAGGTTCCCCCATATTTCGGTGTAACATGACCACTTGCTTGCCGGCAGAAGTCCGCCAGGCCCTGCTTTCCCATGGTTTTTCTTCAAAGGTCCGGGGCATTGCCTGAATGCGCAGGGGACTGAGCAAATGTTCACCCATCCCGGATTGCCGCATGGACACGACCGCGCCCACTTCCGGGGAAACGATCAGGCTGACCTTTTTTGACGAAATTTCGTAAACCTCGCCCCATTCTGCGAGTGGGGTGGATGAAATCGGGGCGACGGGCACATCATCCGCCCAAGCACAGATTCCGCCCAAAATCATACAGGAAAGGATCATGGGTTTCAGGAGGGATTTCATGGGGGCCTTATACCTCAGAGGACGGTAGCTTGGCCAGAGAGAACTACAGGAGAAAAACTTTTTTAAAATATTTCCGGAAAAGTCTCCCTTTGCCGCTTTCGGGTAAATGACAGAGGGAAATGAATCCCTCTGCAACAACCCAAGAGGAAATAGAATGCCAAACTTAAATACTGTACAATTACTTGGAAAAGTCACCTGGGAGCCCAAGCTTCGTGAATTGAAAAATGGAAACAAAGTGACGGAACTGGGTCTGGGAATTTCGGATAATTTCAAGAACGAGAAAGGAGAGTGGTCCAATCGCATGCATTTTGTTGATGTGGTGCTCTGGAACGAGCAGGCCGATTTTGCTGTGGATCACTTCCACAAAGGGGATGGTGTGCTGGTTCAGGGCTCCTTACAGTTTGATCAATGGGAAAGTAAAGATGGAGGGAAACGGTCCAAATTGCGGGTCAAAGGTCAACGGGTACAAGCGGTTCTCCTGCCCAAACCCAAGGCCGAATCCGCTTAACGGCCCTTTTTGACTCCTGTGGCTTCGCGTGGACCCCTTGTATTGGGGGGCACGCAAAGTCCACAGGGTTCGCTGGGGTTTCTTTTTTGAAAGAGCTCTGTCACGCGAGGCAATCGTAGTTGTGGCTTGGCTATGGCGCATTTTGCAGGTAAGAGTCGCATCTTATGAATTTTGAAGCCCCTTTTGTTTCTATCTATTTTGGCGCACTTTTGCTGGCATTTTATGTCTGGATGTGGCGCAAGCCCGCTCAGTCACAGGCCGCAATGATCGCCTTTCCCCGTACGGTCTGGCCCGGCCGGGTCCTGATTGCCATTTCAGTTGCCTGGTTCGCATACAACTTAAATCAGGTGGATTTAGGGCGATTTAACAATCTGAAGATGGCTTTATGGGTCGCGGTTCCGCTGGGGATCTATTTGATTACCCAGTATTTACCGGATTTACTTTCGGTTCGTGGGCTCTGTACATTTTGTTTGCTGGGAGGACAGTCGGTTTTGGTTGCGGTCCGTTGGCATGGAAGCATTTCGCAGACTGCGGTTGCCCTGTTTGTCTATGTGGTGATGGTGAAATGTATGTTTTTTGTTCTATATCCCCATCTTTGGATTCGGGCTGTGAAATGGATGGAAGCCGAACCCAAGCGACGACAAGGGGCACTGCTTTCAGGCTTTGCCGTCGCTGCAGCCCTGTTGATTTGTGGAATTGTCTCTCTTTGATGCACCATGATTCCGGGTTTTCCAGAACTGGAAATTGAGGAAGTAAAGTCGTTGTTGACTGCCGGGCAACTGTTGAGTTTTGTATTTCCGCTTTCGACCCCACAGGATCATTTCGCGCCTTATGACTTCCGGTTAAGTGCAGAGGAACAACTTCGGGTAAGCCGTTTTAGACATGCCGGGGATGCACAGGCTTTTGCGATGGGGCGGGTATTTATTCGGTCTGTATTGGAAGGGGTCCTGGATATTCATCCTTTGAAACTGGACCTGACGCATCATGGGAAACCCTATTGTCCGCTCCCGGGTTCCCCGCGGTTTAATTTGAGTCACGGGGGAGAATGGCTCTTAATCAGTTTTTGCCAATCTGTATGGGTAGGGGTGGATTTGGAAGATTCGCGCAGGAACGTTCGGGCCGAAGCGCTGGCAAAAAGGTATTTTTCCCCTGCGGAACAGCAACAGTTTTCTCAGACCGGGGATATCGGGTCCTTTATGAAAATTTGGACACGAAAAGAAGCGCGGTTGAAGGCGAGTGGGGAGGGGTTAACGGTGCCGGTTTCTGAGCGTTGCACCCTGACAGAGCGCGGGTGGCAGTACCTTGAGGTAAAGGCCGATACCCATATCCGAGGCGTGGTGGCCTACCCGGGGGAAGAACGCCGCCACAAGCTGTTTAAACGTTCAGTTTCCGATCTTACTTAACCGATTGTAAGGCCCGCCATAATTCTGTCATGGCCTGCTGTATGCCATGTTCGCAAATGTTGCTTCGATTGCCACCTGCTTGAAATTGTGTCACTTTTAAGTAGTTTTCTCCGGCCACCCCGACAAAAAACAAACCGATCGGTTTTTCCGCAGAGCCGCCTCCCGGTCCGGCAATACCGGTAATGCTGAGCCCCCAGTCACTGTTGAATTTCTTTCGGATGCCGGTTGCCATTTCTCCTGCGACTTCTTCTGACACCGCACCTTTCGTCTTTAAAGCCGATTCTGATACATTAAGTTCGTTCATTTTCACCTGGTTTGCGTAAGCGACCACGCCACCGAGCAGGTAGTCCGAAGCACCGGGAACCGTGCTGATTCTTTCGGCGATTCCCCCTGCGGTACATGATTCGGCGGTTGCGACCGTGAACTTGCTTTTCCGTAATGTTTCACCAATTTCCACTTCAATAAAATCGCCGGACTCATTCAAAACATCCCCGGCAAATACTTTCCGGGTTTGATTCCGCATTTCGTTCACCCGGTCCGTTGTCCCGGTGAAACGCAACTCTACCGATCCCGGGGTCGCGCAGTAAGCAATTTGCACTTCCCGGAAATTGTTCATTTTCTTTACTTTCTCCTGAACCATCGATTCGCTCTGACCGATAATTCTGAAAATGGCCTGGTGGTGGTCCTGAAGTTTAATGCACTGTTCCAACCAGGGTCTCACC
>CAKZLZ010000050.1 GCA_937127435.1 uncultured Verrucomicrobiota bacterium | reverse complement strand
TTTTGGTTGTTCATGCTCATGATTTATTCCTTTAATCACTAAGCACACCAACTGTCTACTTTTTCGGGGGAATCTCATACGGGAGCCCGTCTCACTCCGTTCGGCTCTTTCCCACCCAACCTTACGATTACGCAGTTGCCATTGGCTTGTACTTTTGTTTTCATTGTTCCATGTACAGAGGACTTTCACCTCATAAATTCACGCCCATGCCGGGCATACACAAAAATATTGCGCGAACCTCGTGCCTCCGTCCGCTCATCTAAACGTTGAGTCACAAAGAATAAATGGAACTGATACGGACAATTCTCGCATTCATCCTTCTGGTTCTTGGAGGGTATATCGCTCTGATGAATTGGGGTTGCGTGATCTGCAGTCTTCGCAACCAGAGGAAGGGAATAGATAAGCATCACTCACAAGTGTTCATCTTTCACAACATCCTGCCCATTGCTGCTTACTTTCTATACCCCCATAATCCTAAATGGTGGATATGGCTGATTCCAGCTCTCGACTTAAGTAATTTGACTTTGCTGGCATGGCCAGTCTTGATACTGATAGAGAAAACCAAAAAGACACCCAACAAGACCATGGATCGAACGTCGTAAAAGGAGAATAATGAAAACTACAGGTTTGAAATATGGTATTTTTCTAATGGCTCTGTTTTTTGTGGGTTGCGATGAAAGAGATAATCAGAAAATCACCACCAAACAAGAACATGAATTTTCGGAGATTCATCCTGCCACTCAAAACATAAACGGTAATTGGTCTGCAGAATGGAGGGATCCGGTGGCAGGGTTTTCGGAAAAGTTCACTATGACCCTGGAGCAAAAAGATAACGAACTCATGGGAAGTGCAGAATTTGACGATCAGTGGAAAACCAAGGCTGTTGGAAGTGGTCACATAAGTGGGGATGAAGTTCTTCTGGTAATGAAGCCTGACAGTGAATATCTTCACGAGGTGTCATGGAAAGGCACGGTTTCGGAAGGTATGATTTCCGGAACTTGGTTTTTGCACGGAAAGCCGCCGAAAGGAATGGCCAGCTCGGGTCCATGGAGCGGGTTTTTAGAGAAAGAGAACTGATAATTACAACAATCGGCTGGTGAGAACGCTTCGCGTCCCACACCCTAGACGTTCGCCCAAATCCATCCTCTCCATAAATGAAGTCCCTTTTTGTCATCCTGCTGATCTTCTCAAATTCACTGCTTGCTGGAACGCCAACAGATGTACTTCAAGCGTTTCAGAAAGGTGCCAAAGAGCAAAAGTTTGAAGCCGTGTGGAAACATACCGCCCAGTTCGAAGGTGCGTCTCCTCAAATCATCCAGTATCTAAGATCCCGTACCCAACGCATTATCAATCTGTCCGCGGATGGATGGGATTTTGAGATACTGGAGGAAAAAATAAAAGGTGACTGCGCGGTGCTTTTGGTAAATGAATACAAAAACGATAAACAGACATCATTGAACATAGATCCCGTTTTCATGATCAAGCAGGGCCATGAATGGAGAGTTTTCCCCGGGTTAACCAATTGGGACCTGACCCAAACAATTCCTCTCCAGCACCAACCTCAATCCATGAAGCTTGATGAAGCTCAGATAGCGGCATTCAAGGAATTTGAAATTTGGGTGGATAAGCGTACGAATGCACTCCAGAAACAGAAGCGAGAGCAAGGTAAACCTTAACTGCGTACAATCCCCTTGACCGAACTTCGCTCCTTCAGTCCGTACAGCTAACCGTTGGCGAACGACAACAGAAGAATTTAAACTACTGATGCACAGGCAGGTGGTTCAATAAACCGACAGACCAGAATGGCACTCACTTAAGGCCATGTAGCAGCCCCGGAGGGGCTAACGCGTTTAGCCCAGAGCAAGCGACGAAGGAGTGCAGCTCTGGGAAAACAGATAACGACATACGGGCCCCGGAGGGGTCCGGGCTTCACGGGGACTCACGCCCGAACCCTTTGCAATTGGTCGCCCGCACCCCTCCGGGGCGCCCAAAATCCTCACCCGTGTACCCGGGGCTGCAGTCGTTCCTCCTTTACCCC
>CAKZLZ010000049.1 GCA_937127435.1 uncultured Verrucomicrobiota bacterium | reverse complement strand
AGGGTCGCAGCTTGTTCTATGAGACGGCGTTGGGATTTAGAGAGTGGGGCGTCTCCGCTTGCGGGGAGTTTGTTTAAGATTTCTTTCCGGAATTCGGATAGCGGGAAACTTCGTCCGGAAGCTTTTGTTTGGAGTGCTTCGATAAGAGGGAGGGGGATTTCCCGATCCTGCAGATAGTTCACGGCCCATGCATTGACGATACATGCGGGATCTTTGTGGTGGGCCAACTCATCCAGCAATATCCCGTTGGCCCCTTTGAGTTGATGGAAACCATACTGCCATCCGAAATCATGTCCGTGCAGGTTCGAACTTCCCAACTGCTCGAGATGACGGGGGTCTTTGGCATCTTTCAGTAAGGGGAAACCGATAAAGAGTCCGCAAATCAACAGGGATGGAACCGCCAGGGTGACGGGTTTCGGGAGGAACGCATAAAGGATGAGCAGAAGAATGCTGGCGCCTAAAGCCATCCAGATGGAAAATAACACGTGTGCCTGAACGTATTGGACCCGTTTGACCCAAAGATCATTGTGGTTGAGCTCCGGCCACTGAATGGTGAGGAAGACCACGGTGACGAAGAACATCGCCACCATGCTGCTGATAAACCATCCTTTGGGTGCGGAGGGAAAGCATCCGAAGCAAAGGAGGGGGAGGAGTCCGATGATCGCCAGCGGGATTTGCCGTTCAGGGGGTGGGGGCTGAATGCCCGTCGGGTCATCTTCTCCCAGGGAAATCTGCCAGCTGAATTGATTGGCCATGGAATATTTCCAGTTGGCATCGTAGAAAAAGGTGCCCAGCATTCTGAAAAACATGGTGCGTTTCACATAGGCGCGCCTAAGGTCGTCCTGATTGATTTCACCCTCACCCTCCGGAACCGGAGGGCTGGATAGGGTTTCTCCAATCTGTTTAAAATTGTCTGCAACGCTGAATTTGGCATATTGCCCGCGGGTCAATGAATGTTTGAAGCCTTTTGCAGTCCGGGCATTTCCCCAGTTCATTGGCGGATTTTGCTCCGAGGCCAATGGCATATAAAGATGAAAGCTGAGGCCAAGTATTCCCAGGAGCAGGAGGCATCCCAGTTGTCGCCAGCGGGTGAACAAGCCCCCCCGGGTCATAACCAGCGAGATGAGGAAAAATACGACCGGTATTCCCAGGAGCAGAAAAAAGCGCCGGGCGTCCAGGTCATCGAGCTTATGGTATTGATTGGATTTGAGCAGACAAAAGCCAAGGGCACCGAGTCCCATGAGAAACAAGCCGTCTTTCAGCAACGCAAAGTTTCGGGCCGCGGCCACGCCTGCCACCAGGAAAAAGACCAGGAAAAGCAAGCTTTGGTGATTGGTAAGACCCAGCGCGAATAAAAATGCCGCAATGTAAAGAATGCGGTCTTTGGGACTGTGGATGTACCATAAGACCAGAAGCAGGAGGGCGGAGAGAAAAAAGGCATTGAGGGTATAAACTTCCACAATCACGGATTGGGACCACATCAGGGGCGTAAACGCCAACAGCAAACCTCCGCCAACCGCAATCAGCAGATCCATTCTGCTCTTTTGAATATCGAGGGCCAAGTTTGGTTTTCTCAGTGATTTACATAACAAAAACCGTGTCGAAATGCTCAGGAGCAATAGTAAAAACAGAATCGAAAGGGAGAAAGGCAGCAGCATTTTCAGAGTGGGAATGACCATCCAATACCAGGAGAGGAGCCAGGAAAGGAGCGCCAGAAAAGCGCCCCAAAAGCCCTGTCCGAGGCTGCGGGTGCAGGGAAAGGACTTGTGCCATTTCCATTGATGTTGCTCCGCACTGAGGCTTTGAAGCACCAGTAAGAAAACAAACCCCATGGCGAACAGCAGCAACAATGCTTTACCGAACAAGGGGGCGGTCCACAGGATGGAAAGCAAAAGGATGCCGCCGCCGGCACCCATGATTTCAGCTTTGAGAAGGGGGGCGGGCGCAGGCGGGGGGCTTTGCTCCGAAAAAGGGAGTTTTATGATCAGCTTGCGAATGCAAACGGCAATGAACCCACAGGCCAGCGCCCCGAAAAAGGCACTCATCAAGGCGATGGGCCAAGCGGGATTGGGGTAACCCCGAAACTCAACGAAATGGAAAATCCACTGGAAAAACCAGGCGAGGAAGGTCCAAATGGGATATCCGGGCGGGTGGGGGACTCCCAGATAATCCGCGGCTACCGCAAGTTCACCCGCATCTTCCAGGGTAATGGAAGGAGGCAGCGAATATACATAAACCCCCAGGGCCACGGAAAAGCAGAGAAGAAAACAAATGCCGTCTCTGCGGGACCAAAAAGACATAGGATCCGCGTTCTTTACTTTTGACCCAAGTATTTAATACCGCGAACCACGGTCAGGGAGGATGCCACAAAAATGGCTCCCCATGCGATCTGGACCCCTTTCGACATGTCGGCGCTATGCATTTTAAGGTGGATTCCTGAATAGAGTACCAACGCGAGTGCGGCCAGAGTGATCAGGGAAAAGAGTATTTTAGCTTTTTTCATAAAGTTGAACCGGAGTGAACTGTAGAGGGAGTTAAAGATTGGTTTTGCAACAACGTTTCTTACACGGAAGTTGGTAAGCCAACAGAAAATTCATGAAGAAATTTGTGAGGAATATTTGTGGCTTTCGTCCTTTCCCGCCGGAGGAGAGACGTCAAGGCCTGCTACGGATGATGGAACACTTCGGTCATGTTCGCCCACCAGTCACCTTCGGCTTTGTTTTTTAAGGGGACTTGGCAGGGCTCGCATAACGCCCACCATTTTTGGGTTACGGGGTCTTCGGCCATCTGCGCCATGTCTTCTGCGAAATTTTCTCCGGTATATTCAAAATAGCTGAATAAAAAATAACCCGCCTGGTCCAGTTTATGCAGATAGATTGAATAATTGCGGATGTTGCACTGCTCAATCCTTTTTAATACATCCGGCCACACGGCTTGATGTAAGGATTTATATTCTTCAATTTTATCTTCGCTGAGTCCAATGACGGATCCGTATCTTTTCATTTTATTCCCATTCAATACTGGCAGGGGGCTTGGTGGAGATGTCGAACAGCACCCGGTTGACCCCTTTGACCCCGTTCAGGATCTTATTGGAAATTTCACGTAAAATGGGATAGGGGATTTCCACCCAGTCGGCGGTCATGGCGTCTTCACTGATGACGGCCCGAAGACTGATAGGAAATTCGTAAGCACGCACATCGCCTTTCACGCCCACCGATTTGGAAGGAAGGATCGTGGTGCAGGCCTGCCAAATTTTATCGTACCAGCCGGTTCTGAGCAAAGTGGAGGTGAAAATATCATCCGCTTCACGGAGAATGTCCAGTTTTTCACGGGTGATCATGCCGGGGCAGCGTACGGCCAAACCGGGACCCGGGAAGGGGTGACGGTTCAGGGCGCGTTCGGGAACGCCCATGGAGCGACCCAGGGCGCGGACTTCGTCTTTAAAGAGTTCGGAAAGAGGCTCCAGTACTTTGCCTTCCGCTTTGAGTTCCATGACCCGGTTGACCCGGTTGTGGTGGGTTTTGATCACCGAGGCTTTGGATCCGCTGGTGGCACTTTCGATCACATCGGGATACAAGGTTCCCTGGGCGAAGAGTTGAATATCTCCCGCGTGACTGAAAAAGACATCGAGGAACATATTCCCAATGATCTTTCTCTTCTTTTCCGGATCTGATTCGCCTTCGAGGGCATCGAGAAAACGGTCGGAAGCATCCACGGTGTCAATTTCCACTCCCACTTCTTTAAATTGGGCCTGAACTTCTTCGACTTCATTTTTGCGGAGCAATCCGTTGTCCACAAAGATGGGGTGAATTTTTACGCCCGCTTTATGAAGCAATACTGCCAAGACAGTGCTGTCGACACCGCCGGATACACCGCAAACCACTTCGCGGTCACCCACTTCTTCTACAATTTCTTTCAGGATTTCCTGCTTAAACGCTTCGACATCGAATTCGGGTTCGGTGTCCAGGCATTGCAGATAATTTTTTAAGACCTGACGTCCGTCATGACTGTGGGTTACTTCAGGATGAAACTGAATGCCGAACCAGTTTTCCTTAAACTGAAGGCTGACCGGTTGTCCTTCTTCGTTGCGGGCCAGGATCTTGGCTCCTTCGGGAAGGGTGGCGACGGTGTCGCTGTGACTCATCCAAATCTGTGAGTTTTCTTCGACGCCATTAAACAAAGTGCTGTCATCCTGGATGCGCAGTTTTGCCGGTCCGTATTCACTGGTGGTGCCGGGTTTCAAGTTCCCTCCGAATTTCTGGTTCAGAAGTTGCATGCCGTAGCAGACACCGAGAACGGGCAAATTCAGGGCTTGCAGCACTTCGAAATTCACATCCGGCGCATCCGCATCGCTAACACTGCTCGGTCCTCCGGAAAGAATAATTCCGGAAAGGTTTTTCAGAGTGGGCAGAGATTCGGGAGAATAAAGTTTCGCATAGTATCCCAGTTCCCGCACCCGGCGTACGATCAATTGAGAATACTGGGAACCGTAATCCAAAACGGCAATTTGAACGTCCATATGTGTACCTTTAAATTTAGGAAGCGCTGTAGTTGACCGGTTCCTCGGTCATGAAAATATCATGCGGATGGCTTTCGCGGAGACCGCCTGCGGTAATGCGGACAAACTTCACTTTTTCACGAAGTTCTTCCAAATTGATGGCACCGACATAGCCCATGCCGGAACGAACGCCGCCAATGAGTTGGAAAACCACCCCGGCCAAAGAGCCTTTGTAGGGGATACGGGCTTCCACGCCTTCCGGCACCAATTTTCCGGAGGAATTTTGACCGTAACGGTCTCCACTGCCTTTTTTCATGGCGCCGGTACTGCCCATGCCGCGGTATTCTTTATAATTCCGGCCCTGCATGCGCACCATCGCGCCGGGGCTTTCGTCGGTTCCGGCAACCAGTGAACCCACCATAACCAGATCCGCACCGGCGGCGAGGGCTTTGACCACATCGCCGGAGTAACGCAGACCGCCATCGGCAATCAGCGGGATCCCGTGTTCGCGGCAAACCGGCGCCACCCATTGAATGGCGGTGAATTGTGGAACACCCACCCCGGCAATCACGCGGGTGGTACAGATGGATCCGGGGCCTACACCCACTTTGATCGCATCCGCTCCTGCTTCAATTAAATGAGTTGCCCCTTCGGCGGTGACCACATTTCCGGCAACCACAATGGCACCCGGTACTTTGGCTTTTACTTCGCGGAGAACCCGCGCGGTGGTTTCTGTGTGTCCGGTGGCGGCATCAATGAAGAGGGCGTCACAGCCGGCTTCTATCAAAGCTCTCGCACGGTTTAATGCATCAGGACCCACGCCGATAGCCCCTCCGACGCGAAGATGGCCATGGGCATCTTTGGAGGCGGACTGGTACATGGTACTTTTTTCGATGTCCGCGCCGGTCATCATACCGACCAGTTTATCGTCGTCATCCACCAGGGGAAGTTTTTCGATACGGTGTTTATATAAGACCGCCCGTGCATCTTCCAGGGAAAATCCGGGTTTACCGGTGACCACACGCTCGCGGGGGGTCATGACGTCCGAAACTTTGGTTTCCGGCGGATGATCAGGATGGCCAACATCCCGACGGGTAATGATGCCCAACAATTGATGCTCGGCATTCACAACGGGGAAACCACTTACGCCCCGGGCTTCCATAATGGTGACCAGGTCGGAAAGTTTTACATCCGGGGCAATGGTTTGGGGATTGTCGATAATGATGTTTTCACTGCGCTTCACCTTGCGGATCATGGCGGTCTGCTCTTCGATCGTGCAATTACGGTGAATAACTCCAATTCCGCCTTCACGTGCCAGGGCGATGGCCAGTTTGTCTTCCGTTACCGTATCCATGGCAGAGGAAACCAAGGGAATATTCAACGGAATGTCTTTGGTGAGTCTGCTTTTTACGTTGGCATCAGCAGGGATGATGGCGCTGTGTTGCGGTACCATCAATACATCGTCATAAGTCAGTCCTTCCGGAATATCAGAGTGCATGTTGAGTCCTTTTCAGTTTTAAACAGTTTTGGTGCCTGGCCGGTAGACCGGGATAGCGGCGAGTTCCGGGGGGATCTCGTCGGGGGCGTAAGTCGGGAAGTTAATTTCAGTCAGGCAAATCAGCGGGAAATCCTGCCAGGTGTCTTTGCCGGAACGGTTGATGATACAGAAGACACCCGCGATTTCGGCACCGGCTTCTTTGACCATGCCGACAATTTCTTTGAGGGTGCCACCGGTGGTGATCACATCTTCGGCCAAAAGCAGTCGCTCGCCCGCATGAATTTCAAATCCGCGCCGAAGTTCCATTTCATTGTTTTTGTTCCGTTCTGTAAAAATGGCCCGTTTACCCAATGCCAAGCCGAGTTGCTGTCCGACCGGCAGCGCGCCGATGGCAGGGAAAAAAACGGTATCAATTTTGCCCAGGGCTTCAATTTTGGATTTGGCCCCTTCGAGGAGGGGTTGGAGCAGGGCGGGGTGCTGGCTTAATTGGGCGACTTGCACGTAATGGGCACTGTGACGGCCACTGGCCAGCTGAAAATGGCCCTCTCGGAGGGCTCCAACATCTTTAAGAACTGAAAGGAAATCTGAAGTGGGCATAGGCGTATAATTTAAAAAGAATTCTTTTTCCACGTATAGCGGGATAAATCAAGGCAATCCCGTGACTTTATGGGGTGATTAACAAGAAAAGCCGTCCGGAACCGGACGGCTTTAGGGGAAGGCCTGCAGATCAGGACTTAGTCGAGTTTGTTCAACTTGTTCTGCAGTTTCTCAATAGAGATTTGCAGGGCCTTCTTTTCCTGTTCTTTTGCAGAGGCCACCATGGAAGACACAATGTCTTTTACTTTTTCAAGTTCCTTGGCCGAGAGTTCTTTATAGGTTTTCTTTAATAACAAAGTGGAGCTTTCCACTTGGCTTTTTAATTGTTCCTTTTTACTGGAACCGGCTTTACGTCCGCGTTTTTTTCCCGCGGGTTTCTTTTTGTTTTTCAAGTCTTCTGCGGTGGCGGGGCGGTATGCGACTTCACCATTCGCATTGGTGGTTAAGTTACCTTCCGCGTCTTTCACCCATACGCATCCACTTGGGGGACGACCGGGTTTTTTTGAGTTCTTTACTTTTTTGTATTCCATATCAGTCTCCGAGGTATATTTTATTGTTTACTTATAGAAGTAATTTACTGGAGCCCACTATCATATATATTTGCTATTTGTAAACTACATTTCTAATGCTAAATTAGTTTTATTTAGTAAACTTCCCTATTTTTATTTTTTTAATTAAATGTCCTGTCGTCCTTTTATATATCTAATGATATCTTTGAATTCTTTTCTCATGGGAAGAGCCGAAGATATATTGGCATCTCTTTCCTTAGATCAAGCGGTTGCTGAAGCGATTGCACATAACTTCAGTTTGGCCGCCCGGGAAATTGAGGCCACTTTTCCTGAAACCCAATTGGAAATTGCCCGCTCCAGTTTCCGCTGGAATTTACGTCCAAGTGTGCAGGCGGAACAGGGGAGTGACAACGATGGAACCGCAAGTGCGCAGCTCTTGACGGGTAGAACTTTTTCTCCGGGTACCGTGTTTGAAATGAAAGCGAGTTGGATCTCACGGGAGGCGGGAGCGAGCGGTGAGCGTTTGGATTTGAATTTGGAACAACCTCTGTTTCAACGTTTTGGAAAACTTTCTACCTATCAGTATGTGGATGAGGCCACCTTTCAATTGGAGTCCGCTCGCTTGCGCTTTCATCGGGAAACCGAAAACCTGATTTTGCGGGTGGTGACGGGATTTACGGCGGTATTAAATCAGCAGGAGCGAATGCGTCAGGAAATGGATGCGCTCATCCGGGCTGCGGATTTGGTGAGGCTGGTGGAAGTGAAGAAACGGCAGGGGCACGCCACAGGTGTGGATGTATTGGAAATGAAGATGTTGCACCGGGAAGCTCAATTACGCTTTCAACAGGCGGAGGAACAACTGATTTTGGCCCGGGCGGACTTGGCCGAATCGATCGGACGGGTCAGTGTACAGTTACCTCCTTTAGAACCCATTGCCATGGAAGCCGAAGATTTTCCTGATCTTCCGGAAGCGGAGGCACTGGCCCGGGAAAACCGGGTTGAACGTACCCAGGTTTTGCTGGCCTACGAAAATGCCCGGCGGAAATTGAAATTAGAGGAGCGGGAACGCTATCCGGATGTGAGGTTGATCGGCAATTGGCGGCCGGTCGATGAATCGGACGAAAGCTCCTGGTTTGCGGGATTTCGGGCGGATCGAAGCCTGGATTTACATGTCATTAAACTTCAAATCGAACAGCAGGAAAATCAGGTTCAGGCCGCACTGCTCGAAATTGCCGCCACCGAACTTCAAATTCACCGGGAAGTACTGCAGGCTCATAGCCGGCTGAAAACCCTGGCCCAGGAATTGGAAATTGCAGAGGCGCAACTGGATCTCTCCCGGGAACGTCTGCGTTTGGCAAAGGGACTTTATCCTTCCGGCCGGACCAGTTCGCTTCAGTTGAGAGATGCGGAAGCGGAATGGGTGAATGCACAGACCCAAAAAACCGATGTGTTGCTTCAACAGGTGCGTGCCCGCTACCAGTTTTGGTATGCGCTGGGGCTGCTGCTGGGCGATCCGGGGGTGGGGGAATAATAAGACCTACTGCCCTGGACCACACCGTTCCGGGGGCGCAACTGTTCTATTTAAAGGATGCTGGGCATGCCTGAAGTGGATGAATGTATTCTGAATCTTTCTCCAGCAGGTTGGACCGCGGGACGCGGGCCCTCCATAAACGGACCGACCCCGTCCCGGGGTCGCAACTGTTCTATTTAAAGGGTGCTGGGTATGCCTGAAGTGGATGAATACATGCTGAATTTACCTCCAGCAGGTTGGTCCGCGGGACGCGGGCCCTCCACAAACGGACCGACCCCGTCCCGGGGGCGCAACTGTTCTATTTAAAGGGTGCAGGGTATGCCTGAAGTGGATGAATGTATTCTGAATCTATATCCAGCATGTTGGACCGCGGGACGCGGGCCCTCCATAAACGGACCGACCCCGTCCCGGGGTCGCAGCTTCTCCACCAGCAATTGTTTGTGCACAAAAGAAAAGAGTCACCGGGATGATTCCCAATGACTCTTGGCAAACGTCTCCTATTGAGGAGAGTCTGATCAGGTGAAATCTTCGCAGATTTCTTCAGCCACTTCTTCGGCCGCTTCAAGCGCGATGGCTTTGCGGCTTTCGAAGTCCACGTGGGTTTTGGGATTCTGGCCGTCGGCCCAAATCACACTCACGTCGGCAATACCGATGTCTTCGAAAGAATTTTCAACTGCGGGAGTTAAGCCGTCACGGGGATCGGCTTCGGTAAAGATTTCGTGGGAGCTGACCAACAAGACCAATTTTTTGACCTTGTGTTTCGGCGCATTTCCGTCGTCGGTCATATCGTAGAGCAATCCGGGAGCCAACACGTGGTCAATCCAGGATTTCATCATGGCGGGCATGCTGTAATTCCACATCGGCATGGTCAGAACCAAAATATCAGCTTCTTTCACCAAGTCGGCCTGCTCCCGGGCGTAGACGGAAGCGGTTTCTTCTTCTTTGGTGGGTACATATCCGTCGATGAGGACGGGGTACCAGAAGTTACGGAATTCTTCGGTGGTATAGGGAGCAGGAACTTCCTGGGTCAAATCCACATTGGTAATCTTAGCATTTTCGTTCTGAGTGATAATGCTCGAGAAAAAGGCGGCGGCAATCTGTTTAGAGGCGGCGTCTTCCATGGGTTGGGGATCTGCACATACGTGTAGGATATTCATAAAAAGTTCTTCTCCTGATTAAAGTAGGGTCAAAAAATTGTGGATCTTTGTTTAAGCTGAAAAGCCCCTCGGAGGCAATCCTTGTTTGCAAATTTGTGCAGAAGCGCCCTAGGGAACCTCAATTTCACCCCGCCTGATTTTGCAGAGGCGGCTCATATAACTTCCCATGAGACGGTCGTAATCCACGTCTTTCCCCAAGCTTGCCAATTGTTTGTGAACAATCCGCAATCCTTCTTTTTCGGTTTCCGCCATAACCACATCCCGGTAGCGTTTTGCGGGATCAGGATCAATAAACCGTGACAATACTTGTACAAAAGCATCATTTTCCCGCACGTGATTGGGTAAGAGCTCATTCAAACGGTTGGGGAGATCCATTTTAAAGTTATATAAATCTTCTTCGGTCATATGTGAGGCGTCAACCAAAGGCGCGCCGCGCAATAATTCCAATCCGACCATGCCCACCCCGTAAATATCCGATTGTTCAGTGGCAGGTTCCCGACGGTGGTTCTCCGGCGCCATGTAAAGGGGGCTGCCCAAAAGGATGGACACCTTTTCGTTGGGTTTGACAGCGCGTCCATAATCGATGATTTTCACATATCCGAATTGGTCCACCATGACGTTGGAAGGTTTGATGTCACTATGGATGAAACCCGCACCGTGCAGGGCTTCGAGTCCTTTCAACATCATACTCATAATATAAATGGCCACGCCGGGTTGTAAGGCCAAACCGTTTCCATCATCTCTGAATATGCAATCTTTCAACACTTTCCATTCGGTGGGCGGGGTTACTCTTTCCACCTGATCCATCCGGTTTCCGGTCAAAATGTATCGCAGGTCGACACCGTTAATCAGTTCCATCTGTAGATATCCGATGCCATTGACTTCGTCATAAGCTTCCATGGAGACCAAATTCGGGCTCCGCAGTTGCTGCATGACTGAAATCTGGCTGGCGATACGTCCCATATCTGTCCAGTAAACCGATGGAGAGGAGTAAATGCCCGGATCAAAAATTTTAATCGCATGTTTGGTGAGGCAGCCGCGGCCTCCCAATCGGTTGGCCATATAGACCACGCCCTGGCGTCCGCGACCAATATCTTCAGCAAAGCGGAAACAGACCGGATAATAAATCACCTGTTCATCGATGACCTGTTCAAAGTTTTCGATCAGACGTTCGCGGTCGCGTTGAATACCATAAGGGGTAATGGTGGTTTCAACCACCCGGGTGGCCCCCATGGTGGTTTCCTGAGCCCAATTCGCATCGGTCTCAAGCAAGGTCCGGGTTTCATCCCCGTTAATGATGGGCTTCTCATTATCCATTACTGTGATTCCAATTGTGAAAAATGATATAGAGCGATTCCGGCGGCAACCGAGGCATTTAAGCTGTTGATGTTGCCCTGTTGCGGAATCCGTGCGACGACTTCGGCTTCGTTCAAGATGTATTGGCCGATCCGTTTGTCCTCTCCGCCCATAATCAGCATAAGGGGACGGCTGTCATCTGCCGGCACTTCGGCCAGGGTATTTTTTCCCTGGGCATCGAGGGCAATGGTACGGTAACCGGTTTTGATGGCCCGTTGAAAATATTTGGTGCTGTTGGCCGCGCGGATAATATCCAAATGCTCACTGGCACCGGCACTGGTTTTAACCACAGAAGGGTAAATGCCTGCGCCGCCTTTAACGGGAAGCAGTACGGTATTAAATCCAAAGAGGTGGGCGCTTCTTAAGATGGCCCCGGCATTGCGGGGATCTTCTAAATTATCGAGCAACAACAATTTGGGTCGTTGAAAGATTTCATCGGTCAAATCGGAATAGGGGAAGCTGGTGGTAATCAAAACCACGCCCTGATGTTGTTTGCTCCCGCAACTCTCAAACAATTCATGTTTGGAGCAATGATGAATTCTGACGGCAAATTCATTGGCCAGGCGGATGAGCGCTTTAAAACGGTCAGGCGATGCGTTGTTGTCGATTTGAAGTTCTACGTGGTTCCGTTTGCGGGCACGCAAAGCTTCCTGTACGGCGTGCATTCCATACAGGGCTTCTTCTTGGAGGGCTGATCTTGAGTGGGGGTTTGTTGACATGTGAAGTTGGCAAGTTATGGTAAGAACTTGTCTTTGCAATTCTTTTTAAAGGTTACATCATGAAGTACGACGCAATTCTAATTGTTTCATTTGGCGGCCCGGAGGGTATGGAGGAAGTTATGCCCTTTCTGGACAATGTTTTGCGCGGGAAAGGTGTACCGGAAGAACGGAAATTGGAAGTGGCGCATCATTATGAAATATTCGGGGGGGTGAGCCCGATTAATGCACAGAACCGTGAATTAACCGCCTTGGTCAATGAGTCTTTGAAAGAAAAAGAAATCGAATTGCCGGTGTTCCTGGCCAACCGCAATACCGAACCTTTTATCCCGGATGTGTTGAAGCAATGTCAGGAGTCCGGGTACCAAAATTTACTGGTTTATGTAACCAGTGCGTTCAGCAGTTATTCCGGGTGCCGCCAGTATCGGGAAAATCTGATGGATGCCCAGGCCGCTTTGGACGGGGACGTGCCCCGGTTTGATAAAATCCGGGTGTTCTTTAACCATCCTTTGTTCATTGAAACGGTCTCCGACAATGTGGCCTCATCCATCGAAAAGTTGCCTGAGGAGGCGCAGGCTGATGTGCGGGTGGTGTTTACTGCCCACAGCATTCCCATGGCTATGGCCAACAGTTCAAAATATACCGAACAACTGCAGGAAGCTGCCCGTTTGGTGGCTGAGCGCCTGGAAATTGCCAATTGGGATTTGGTATACCAGAGCCGTAGCGGCCCGCCGTCCATGCCCTGGTTGGAACCGGATATTTGTGATCACCTGGATGCCTTGAAAGCGTCGGGAATCAAATCGGTTGTGGTTTCACCCCTCGGCTTTGTTTCCGATCATTTGGAAGTATTGTTTGATTTGGATATGGAAGCCCGTGAACATGCGGCCGGACTGGGATTGAATTACGTGCGGGCCGCCACCCCCGGGAATGATCCCCGGATGATTGAAATGATTGTGGAACTGATCCGGGAGCGGCTGGAGGATTGGCCGGAGCGGAGAACCATAGGTCGATTGCCCGCCAAGCACGATGTTTGCCCGGCGGATTGTTGTCAGGCCATGAAACGTCCAACGAGAACCAAATAATCCTACTGCCGATTTAAACCATGGGAGGGCTGCTTGGTTATGAATCCGGCGTTGTGCCCTGATGCCACAGCGAAGCGTATGTGCCGTTTTTCTTGAGTAGCTCCTGATGGTTACCCTGTTCCACAATATGTCCGGCATCCAACACCAGAATCCGGTCACAGTTTTTTACAGTGGTCAGCCGGTGGGCGATGACAAAGGCGGTTCGGTTGGCCAAAAGGCGGTCAAAACTTTCCTGCACATGGATCTCGGTGGCGGTGTCCAGCGCAGAGGTGGCTTCGTCGAGGATGACAATGGCCGGATTTTTGAGGAGCAGGCGGGCGATGGAGAAACGTTGACGCTCTCCGCCGGAGAGTTGCTGGCCACGCTCACCGACCATGGTGTCGAAACCCTGGGGTAACTCCTGAATCCTTTGGAGGATGCCAGCCGCATCACAGGCTGCTTCCAATTCTGATATCGTTTTGTGGGGATTTACAAACAGGAGATTGTCCCGGATGGTTCCGTAAAAGAGAAAGGTGTCTTGAAAGACGATCCCCATTTGACTTCGCAAACTGCGTCGGTTGATTTCGGATATCGACTTTCCGTCCAACAGGATGGTTCCGTCTGTGGGATCATAAAATCGAAGAAGCAGGGACATCAAGGTACTTTTTCCGCAACCGGTGGTGCCCACCAAACCGATTTTTTCTCCGGGCGCAACCTCCAGGGAAAAGCCATCAATGATTTTCCGTTCGTGGTTATATCCAAAGTGAACGTTTTGGAAGGAGACCTGTCCTTTCACCTGATTTAAATTGAGGATGCTGCCTTCCGGTTCATCCCATTCCTGGGCATCTTCATTTAAAAATTCCCGGATCCGGTCCCAGGAGACCAGACCCCGTTGAATGGTTTCAAAAATACCCACAAAGGTGCGGATGGGATTGAAGAAATGTCCGGTCAGGGCAATAAAGCTGGTGATGGTACCTGCGGTGATGGCTTCGTTTCCCCCCAACAAGAGCCAGGCGCCCCCGGCTGAAAGAAAAACCAATGCCAAATCCTGGGTGCTGTATTGCACTTGATGGCTAATGGAAAAAACTTTCATGATGTCCAGATTCTGATCCCGAACGCTCTGTTGTACATTCTCATATTTTGCGTTGGACTGGTCCTCCATGGTGTAGGCTTTGATCTCCCGAATCCCGCTTACGGTTTCCTGCATAATGGAGGCGGCGGAAGATTCCTTTTCGCGGAGCTCGCGGTACAGCGGTTTCAGCCGGGTTTGAATGGTGTAGACCGAATAGATGATCAACGGCGTGGGGATCAGAACCGCCACAAACAGGGTGGGGGACAAAGCGATCATCAGCACGGGTGCGATGAGAAACTGGAGCAGATTATAAAAGAGAAAGAACCAGGTCTTAAATAACATTTCGGTTCGTTGCACATCCCCGAGGGCCCGTTCCATAATGGCACCGGTTTGCTCGCGCTGAAAGTAACTCATGCTCAGCCGGTTCAAGTGGCTGCGGATGTCCATTTTTAATTCGATCAACACCTGTTGAACGGCGTCGGTCATGCGACGCCACATGATGACCCCGAAGAGATTTGCAATCAGAATGAGGCCGAGCATAAAGAGCAGATAGCTCCAAATCATCTGTGTTTTACTGAAGTGTTCCGCAAACCAGTGGTGGTCGAGGGTGAGTCCGAAAAATTGGGTGCTCCGCTCTGAGATTACAATGTCCACAAACACCCCGACGGTGGCGGCGGGCACCAAATTGAGGAGTGCGTTAAAGAGGTAGAAAATGTTTATTCTAAAAAAACGCGCCCGGTGGGGGCGCAAATAAACCAGCAAACTCTTGAGTCCTTTTTGAGGGGACCTGTTCATTCGGGGACCTCGCCGAGTAAATCAAACTCGAGGATTTTTTCCACCATCCGCACGGCGTGATGATCACATTTATGGGGATGGCCGGTGGTATAATTTGTGGGGACACCGTTTGCGGAAACATTGGAGGCAATGCCGCCTCCCAGCGATTCGGGGATCATGAAAAACCGTTGGTAAAAATCGAGCATGCGTTCGGATTTCTCAAGCGGAAAGGCTTTTTCACCCCAACGTTTACGGGCCCAAAGTGCGCCGAGAACCGCTTCAACCTGTGGCCAGAAGCATCCCTGCAAAGCAGAGGCTTTATGGGCAACCAAATAATCATTGAGAAAACAACCTTTCTCCGCCAGGCCATTGTCGAGAGTGTTCCGGCACAACTGATAGAGGCGCTTGTCTTCGAAGGGGAGAGGGATATGAACATACCGCTCGATCTCCTGACAAAACCCCAGCCATTCAAATCCGTGGGCCAAAGACTGCTTGTGATGTTCGTAACAGGAAACAGGGGAGCTGTCGTCTGCCAATTTTTCTACCGTGTACCCTTCTTCCGGCCGGGAAATGCGACGATCAAAATAGCCGCATAGATCGCTGATTTGTTGGCTGAGGTAGTTTCTTTCTTTATCCGCAAGTTCCGGGGCACAGACTTCGAGTGCCCGGAGCAAATTGAAAGCTCCTTCACAACGATGAATATGGGCATTGTCCGTTTTGATTTTGCGTTCACCACTTTCGAGAAGAAGCAGATCCCAGGTGCCCTGATCGGCGAGGGAGCCATCGGTAAGCAAGTCGTCTAATTCATGATAAACCTTTAAGGCCAACTCGGCAGAAGGGCGGTGCTGAAAGGCGCGGGCGTAGCGGCTAATGCAAATGACTTGATACGCATTTAAATAGGCTGAGATGACGGGGCTTTCGGATCTGCGTTTTTCAAAACTGATCATTAACGCCCCCTGTTTATCCGGGAAGACCTCAAACAAGCTGTCGGCCAGATGTTTTGCGATTTTTTCGGCACCGGGGTGGCCTTGTTCGTGACCTACGGAATAATTATACATCTGCCTCAGATGCATGAGCGGGGCTTTGTAGTCGGAGTAGGGTTCCTTGCTGAAGAATTTTATCGCCGTAAATACGCCCCCGTTCTGCCAGTCGATGAGATCTTCCCACCAATTGAGAATATAGCTTAAATGTTCTTTAAAATATTGGGGAGTCATTCTGTCTATCCCATGCCTATAATTTCACTGAAGTTAATGTTTTCAGCAGAGAGTACGAGCACCAGGGGCAAGTTCGCGGTGTCGGTAATCATTTGACGGTAATACTGCTGATAGGCTTCTTCATCTTCTTCCGGATCGGGTTGCTTCATGCCCATAAGCACCAAAGAGGCATCGGCGGAAGAACGGTGAATCATTTCCAGGGGATTCGGGCTTTCTTTGATGAGGATTTCGAGTTCCAAATCCAAACGGTGTTCATTTTTGAATTCCTGGAGGTAATTCATAATGTCCTTGCGTTCGGATTCATCTTGAATGAGGCGTTTAAGGACGATGCGCGCATTGGCCCAGCGGCCTCCGCGGGTAAGCAGATAAGCCACCGTAAGCATGAGCCCAATGTTGGCTTGTTTTCCACGCCACCAAATATCAATTCTGGGTTGGGTGGGGAGGGAATCATCCACTTCATCCAGGGTGCGCACCATGATCAGATTCCGTTTCATGGTGTAACAGAGCTTGATGAAATGGGTGTAGGCCGCAATGTTTTGCGGTTGACGGGTTTCACCCATCACAATGGTATTCGGTTCAATGGGACCGAACCCATAGCCCTTCACCAGGGATTCCGCACCGGCGAGAATATCATTGGACGGGTAAAGTTTTACCAGGGCCTGCACATCTCTTTTGTGAAGATATTCGGTGATGGTTTTACGCAATGACAATACCCGTTCGGCCGTCCAGTTTTCGTTGGGGACAATGGTGCCCAAAGTGAGGTAAGAAGTGCCGCGGGCCATGGCATGGGCCAATTCGATCAAATGCCAGCGGGTTTGCGGAGAACCGCTGAACACCAGAACATTGGGCCGCCAGCTTCGGGCATCAGGTGCCTGATGGCGGAGCCGTTCAACGGCGTACCGTACTAAGAGCATTAAGATCCCGCTTCGGGTGTCCCCGAAATGGGAGCGGATGTCTCTTCGTTTCATAATAAAGTAGAGAAAACCGGTCACTCCCAGGGCGGCAAAGGTCGCGCCGATATCAATCATGATCATGGTGGTAAAACAGGCGGCGGCTCCGATGAGGGATCCCCACCAGGGAAAGCGGAATTTGGGCCGCCAGGTCGGACTGCCAATCAGACCTTCCAGGCCGGCAGAGAGATTGATCAGTCCGTAGGAGGTCAGGAAGAACATGGTTAACACCGGCGCAATCATGTTTAAATCCCCGAGCAAAATGGCGACCAGCGCCACCAGAAAGGAAAGAGCGGTGGCAATGCGGGGGTCATTTTTTTTGCCGTATCCGCGCCCGATAAAACTCGGTAAGACCTTGTCCGTGGCGAGGGCCTGCAGGGTTCTGGGAGCTCCTAGCAATGCTCCCAGGGCACTTGACAGGGTGGCGGCCCAAACGCCGATCATAATCAGTACCGCCCAGCGGGCGAGTTCGGCCATGATCAGCGGACGGGTGAGCAAAATGTTTTCGTCGTTGGTGAAGTGGAGCATCACCAGGGGAATAGTCATGTACACCACATAGCCGGTGAGAACCGCGGCAATGGTTCCCCGGGGTAGGGATTTGGCCGGATCTTTGAGATCACCCGACATGGCGATTCCAGCTTCAATTCCGGTTACCGCCGGGAAAAATACCGCAAACACCACCCAGAAATCGACCTTGTCCGGAATGATGACGCCCGGTTGTACTCCGGCAGCTTCTGGAGGTCCCCCCATATAAAAGGAAACCAAAGAGGCGAAAATGGCGCATAAAATCAGCAGTTGAGCCTTTAAAGCCAAATCGGCGGAAATAAGAGCCAGTACCGTAAGTCCCACCAAGGTGGCGATAGAGATAAAGCGGATTTCGCTGATGCCCTGAAAGGCTTCCGGCAGCATTTCGATCCAGCGGGTAAGATCGACAACGTCGACCAGGGATTCCGCAAAACCGGATATGTAGAAGGCGATACCCAGGGCCTGCGCGAGAAATAGAGGCAGGCCGATGGCGGCGCCGACCTCTAAACCCAGAGAACGGGAAATTACATAATATGCACCGCCTTTACCCACTTTCATATTGGTGGCGGTGGCGGAGAGGGAGAGCCCGGTCAAAAAAGTGATCGAGGTGGCCATGGTAACAATCAGCAAAGTGAGGGGGAGCCCTACATTTCCCAGAACCCAGCCGAAGCGAAGGAACATAATCACCCCGAGGATGGTCAGAATACTGGGAGTGAAAACCCCTTGAAAAGTCCCGAAAGAATATCCGCCGCTGTTTTCGGATCCGTTGTTTTTATTTTTTTTGGCCATAAGACTCAAATAATATGATGGCTTTTGGAAAAGGGAAGTAAATTGGAAGGGAACCGTTCTGTTCTGGGGGAGACCGGTCATAAATATTCCGTTCGCCCCGCAAGCGGGACTCCGGGGGAGAGGAAGGTTAGGGGCTGGTCCTGGATGTTCCGATCGCCCCGCAAGCGGGACTCCGGGGGGAGAGGAAGGTCAGAGGCTTGTCCTGGATGTTCCGTTCGCCCCGCAAGCGGGACTCCGGGAAGAGAGGAAGGTCAGGGGCTTGTCCTGGATCTTCCGTCCTCCCCGCAAGCGGGACTCCGGGGGAGAGGAAGGTCAGAGGCTTGTCCTGGATGTTCCGTTCGCCCCGCAAGCGGGACTCCGGGGGAGAGGATGGCGAGGGGCTTGTCCTGGATGTTTCGTTCGCCCCGCAAGCGGGACTCCGGGGGCGGCTAGGGTGCCTGTTTTCTAATAAGTTCGTAGCGTTCGGCTGCTTCTTTACTCGTGATGGCCAAATTATAGAGCGCAAGATGACTGATGATCCCTTGCCAGTTGCGGACGTCTTTCCATTCGTCTCCGAGGATGAAGTGGGCGGGTTGCCAATTACTGAAGTCACCCTGAACCTTTTGACTGTTATGGCTTTCTTTGCCGTTGATGTAGACCCGCAAATTTCCTTTCTGATAGGTCACAATCACATGAATGGATTCCTGCAAAGGGAGGGTTCCA
>CAKZLZ010000048.1 GCA_937127435.1 uncultured Verrucomicrobiota bacterium | reverse complement strand
AAAAAGGCAGAAACTCACTATGAACTCTACATTGTCGGCACTGACATTTAAAAAGCACTCGCTTTCAAAATTGCTAAGCGCAATGTTTGCAACAGCGGCAACGTTAGGCGCTATAACCACCACGCTTACGGTGGATGCTGCAACGCTTGTTGAGAAAGGGTCCAAAGCGCCCAAAACCCAGGAAGTAGAAGAGGACGATTTACCCTTCTAGCTTAAACCGCTCCCAGATAGAGTCTTTCTTGACTTTCCCAGAGTCCTCGTCATAGGTGATCTTGCGATCTCTAATGGCGAGGATTATGTCATTCATGGTGACATTGGCTTCCCTCCTGGCTTCTTCTATTGTGAGGTGTGTAGCCTTTCCCTTCTTCATATCGAGAAGGTGGCACTGTTCTTCGAACTCTTTCCATTTCCCATCCAGGATAACAACCTTCTGTCCAGCATCCTTCTCTGAGCCAGTCCAGAAGACGTAGCCATAGTTTAGCTGACCCTTTGATATCTTGTTGTTTACAAACGCGTTATGCCGTCCTACACGGTCGGCTGCTTGTTGTATCGGTAAGCTTGGAGGTTCTGTTTTTGTTGTTACGACAACAAAGTTTAAAGGAGTCTTTTCCATTGTTTTAGAGCAAGGTATAAATTTTCTAGCAACTAAAAGAACTCTGGGAAAAGCGTTGATACTCTATTAACGGGTATAAATTATTTTGGTTGCTATTCAATTGTAATCATTTACAGAAGCCTGTCCGTTTATTGGATAATCCTCCATTAACTGAAGGATTATATTTTTTGCATGGGCTGGTGAAAGGCTTCCCTGGAACAAGTTCCATATCAGCGAAGGAACATCCTCTGCTGATATGGTTTTTCTGTCTGTGAATTTGAGGTAGTCGGATATTAGCTTTTCTGTAGTTTGCATTGTTTGAATTCTTTGTAGTAAAGGTCAAGCCCTGCCTCGAATGACTTCAGTGCATATAGGCAAGCTTTCTCTACCGTTTTGAACATCCTGACTTCAAATCCAGATTGCTCAATGTAGGGGTTGAATACTGACTCATATGGGAGCATTACGATCCAAAGATGCTTTTGAGTGTAGTACTTTTCTTCTCCGTTTTTTGTGTACCAAAATTCGTCGTGACCTTTTGATATGTCCATCGGGATGGTGTCGTTGCCAGATATGGTGGCATATTGGTGCATCCCATTATATGGGTAGTTCCTGATTGGAGAAATTTCACACTTTAATCCTGGATAGCCTTCAATCTTTTTTTCTCCCATGGTCTTACTTCGTTATTGGTTTTAATTGCGTATGATAGCCAGGCAAATGATGGTGTCCATTGCCATGGCTCTCGTTGTTGGTTGTAGCGTCTTTCTTTTTCTGCCTTGGTCATAATGTTTAAATTAAAAGCTGGGAGGAGAGGTTATAATCAACAGTAAGCATTTCAAAGCTTCTAATACCCAAGTTGAATAATAGATTTTTGTAATGATTTTGTTCCTCTCACTCCCAGCCTGAACTCGCTTAGGCGAGATGCAAAGAACAGTGCTGGATTCAGTCCACTTTATACATTGCGGCTCCGAGTTTTCCGCGTAGGTTGAAGGGGAAGATGCGCCCCCCTCCTAGCCATCGAGAATCATTATCATCATCGTCCCATTCCAGGCTTATAGCGTCTCCGTCGTCACCACATACCCAATACCGATCCCCAACCTCCAACGGCTCCGTCAGCGCCTTCGCGGGTGCAACATGACCAGCCTTCACAACCTCATTCCGGATCGCCTCCAACTTCTCGTTCATGAAATCGAATTCGCTTCTGAACTCGGTTTCTGTCTGGACTTCGAAGATGAGTTTTTCGATTTCCGAAATCAGGGATTCGATTTTTGCTGGGTTTGATTTTTGCGGATAGGGAACAAGGCCTTGTTTGGCTCGTAGTTCGGCTCCTGCTTCGCCTTCTGGGGTGGCGGGGAATAGTAGTCCGCGTTCAAGCCAATTCGGGATAGACGACAAGGTGGATTCAGCATAAGTGCTGCCTCCGTAAAAAAAAGCGACTCCACCTCTTTTTCTTGCTAAATAAAATCCGTCGTCATAATCTTTGGGCGCAACCCGCAACGGTTCCGCCGGGATGATTTCGGGGCGGGTCGGCTCGGTAGAGGTCGGTTCGGGCTCCCGTGATGCGGAAAGGATCATGGAATCGGTAGCCTTCTGAAAAAGCCTAACGTGTTTAGGCTCGTCGTCGTCGAAATATCTCGATAATGAATCGCATAGGCCGGAATACGTGGTCATCCACTTTTCATATTCTTTGAAGGGGATCAGGACTCCGGGGTCAGGCCGATTGTCTTCGGGTTCCTCTGCCTCTCCGATTGAAGTTGGCTGATCTTTGGCGGCGGCATCTCGTTTCATTATGAATTCATGCACCTCTTTTGGTTGGCAGAATTTGTCCGGGGCGGACTGATCTTCTTCCTTGATTAGCCTTTCCAAATCCTCCTGAATCAAGTCATCTTGGATCTGACTGTGTGGAAGGTATAGCTTAGGCTTCATGCCGTCCAGCCTCTCGATGATGCCTTTGATCTTTGATTCAAGTTTGTCAAGGCGGTTTACTATTTCTACTTTTTCGATGTCAGTTTGCATAATTTCTGCGTATGTGGTTGAGTGAATCCATGAAAAAGTCAAGCGTTTCAGGATGGAAGTACATAGGGTAGGATATTCGCTTTCCATCTTGGATTTTGTCGCTTGTGAGTCGGATAAAAAAGTCACCCTCCTCCGTCTCTACAAATCGGAGCTCCTTGCCTTTGTACTCTGTCTGGAATTCTTTTTTTATTGCTACAGGCATATATCTCCCTTGATCAATAAGAATTTTACTGATTGGGGCATTTGCCTCCAGTAGCTCATCCCATCCGCCTCCCAGGATTGTCGCATGGTGAGCGAGGATGTGTTTGGGCATCCTCATGAAATCCTTGGCGGTTCCAATCAGGGATTCTTGGTCCCGGAATGTGACTGATTCGGTTCCATGCCGAGAGACTGTAATTATCTGTCCGTGGGTGAGGCTTAAAACGCCCAAAACCCAGCCATCCTCAATAAGAGGGTTCTGCTTCAGTGGGAAGTATTTGTGCATTGTTCCATCTCATTGCTGCCTCTTGTATTGAGGCATTGTGTATAGTGATGAAGGATTCAAAATCCTTCACTTCAAATTCTAAGAAGTAATACTTCCCAAGCCACGACTGGAGTTGTCCAGTCATGATCTTAGAAAGTGTGCTTTTGCTCATGTGAAATCGATTGATGACATCCTTCCTTTTGGGGAATTCTCCCATTAGTTCGCCATCATTTCTGTAGACATAGATCATTGTGCAAAATCGTGTGAAGACAGTACCGCTGGGCCCAGGTCGAATCCCTGCTTGCTGTCAATGATTAATGTGTGGATCAGAATCGATCCTGGTTGCTGTACTCTGACCTCCCATGTGTCTCCGCTGATTCTACGAGCGTCTAAGACGGTTACATGGACATCATAAGCTGGTGGTAATGATTGGCAGCCGATCAATACGATCGCGGCCAATACTAAAAATACTCTTCTCATCTGGTCTTTTATAAGTGTAAATGTGTGACGGTTGTTGGCTCTGGTACAATAGTCCTGAGCGTCTTGCTTGTTGTCAAAGTCTAATCGGGTCTTCTTGCCGTTGGAGATTAAGAGCACTTGCGTTTTCATTGAGGTATTTTAGTGATTGGGGGAAGGAGGCAAGATGTCTTTGGAGTCGAGACAAGCAGTTCATGTTTAGCATCGGCAACGCAAAGTCATGGATTGACTGGACGAAATTCCAGAAGTCACCATCATGTCCTTGGTAATCCTTCTTGATCAGGGTTTTGTCTTGTAGAGATGCTTTTAGCGACTCTTGTAGTAGTCCCCTATTCTCTTCCTCAACACACCTAGCGAATGCACAGTGCTTCCCATCCGGGCCATTGTATCGACAGGAGGTTCCACTGACTGACCTTCTCTCTGGATGCAGAAGGTATTCCTGAAGAGTCTCCAGGATAATTTCGTCTTTTGTTTTCATTGCAATAAATTTAAAAGTCCTGGGCGCTCCACATCGTGAAATCGCCCAAGACCTAATTTACAAAGTTTACACTATATAGCAACTTATCTATAACAAATAGTCATAAATTTTTGCTACTGCTGCTGTGAATAGACCTACGGATAGGATGATGAATGGAATCATAGACTTGTAATTGTTACTGATGCGCCATCAGCTTTTTCCAATATGGCAATCAGGTTGATTTCTCGGTAAGACAATGAGGTGTCTTCGGCGGCAGATGCGGAAACAAATAATCCGCGTTCTTTTGACCAGTTCCATAGTCCTTTTTCATCCTCTATTTGGACTAGGTACCTACCATCTGGAACTTTGATTTCATCAATAAAATGTACCTTCCCGTCAGGAGCTTTATATACTAACTCTAGCATATCATAACCGTTATACGGATCGTGGTCAATCCACTGAGGGTTATCAATGAATCTTCTGGCCGAATTCATTACGCCGTCCCGATCCTTAGATTGGTAGCCATGAACCCTGCGGGTATTCCCCGTTCGTGAGTTTGTCCCTGATACTATTAGCTCATACATAACTCTGTCTTAATTACGCCCGGAGCCTACCCGGATTGAGGCAAAAAATCAAAAATTAAAATCTATATCGCCTTCATGATCTTTTTCAAAGATCACTGGGGCTATCTCCCGAAGATTCTCGATCCACACATACGGATCTTTGTCAGTATCTTGAAGATCCTCGTCGATGTCGTCATCCCATGAATTAGGGACAACGATAAGGTCAATGTCTGCTGGTGTTAGCTCTACCCGGAATTCATCATACCCAAAGTTGCGACCAGCGTCTGCGTCGCCTTCAGCATACAGTCCAGTGTATTCCTTGCTTGCGTATACAAGGCAAAATTGGCCTTGTGCGGTGAGCTGTACGCTTATCTCAGTAGATGTGCAAAGCTCTCCAGAGTTCATGACGTTCCCTGAATCGGCCTTTCTATAAAGGCTGGTCGTTATTGTTCTCGTCTCCAGTGATTTTCCGAAGGCTTTCATCTTTACTTCTGTTAGTGTTTCAATTACAAGTAGCAGGCAGATATGTTAAAAAAAAACACCGCCGCACCTTGCAATTTGCACCGATGCGGCGGCGCGGGGTTAGGCTTTCTGTATTTCCCAGCTAGATTCTGTCAGCCCCCTCCCTTTGTCGACGAACTTTCTGATTCGTCGGGACACAACCGTCCCATTGTTCAGGGTGTATTCATCAACCCGGAGGTTGAACTGTGAGCCATTGTCGTCAGTTGCCTTTCCGTTGAAGACGTACATTACGTCTTCTAGGGATTGGTAAGCCTCCCTCTTACCTGGGTACGGCTCACCCAGGCTTATATTTGGCTTCCATTCTCCGAAGTGGGCCACGGCTTCGGAGTGCGATATCGGGAATTTTGGTAAAGTCATAACTGTCTTGATTGTAGCCTCCGGGCCTGTCCCGATTGCTATAACATAAATGTAGGCACATTCTATATATTATCCAAATTGTAGGCACAAAAAAGATGAATTATTTTTCAGAACGTGTGCCCGAATGTGTGCCCCTTTTATTTTCATTATTCGCCACTATTCGAAAATAAAGCTGCGATTAGAGGCGAAATAGGGGTATATGTGAAGGGAACCCGTTTAGGTTCGATTCTTGGCGAGGGCACAAATACAGATATTAATTAACTGAAAATCAGGGAACTATCTTTTGGATGTGTCCGAATGTGTGTCCTTTCGGATCATTATTCCGGCCTGTTCTACTCCGATATTCCAATTTCGTTCGATTGCCTGGAGGGTAAAATCATACGGCGGCGAAAGCTCCGGTGTTGGTGAAATTACTAAATCATCCGGCAATAAATCCCCCCTTGCGATTTCGCCCGTCATCAGTTCATAGGTGCGCAAAAGATTATCAATCCACGTGCCACCCGGATAATAGTCAATTTTTGATAGGTCGTTTCGAACTGTGACGACCATACGTTTCTTTCCGATGTCATAAGGTGGAATCAATGCCCTTACCCCCGCGTCGATTAGCTGATTGTATTCGCCTTCCAGATTATAAACATAGTTCACAGGCGGAAAAACGCCCGGAATCGCGACCGCGCCTCGTAGGGCTTCACGTAGCTGATCATCGTTCGTAAACATATTCGACCGGAAACCAATTACGGAGCCCTCAGCGTCCACACAATGCGCCGTGAAGGGCTTCCGGATCGCCTTTAGGTTGACAAACCTGTTCAACATCGAGGAAATTGGCTCCGGAGAGAACAAGCCGTCCTTCATTGTCGCCCCCCGAAATATGGCCTGTATCTTTTCGCGCCTCCCGAACAGCTTCGGAACTTCCTCTTTCCAGATGTATTCGCCCGTGTCCAGTAGGTCGGACGAAAGCAGGTACGCATTTATTGCTCCGATGGAAGTCCCGGAAATGTGCCCGAACTCATAGCCGTTTTCGATCAGGGTTTTAACGAGGGCGAATTGATATGCGCCCCTGGCTGCTCCACCGGACAGGGCTAATTCTGGATATTTCCTCATTTCTGTACAAGGCTATTGATTTGATCGAAGGAAAGGACAGGGTGATTTTTTGAAACGAGGGCAGGACGAAGGATTTCAAAGACGTATTCCTCCCGCTCCTCTTGGTCTGGCTTCCATGCCCGGAGTCGGTCGCATAGTTCTTTGAATGTGATTCCACCACCCGCGAACAGGTACGGGAGCATTCCCCACAATCCGAGGAATTCGATTATTTGCCACATGAGGGAATCGGACTTTCGAACCAGGTCAGAGACGAGAGGCCGTTTGTCTCCTGGGAGCAATGTCAGAACATCCACCTGTTCCCCGTTTGGCAAGACTTGTTGCCGCTGGATTGCATCAGTGAAGGCCATGAAATCAATGATTTCCACCTCCCCGCACTGCTTCAGGATGTTTGCCGCTTTCATTTGCTCATACAGGCCCGATAACATTTCTGTACCCGTCAAGGATACTTCGGCTCCGTACAGCGTCCTCAAAAACGCCTCGAACGGTTCCCGGACCTTATTAGCATCCGTCCAGTCGATAGGATTGTTGGACCCCCACACCTCGGACGGTACGGGCTGGACAACTATTCGCCCGAATGCGTCCGGAATCATTGGATCATCGAACAGGGATGGAATGTAGAATGTTGCTCCGGGCTTGTACCCGATTTTCTGAATCGTCCGGAACGTAGGCCCAAATTGGACAATCGCATAAAATCCGGTAAGCGGGTTTATTGTGGTCGTACTCATTTTATGTGGTGATTACGGTGTATCCCTTCCCTGCGAGACTGGTTGCGGCCGCGATTCCGTCATAGGTTGTAATTACCCCATTTGTCGGAGCATCATTCGTTCCCGATATGTCAATCGTGCCAACTCCCGCCGAAAGTGTTGCATCGAGATCGACGAGAAGATGGTCAACATCGTCCGCGCTCATGTCATTATCCGAAATGTCAATAACTACATTTTCGGAAAAGCTATTTCCGGTAAGGTCGAAGTATGTGAGGTCGCACCCGTATAACTGAAGCTCCGTAATGTCGTTCGCATTGCTTGATGGCATGGTGAGCGTATTCATGGTTGTATTCATGTATAGCTCAATTCTGCCCGAAAGATTCGTCAGCGGGGATAAGTCGATGGAGGTTAGTTCGCAGTTGTTTCCCTTTAGCCTGGTGATTAACTGAGATGTCGCCGGGAATGTGACGGACGAAAGGCTCGTATTGATATGGAATCGAATGTCGCCACCGAGTCCCGTTAGGGTTGATAGATCGAGCGTTGGCAAATCGCACCCGTTGACCTGGAATGCAGAAATTGCTGCTGAGGTGGTCGGTAGCGTAAGCCCCGTCATTGCAGAATTCCCGGATACCTGAACCACGCCCCCAAGAAGGAGCGGAGAAATGTCAAGCGTCCCGGATATTGCACCGCCGTAAGCCTGGAGATTTACAATGGGTGTTGTGTTGGGAACGCCCCCAAAATTTACAGAAGCGAGCGCGGAATTACTGTGAATTCGAATATCTCCCCCAATGTCATTTCCTGAGAAATCCAGTGACGCTATTGATGTTGAGTAGGCCCAAAATTTAGTGATCGGAGACGAGTCTGCTGGCATTATTAATCCCGCTAAGGATGGGTTTAGATGAACCCTCATGTTTGGCGGCGCGGAACCAATGCCGGAAGCGTCAAGGGTTCCGAGGAGGTCGCACGAATCGAGCCTCAGAACCTCCCATGTGGCGTTATTCGCTACCGGGAGGGTTACAACTCTTAGATTTGAATTTCCTACTGCCTCCAGGCTTGACAACTCATCAAGGTCCGACACATCGAGAGAAAGCAACTCTTCAGATGAAAGCTTCAGTAGTCCCACATTGTCAGGGTTGCAATAAATGCTCGCAGTCCGTGTTCCTGACGAATAGGTGTGGTTATATGCGATCGAACTACTGTTTGCGTTGAACGTTTCAAATGTACCGTCCCCCCAATCAATCCCTATTGTATCATCGGAATCGAATTTGTGAACAATAGACATCCCCCCCGTCATGTTGTTCTGTGCCGTGTATGCGACGATGTTTGTTGAGATCGGGCCAATGACATTAGAAAACACTTGAACACCCGGAGACGCGCCCGTAAGCGCATAGGGCTTGACCGCGAAGGCGATAAACTCACCGACAATTCCAGACCCTATCGTGTAGGATGACCCGGTTCCAAGCTGAGTCGCATTCGTGAGGTCTCCCGCTAGCGCTTCCGCTTCCGTGGGGAATGAATACCACACCAGGCGATCAACAGGGGTAGTGTCCTCTAGGTCCCCCTGGGCATCAGAATATGTTGAGATTCCGGCAAGGGTTTCTCCCTGTCTTGGCGTCCCGGTAATTACCACATCCGAGGCAACGGGAACAGTGTTGACAAAATATTGAATTGATACAGAAAGACTAAACGAACAGGTCTGTCCGGTCTTCAATGTGATCGGGATATTGTTTATTGATATGGTGTAAAGTCCGTCAATGACAAAAGGTGCGGAATCTATTTCGTATCGAGACTGAGCCCCGTTGTAGGAAACCTGAGAAGATGTTCCCCCTTGTCCAGATCCACCCGAAATAAAGATAATTGTACCTACTGGCGTCCCGTCAATGGTGTCTATCAACCCGGATGCGTCCGGAGCAATAGTGAAAGAAATTAATTCATTCGTTCCCTGGTCGAAGTTCTCAACAAAATCGAAGTCGCCAGCAGACACGAGAGAACATTCTGAAACGGGAACGGGCAATGTTCCAGATTTGGAAACCGTGCATTCAATCCCGTCGAGAATGGTCATTCCCTCACCTCTTGCCCCGCGATCAAACGAGAAATCTGAGGGGAGGTCGATGACAGCCTTTCCAAAGACAATTTCTTGCGTCAATACTTCCGGATCTTCATCAGTTGGTATTGTCGAGGTGAAATCAGAACCCGTGAACACGGTCGGGAATTTGCTCACCGTGAATTCTAATTGATAGCCCCCGGCCATGTATTTCCGAAGCGTTTCGATTTTCGCTCTGGTCGCCCTGTTCTCATAGTTGAGCGAGAACCGGAATTTCTCTACCTGTTTCCTTGAAAGCGAGAATGAGGCTCCGGATTCCGAAACCTGCATTTCCTGTGTGGTGTCTGGGAAGTATTCCAAATCCCCCAATACCTCGAAGTTGTCGAAGTACACATCTTCGACCCCGCCGTTGAAGCTGAATTTTATATAATTATTCTGTCGAATTACTCTTTCGTCTCTCATTATGCCGCAGGGTTGAAGATTCGGAAGGTTGCTCCAGCGATTCCGAGGTAAGGAGGTGCGGACGCGAAAGGAACCAAGGCTGGCATTCCGTCACTTAGTCCAGAAAGTAGGCCGTCGAATGTTGGGTCTCCATCATCTTCGAAATACCCGCTAACCTCAAATATGAGCTTGGAATCGAATGATGATCCAGTCGGGGGAATCAATGTATTTCCGAGGCTTCCTTCGATTGATAATTCAACCTCCTGGAATCCACCTGAACTGATCCCGGTCGTAGTTGTGATACCCGAACCCGCTATCAATGCGAGGTATTCCGCGCTCGTATGATCGAGCAGAACCTGAGTACCCCCCGAATTCGAAAGCGTGATTTTCACCCTGCCGTATGAGAAGTATTTGAAGGTGTCCGAGGTTGCAGTAAATGTTCCGCTGGCGACGAACTTGTTACATAGAACGAACTTTGTGTTGAGGACAAACCTGTCCACGACTGAGACTGCCCCCGATGTAATGAAAGAAGGTTGTTCGAATACGATTTCATGTGTATGTGTTCCGGCTGGAAAAAATAAGTCCTTGTTCGCGTTTCCTTCTCCCCGTGTCCTTGTCTTGGCCGCACCCCCCAAAATCGGCCTCACGTTTCCGTCCACCTTCGGCCCCCAGGCAGACACGAGGGTTTGCCCACGGTGCGATACGCTTTTAAGTGAATCCTGAACAAGCCCCCATTTTACAGCCTCGTCCGCCCTCGGATTTCCGCACGTAGTATCGGTCAATACCGCAATTTGATCTATTCCAGTTCTCGCCATGCCCGAAAGAACGGCAAAAAAGGTACTGACCGATTTTCGAACCTATTCGTAATTCCCGGCGCAATAATCGCCCTCGCAGTAGTTCGAAGGCGTGACCGGATCTGGGATCGCCTGAGCGGTGATTGAGACCTCGCCTCCGATGATCTTCGAAACCTTGACGATTTCTGCGTACATCGTCCGGGCTGGTTGTTCGTCAAGTGTGAATCTGATTATGTCCCCGGCCCGAAACATGATCCCGAATTGTGGGATTACTTTTGCCACGATCTGATCGTATGACATGAACACCCTGTCAAGAATGTAGCATTGCAGGAATTGAATCATCCTGTCGGACGTGAACGATTTGAAGTACCTGAGATTGATTCGCTTTGTATTCGGGGTGAACTTGACCCAATTTGTGATAATGAACGAACCCGCCGGATTAGGAACGACCGCTTGCCAGTACACGGAATTTAGGCGTATTACGTCCCCTTCCTCATAGTCCTGCGTCGGGTCATAATCTGAGACAATGAAATTGGTGAACACCGTCTCGGAATTGTATGAGCTGGAAATCGGGTCTGTCCCGTATCCGATGGTGAGCGCATTAAACCTTTTGTTCCCGCCCGGAAACGAATGAGAAACCAACATCTCGGAACTGACATCATAGACGAGCTCGTCCGGGTCAAGGAATACGGAGGTGATTGAGATTCTACCGAAGTCATCGACGATGATTGACGAGCCGATATGTTCAGATATGAGCTCAACTACATTTTTCACAGACGTAGGCTTCGAATCGTTCAGGAGATTGTAAACGGACGGGTCTTTGTTGGTTTCCGATACATAAACCGTCACCCCGTCGAATTCCTTTTCGAGTCTGTCGAACTTGTCCCAATCCACAGGAAGGAACGAAGGCTGAGTCGGTTCATTTCCCCATGTCTGCAAAAATGCGTGTTCAATAATTCGTTTGATGATCGTTACCGGGTTGCCTGATACCGTGTAGCAGGTCTGGAATGAAATCACGGCCCCGGTCGGATCAGAAACCACATCCCAGGCAGAAGCCGGGATCTTCATAAAGCCCGAATCAAAGTCCTCGTTTGTGCTCCCGATAATCGCCGGGATGTTTGGCCCTGTCACCCGGTATGTAGTCGGAGCGACGAACGTGATTTCAAATTTCGAGATGTCCAGCGACGAAACCGCGATAGTATTGAAATCAATATCCCGGAGCCCGATTGCGTCTCCCTTCGAATTCGTCACCGAAACGGAAGGCAAGCCCGTATAATCGAAATACACGTAAGCGTCATAGAACCGAAGCCCGGACGGTGTTGTGTGCGAGGAAACGGATACCGTCCCGTATGTGTTGATGGATGTATTCTGATCCTGTGAAATCTTCTCCCACCTGAGCGGGATGTCAACCAGGTCCGCGACCGCATCCCTGACGGTAAATGTTGTTTTGCCTCTTGTTTCCGATGGCCTTCCGATTACCCGACCTCGATACACCTTGATTTCAGTTGAGCCAACGGGCAGGAATATATCTATGTATGCGTTGGTGATCGAATCCGGGTCCAAGATTGCCCCGTCCTGAGTCACGGCCCAATACGTGTCTGGGTTCAGGATAGTAAGTGTGACATTTGCGCCCCTCATATCTGTACCGCTCCCTGTTGGAACCTCCGGCTTCTTGGTGATGATCCTGATAGGCGATTCGGAATCAACCCGGTCTGTAATGTCAAGCGTTACCCGGATGTATTCCGAGGACCAGACGTGCGACCCGTTCGCGGTTTCGCTGATCGAATACTTCGAACGGCACGTCATTTCGATACGTGGAGACAGGTTCGGGGCGGCTTCGCGATAGAGCCTGTCTGAGATTGCGCTTCCGTACGCTAAAATATGAGGCATGAGGGCAAGGTCGGGAAAAATGGCAGATCGCCGATTCCAGCGAGTTGGCCTATTTTGTTGACACCAACAAAATCGTTCAGTTGGCTGGAAATGCCGATTTGCCTTAGGTTGATTTAGTATTCGGTTTTCGCGTACTTGTGTTTGTAATCAAAACATTAGGGCATGAATAGGAAGAAAACCACGGTTGAATACAAGGCTGAATTGAAGCAAAAGCGCAACGGAGAATATGTGCTATGTGAAGGGGAGGAGTATTTGAACAAAGATATAGCAATCAAGCACAGGCACGTAAAATGTGGACACGTGTGGCCTGCAATACCGGGCAACTTACTGAGAGGAAAAGGGTGTCCGAAGTGCAAAAGATCAAAAGGGGAAAGGAAAGTGGCAAGGTTCCTAGACCAACAGGGTATTGTTTATGAGGATGAGTATCACTTCGATGCCTGTCGAAATATAAGGCCCTTGCCCTTTGATTTTTTCCTACTCAATTGGAGAATTTGCATTGAATACCAAGGGAAGCAGCATTTCAGGACATTGAACAACGACTTCTTCGGAGGCGGAAAAGCCCTCGAAGAACGCCAGGAACGCGACCAAATAAAGCGCGACTTCTGCAAGAAATCCGGGATCATCCTCGTAGAAATCCCATACAACGACGAACGAATCGCACAACGAATCCTCGGAGCCATTGCGCAGCGCAAGCGAGAACGGGACCAAAACCCAATACAGGAACAAATGATTTCCAGGGATTGGGGAAGTGATTGGAACTTCGGAAGGCAATTGGGATTGTTTTAGCCCTAATACCGGACAAATCCAACTGTCGGAAATTTGCAGACAGTTGGTAACTATCTACATTTTGTAGAAAGTTCTAAATCGCTATATTTACCCAGTCAAGAACATCGCCATTGGTAGTCCCGATGGTCCGACGCTCTCTAATGGGGGCGTTTCATATTCCACCCCTAGGATGAGATATTCCTAGGCCCAAAGCCACCTAGAGATAGGTGGCTTTTCTTTTAATCTGGTTATAATCCACCAGATAAGGCCAACTGTCGACAACTTATCGACAGTTGGCAACTTTCGGAAATCTGCCGAAAGTTCTAAACACATCCATTTGGTAGTGTTTGGCTATCACCCCGTCAATTCCTTCTCCGTCTGAAATGCTATGGAGAAGAAATCGGTAACATCTTCCTGTCCGAACATCACTGTAACATTCGTCACTTGCCCCTGATCCTGATTCAGATCCGACAACCCGAACGCGGATTGTTGATCGGTTGCAAGGCTCGGCCCCGTTGGAACGCTGGTTGAATCCAAATTCGGAGCGGAAAACCCGCCCAAAACCGTGTCTTGTATCTCGGCATTTTGTGCGAGTAGTCCTTTTGCGAGGCCGGACAAACCGACGAGAGCAAGTCCGGCAACGGCAAATGGAATCCCTGCCGGGAAACTAAGCGACAATGCAGCTTGCATGAGGAACAAACCCAACATCTTCGGGACCGATACCAAGACAGTTTCCAGCAACGCGTCAACGAACGAACCGAATGCAGTTGCAAATCTTCCGGTCGTGCCTTCCAGGATTCCGAGTTGCTTTTCAAGCGAATTCGCTTGCGATTCCATGATTTTGAATGCCTCGGAATCTTTGGGTAGGCTTTCCATTGATAGCTTCAACGCATCATATTGCCCCCTCAACGCCGCCGCCGAATCAAGCTGGGATTCAATCGCCTCCTTTTGCTGATTCAGGGATTCGGTCACGCCCGAATCAGGAGGAACGGTTGCAAGTGCCGTATTGATTGCGGCCAATTTCTCCCTAAGAACATCAGTCGTTTCAATCGGTGTTGCAAGTGCAGAACCAATTCCCTGTCCCAATACTTCGAAAGCGTCCCCAACCTGGAATAATACCTCTTTCCCGATCTGTAACAATGCCTCTTTCCACAACAATGTGAAGTCAATTCCGTCCTCAATATCCTCCAAAAACTTGGAAAAGAACTTGAACGAATTCGTCCCCATCAGGTCGAGTAGTTCCCCGGTATCTCGAAAGCGATCATTTAGGAATTCAACATCAGTTCCCAATACGTCCGCGGCCCCCTCCAGGGAGGTGAACGGGTTTGTAATCGGCACGAAATCGACGGGGATTTCTACCAACGGCGGTTCCGGAATATCGAAATCGGTTACTTTTGCAATGACTTCGAATTCGACCGCGTCAATCTTCGTCGCCAAAAATGTTCTCTCGATCTGTTTTTCAGCTTCGAGTAATTGTAATTCGAGCCTTACTACCTCGTCAGTAATTGCACGAATTCCCGCCGCTTCTGGAGGAAGCAGAGAAATTGCCTGACGGAGATTCGATATTTGATCTTTAAGCACCGAAACCGAAGCGTTCGGTTCCTCTCCGAGTGCCACAATCGCCTCCCTGGCTTCGTTCGCCTTTTCTTTTACTTCTTCGGTCTGGTCAGATAATTCTGTGAGCCCTCCGAATTCCTCGAAAGCAGGGAGGGAAACGCCGAGTTCGGACAGTTGATCTGCGAGGGTTTTTGCGGCTTTTTCTGCACCTCCTAATCCTTCTACCGTCTTTTTTGTTGCGCTGAAAATATTCGAAAAATCAATCCCAGATAGGCTATTTTGTAAGCTCTCTCCTATCGCGGCCCCAGCTTCGTCTATTGCCTCCAGTTCTCCGAATAAATCATCCAGCGATTGTCCTGCCGAGGCTTGAATTTCTATCTCCCTCAGATTGAATCCAGATGCGACCCCTCCGTTTGCCACCTCGGCATTTATTTCTTTTTCAAGTTCAAGCAACTTGGTTGCTCTGTCAATTTCTACTTCTGTGATTTTTTGAAGTACCGATGCGGCCCGTTCCTGAATCGCCTTTGTCGTTATGTTATCTATGATTGCCCTATTTACCGCTTCATAGGCAATTGCTAAATCTTCTGCGGACGACTTCTCTGTGATGAGGTTCGGGAGATAATCTTTGTACTGCTCATTTATCGCCGTTATCGCATTGCTCCTTTCTTGGTTGGATGCGGCATTGTCCCGAAGCGGCTTAAATAAAGCATCGAGAGCGGCCCTTTCTTTTGTATATCCAGCCGAGATTTTACCCTGGAGTTCGGAAAAATCCCGAGACACCTTCACGGTCTCCTCTGTCCTGTCCTTGAATAGTAGTAACGCGGAAGCGAGCGCAATTACGCCCGTTGCGATAAGTGCGACAGGATTTGCCGCGAATACTACATTGAACACCCTCTGAGCGGCGGTTGCTGCTGTGATTGTTCCTTTTAGGAGCTGGCTTCCCGTCACGTATAAAGCCTGAGCCCCGATAGCGATATTCGAATTTGCTGCAACCGCAAGAAATCCTTTCGAGCTTGCAAGTAGGCTGGTAACAAGATTCGGGATAGACTGGAGCCCCAATAGGATTGCATTCGAATTGAACAGGACCAAAGCCCCGGCAGCGATTCCGATGATCTCAGTATTCTCGGATAGTATTTCCGGGATGTCCCCAAGCCCTGAAACAAGATCCTGTATAAGTCCAACGGCAGAAGATACGGCAGGAAGGAATAGTTCTCCAATGTCGCGCCCGATCAATGCGAATGAATCCCGAAGCGTTGATAATTGCCCCTCCAGTGATCCGGCTAATGCCTCTGTCAGTCCGGCAAATTTGCCACCTTCATCAGTCAGGCTAATGAAAGCCTTTTCAATTTCCGGGAATCCAACTTGTCCGGATTCTACTAATTCTTTAACCTCCGAATCTGCAACTCCAAACTGTTTTGCAAGCTCCTGAATGACAGGAATCCCGCGCCCGGTTAATTGGTTGATGTCCTCTGCAAAGAGTCGCCCCTGAACCTGGACCTTTCCATATATCTCAGCAATCTCTCCGAGTGGAGCCCCGACACCTGCTGAAATATCTCCAAGCCTTCGGAGTGTGTTTTCAAGGTCGTCGGCCTCAGTTCCGAATGCCAAAAGCGAACGCCCAGCATCAGCAATATCCTGAAACTGAAACGGTGTCCCAGCTGCAAATGTCGATAGCCCCTGTAATGTTGCCTGGGCTTTTTCAGCGTCCCCAATCAAGGTTTCGAACTGGATCGAAACTGTTTCAAATTGAGCGGCAGAATTTACAAAGGATGATATTGCGGCTACTCCACCCGTTAGTCCTGTTATTACGGCTCCCAGCGGATTAGAGATAAACCGGAGCCCATCGCCAATTATTGGAAGATCCTCTGCGAGTGATCGGAAAGAAGTTCTTACACCATCAACCCCTTTTCCGACATTTGAAAATGTCTGGTCTGATTGGGTCTCAACTTTCTTTAAGTTGTTGGTGTACTGCGAGACACCTTCCAATCCAATTGAAATACCTACGTCGAAAGCCATGTTCCGAAACTACCGCGAAACGGGCCTGAGCCGTTTTCGCAGACATTTAGGAATCTGATTCCGAATCCGAAATAATTTTTAAGTACCTTTCGAAAAATCAAAATCAGATATGGACAACCTTCAAGACTATTTCGGAATCATCCTTTTTGTCAACCTTATTTTAAGCGGGACTTTGTTTTTTGCCCTTTTGTCATGGATTCGGGTAAATAATGAAAGGGGGATTTTGATTAAGTATCAAATCAAAGAATACGAATCCATCGAATCCGACGAAGTCCAAGACGAAGCCTAATTCATGTGCCTCTTCGCCTCCCTGACCATCTTCTCAATCATGTTATCAGCTACATCCGCTTCGGTCATTTTGTTTTCGACCTGCTTTTGTTCGACTGCCTGATATATCCTTGCCCATCTCGGCGGCATCATGAATCTGGCAAAGGATTTGATTTCCTGCCCGACTTTCGGTTTCGCCTTCGGATTCTTCGCGCGTCTGACGGCTGAATTACGCTCCCCGGTTAGTTTCGCGTCCATGATGTCAACAATCCATGAGAGGTAATCCCCGGAATACATTTGCTCCGTGTTGTCCTCCCATGAGTAATAAGCGGTGGTGACTTCGAGGATGAATTCACGAAGGAAAGGGTCACAGAAAAGCCCGTCCATCTCTTCAGAGAACGGGCTAACATTCATGATCCGGGCAACTTTTATTCTTTGGAGGGTTTCTCGGGCGAGGTCGTCGATTGACCTATTCCCGCCCTTTTTTTTTGAGATTCTTCGAGTGCAGCCCGAACCGATTCCTCTGCTCCGGGCGTTGACAGAATCAGTTCTGCAACCTCGAACCGCTCGGATTCATTGTTCCAGGTCTTTGTTCCGTCCGGATACCGAACCGCATCGGCAATAATCAGCTTTGAATAATGATTCATTCGATGAACGATCAGGTCGCGGTCGTATTCAGTAACGAACCCTTCTGAGGTCGAACCCAATGCCTTGAACGTCTCCCGAAGTTCCTTTCGTTCCGCTGCCGAAATCTTTTTCTTTCTGAGGTCTGATTCCTTGCCCCTCAATTCGTCTTTGGCCCGTTCCTCTGCCACGATCAGGTATTCCCTGTATTGTGAGGTCGTCGGAGGAATCACAATCATGTCCTTACCTGCGATATTGACAGGAACGCCGGACGTGGATAGATTCTCTTTGAGCGCGGAAAGGAAATCGTTCTTGGTGTTACTCATGCCTCAATATACGGATTTCGCGCAATAAAAAACGAGAACCGTTTCCAGTTCCCGTTTTCCCATTGCTCCTATTCAAAAATCAAAATTCTTAGATGAACTGTCTTTCGTTCAGTGACTTGAACATACTCGTTTCTCCTGATACATACGGCACGACAGGCGTTCCGACACCTGCTGACCCGTCCCAGCCGAATCCGGTGTATGCGATCCAAGGCGTTGTTCCATTCGGGATTGTTCCGGCAGATGCGGCAGCGTCAGAGATGTAATAATTATCGTTATACACGACAATTTCTCCGATTCCGTAAGCCCGTGAACTACTCCATGACTTCGCTCCAGCTCTGACGAAATAAACGACAGACAAGTGAGCCCCGTCAGCGGGTGCAGTCGAGAACGTAATTACGCCCGTTGCTGCATTGTATGTGTAACCGGATGTGGTTGAATCGTTGAGCCTCACTTCGACCAGGTATGCGGCGGCTGTACCTCCTGCATCTCGGTTGAAGGGAACCGCCAAAGGTGCGGCGGCTACTCCGGCCCCGTTTCCGGTTCCGAGCGTGAATGCAGTGATGGTTCCGTCTGGAGCGGCTGGATTTGCAACAACCGTCGAACCGTCTTTCGGGCTCGTTCCTGCAAACCAAGATTCCTGAACCGCGACCACTTGTCCGCCCGTCCAATAAACCTCGGATCTGGTTGTAAGCTCAATCGAATACGTGCTTGTTCCGTCTGTCGCTCCCGGAATGTCGGTCAATTTTACTTCCACATTCGGGATATGAATACAGAACGCCGCGTTTTCGTTGGTGTCTCCCTTAATCAATGTAAGGTGTCCGGCTCCGGCGATTGTTTGTCCCTGTCTGATTGCGGCGTATTCGTGCAGATCCTGACCGAGCAAAACGGCCTGAGCTTCGAGGGCATTTCCTTCGAGTGTGAGGGTGAGCGTGAATTGCTTCCCGTCGTTGATCGTGGTTCGGGTTTTCCCGACTTGGAACGCATCACGTTCGTTCAGGAATTCGTAGTCACCGTTCGAAATCTCACCGATTCGGCAGATTCGTCCGTTTGGAAGAAGCATTCCCGGCCAAGGCTTATGGAGTTGCTTCGAAATTCCGATTGGATGCCATACCGGAACCACTTTGTCACCTTGCGATAACCTTAGCTCGTCGGCTACTGAATCGCCTAATCGTATTGAGAGAGACATAAATCTAGTCGTTAATTCTTTGTTTCATGCAATGTGCATAGAAAGGGAACAGAGCCATTTTCGGCCCTGTTCCCGGTGGGGTGGTTATACTGTCTTGTAATTCACAATGTCTTTCAGGACATAATACTGATTGGTGTTGCTTGGGGTATCACTCGTGTTGAAGTACGCCCCGTTGCTGACCGATCGGATAATCCATTCTTGTCCGGTTGTCCACATGAAATTTTCGAGGATTGCGGCAAGGAACGGTTCCCCGTTATGGATTCCGTCGATCTGCAACCACCATTTCATGCCGCCGTCGTATTGGCCTTCGCCGTTTACGACGGTATTGGGCGTGACGACAATCCACGACTTAATGAGCTTGTTTGTCGGCATCAATAGCCTGTTTGCCGTAGGGAGCCCGTCAGCCCCTGGCTTGCAGGGGTATATCATGTTCTGATGGATGTACGTCATCGGGTGAGCGCAGTAAACACCCATCCCAAACACCATGTATTCTGGCGTGTCAATCAGGGCATAATCCTCGTTTGTCCAGGTTGAGTGCTCTCCGAGGTAGAGTTTCATCACATCACCTTTTCTGTTCGGGTCACTTTGTAGCTGAGAGGCTTTAGCGTAGTGCTCTATGCACACACATTCCGCCCGTCCCGGCTCACCCTCTCTCACGGTCACGCCATCAAATGTATTTGATCCGTCCGTAGGTGTCAGCTCACTCGTAATCGAGGAGGACTTGTAATGCGTCCTCATTGAGTGCCTATCCTTGTTGAAGTACAATTCCATGTACCGGGCTATGCCCTTAGCTTCTGGATATAGCGGAGGATTTGCAATCCCTTGCCGCTTGTGAGTGTCGAGGCGGTCGCCGAATCCACCTGACTCATTATTCATGATAAAGGTAAACGCCTTCCGGTTTGTCAGCCCTGGCACTGCCTCAATTCGCGCTCTGCTGTCGGGCTTGCCCATATGCACCGCCCCGATATTGAAGAGTGCTTCCACCTCGACTTCTGACAATACCCGTTCCGTCTCCGTGTCGCCATCCAATGTGTAATACCTATTCGGGTTGGCTGCTACGAAATCATTGAACTCTGTAATCTCAGGCGAGACCCCTTCGCCACCTGATCCGCCCGATCCACCTGATCCGCCGCCGCTCCCGGCTTCCGTCGAAAACACCTTCGAGTCTGTCAGTGTCCCGGCTCCGTTTTTGAAAACTACTTTTACGCTCACTTCGAATTTTCCTTTAGGAATCGTGAATTTCGATTCGTATTTGTAATTCCTTTCGATATTGACACGCTCATTGTTGAGAAAGAATTCGACAGCCTCAATATCTAATGAGCCCGAAACTCTCGCCTCGAAAAACCCTTCCGATCCGGCAATCAAAGCCCGGTTCGAAACAATCTCCACCTCTCCCAGTTCCGGGTTGATAGGTGGGTCAATTGGGTCACCTGAAACATAGTCCGGCGTGTACTTGTCCAAGATCGACGGATCGGTTTCGGTGTTGCGAAGGAAGATTCGCCCGACAGAATGATTTTTCGAACGACCTCCTAATTTGAATACGTATATACCTGCCGTTTCTATCTCGATAAATATTTGGTGCGGGTCGTTGTCGATTGCCGATGTCTGGAGCGTCCAATCACCCGTATTCGAATAAAACTTGATGAACCCATTCGACGTGTCGTTTTTGTCGGTTTCGTAAACCTTTTCTCCGTTGCCTTTCTGGGCATAGAAATCAGGATAACCACGAATCCACGAATCATTTTCTTTCGAAACGTCTGACGGGTCGCCACCTTTGTTCCAGATTTGAACCTGGTATTTTCCGGGCTCCAGATCAGCGGCTAAAAGGATAGTCGTTTCATCTTTCTGATTCTCGAAACTATCATCTCCTTTGAATACCAAGTATCCGCTTTCTGATTCCCAGCCTGATCCGGGTACTGGGTTCGATATGTAAACCCCTGCCTCTGCTTTGTAGAAATCGCCGTAACTGAAATCATTTTCCAGGTAGGTATCGAACAGAGACAATGCCATTGTCACGGTTCCGTCCTCATTTCCCGTTAATGCCCAATAGAACATTCCCGAATCGCTTGCATCATTTACTTTCGTCGGGTCTTTTTCCCCGGCTCGCTTCATTGCATCCCGTGCCGCTTTCAGTATTCCGGCCTCGTATAGATCCAGAGCGTTCCAATCATCCGACTTAAACCCGCCGTTCTGGTCTTTGATGTCAATGTATGTGACTTGCGGGAACTTCTCTTTCATCGGGTTCCACTTCTTATTTTCCCCGCTGTTGTCCCGGTTCTCGTTCCATTGTGAATGACTGACAAGCGTAATATTCTTGTGGAATTCTACGGGTGTCGCTTCCAAGGCCAGGTAAATCGTTCCCATCGGACCGCCTTCGAGTGACAGAACCTTTTGCCCGGATGACAGGATAGAAACAAGCTCGTTCAGTGTCCCGGCTTCGTCTGCTGCATAATCAAAACACTCAATTCCCAATGATTCCGCAAACGCTGCACTATTCCGCATTGCTGCAACCTGCCAATCAACATCGTTTTCGTCGCGGCTGTTGTTGAAGAAGAATTTCGTTGCGCCTACCCGTCCGGATGCCTTCGCATACAAGGCCGAAATCGGCAAGGCGGCAATATCGTCGTCGTCGTTGTTGTTCCCGTCGAAATGAAAGACAACCACATCAAAGTCGTTTATGATTCCGGGCCAATCAATTGAAGGCGGATCGGTTGGGGGGTCAATTGGGACCGTATCTAGCTTCTCGTACAGATCCCGGATCTTCGCGTCTTGCCGCTTCTCGGATTCTTCCAGTGCGTCGATTCTGGTTTCTATCTTGTCCAGTCGATTTAAAATAGGCAATAGCAAGCTATCAATCCATGCTATTACACTATCTATGCCTTCTTTTAGTTTTTCCATAAGTCAAGGTATTATGCTTGTGATTGGCCCGTGACCCCATACCGAATGGTATTGAGTACAAAGGTTTTATTGTCGTATCCCGGCTTATTGTAGTATGAGCCGTTGTTGAAGTTGATCCAGTATTGACGATCATTTAGGATAATGAATTCGCCCTGGTTATAATCTGCGGTCGCAATCGCGATCCATTGACCTGTGTAGCTTGTTCCGGTAGTATTGCCGGGTGTCTGGTCCCAATGCTCTACCCATACTTGAATATTTGTGAGCGGTCCCGTATAGGGAGATTCCAACACCCAGGGACTTGTGCCCTCTCCCTGTATCAGCAATCCAGCTCCTAAGACACATCCTGCCGGAGTAGTGTAGGTCGGGTTGGAGGCTCCGTCGAATTGATCTTGCCCTGCCTGAATCCTTAGTACCGTATCAAATCCCATTGCGTCGGCAGCGTCGGCTGCATCGCGCCCGCTTCCGTCAAATTCGTTGTCTCGGAAAATCACGCATTTCCCGCCACCAGACACCGCCGCCAAAAAGTCGGATTGCTGCTGTGCGGTCATGTATTGGTTGAAGGAGGCGATTATAACGAGGTCATAAGCCGCAAACGTCCCGGCGATGTCTGCGAGAAATGCAGAGTCTTGAATTTCGGTGATGGAGTAGCCTAATTCATTAACCACATCTGCCGCCATCTGTGAGGCTCCCGTGTCTCCGGTTTCTGCAATGCTCAATACATTATTCGCATCCTGAGACACGACCCAGGCAACGGACCCGCCTGAAACTGGAGGCGCAACCACCTCCGGCAAGGTCACAACCCCGCCGCCGATGGAAAGCCTTCGCCCTCCTGTATGTGTAAGGTAGATCATGTAATACTCATTGTTCCGGTTGAGATAATGTAGTCGGGTGTAGCATCGTCGTGGGACGAAATCGCGATACCTGCGAACCAGTCAGCGGTTCCGATAGTAGGAGCAATTCCGAGGTCTGTATATGTCGTACCGTCGAGGCTGTATGAGGTAGTAATTACCCCGCCTGAGCGAACGATTCTGAAGTGAACGCCGACGTAAGTGCCGGGACTGGTATTTGCCTCCTGTACGAAGTCGTTTTCCCACCGCTTTTTTTGCTGTATTCTATTGGCGTTCGGGTTCGTCCCGATTGCTAGCATCTTGTCCCCTGGAAGCAATCCGATGCGAGCCATCAGGTATATTCCTGAGTATTGTTCGAGGTCGCCAGTTGCTCCCCCTTCGAGAATCAGGGTTTGGATATGAGCGTCGATCTGTTGACCGTCCGAAAGCGTGTTGTAGATGAAAACTATCTGGTCATCCTTGTTCCAAATGTCCTCTCCGGCTCCTCTCCATGTCCATGTACCCGCATTTTCCTCTGATCCTGACGGGTGCAGGACTGCCGTAGAAATCGCTGACTCTGTCCAGCCTGCCGGAAGTGCCGAAGGTGGCGTGACTGCATGAGTTTCTTTCCAGACTCCGCCATCCTTGATGAAGGCGTTCTGTACCTCTTTCCACGTGCCGGAATCCTTCACGTGAATTCCGTCAACTGTTTTCCATGTCCCGCCTTGTTTCGTTGATGTCGGCATTTATGCGGATACTTTAAACCAGATGTCACCATCCGCGCCCCCGGAAGGGTCAGACGTTGAAACGGTGATGGTACTTTCGGTTTCGGCCTTCTTTTGCCTTAGTGCGGTATTGTCCGCGATTGCCTCATAGAGATAATTCGCGTCTGAATACTTTCGCCCCTGCTCGAATCCGGTCACGGTTGCCACATTGTCGGTCCATGTCGCGCTACCAATCGCGGCTATTATCGCGTCATCTGCCGGGGTTTGCAGGTAGATGAATTCGAGGTCTGTCAGATCCCCGCTCCCGTGCTGGTGGGAGGATGGGGCCTTTGCATCTAACGAGGTTTGAAGCTGGTCGATGTCATTGATTACTATGGTGTCGAAATCGGCATCGTAATCCCCTCCGGCCCCTTTCTTCAAGAATTGACCCGATGTTCCCCCGGCTGGAAGCTGCGCCGCTGTTAGTAGGGCGTTGAGCTTGGTCAGGAGTGCGTCTGTGAGGGCGTTCGTGTCTGCGTTTGCCTCGTATGCGGTTTTTACTTCCGCATTCGTCATCGATCCGCTTCCGGTACTGGCTGTTGCCCCTTCCTCAATTCCGTTGAGCTTCGTCAACAGTGCATCGGTCAGGTTATTCGTATCGGCCAAAGCAAAAAGCAGGGTCGCAATCTCGCTCCCGGTCTGGTCTGCCGTTGCTCCGGCTTCGATTCCTTCCAGCTTCGATTTTAAAGCGGCGGTGAGGAACAGGTTTGCGGTTCCTTCGGTGATCGAGTCCGTATTGTCGTCCAGGAACGAATAAAACGAATCAATCAGGTCCGCGAATTGCGTTCCTGTCGGTGTTTGCCCGGTTGCAAAATTGGGTTTATTCGTTACTCTATTTCGTGCAGCCATTTTATACGATTGTGAATGTTGAGCCTATGACCATTGTTCCGATTCCCGAAGATGGGGGCGCGACAATTTCCGCGACTGGCCCCAATTCAGGAGCAGGACGACGGAAATAGAGGTCGAACAATAAATTCCCCTGGTATCGAAGTATTTTTCCGTCCTGAATCTGAGTCGCGACAGATCCGGCAATCGACGGGCTTTGTATTCCCATCTCCGAGAGCTTTGGGGTCGTGTACGTCCCTGTGATCCCGAGCGAATCCGTTACCTCGACATTGAAATTCATGTTCAGGTATGGCGTTTTCCCGAATATCCTCCGGGTTTTATACCATAGCTGTTCGAATTTCGCGCGTGAGGACTTGGATTTCGAACAATCAACCTGCACCCCAACGACCATCGAAATTGATACCCGATCAAGGCAAAGAGTCGCCATGTTCTCAGCGAAGTCCACACCGTAAAAAAACACCCGAGGCCGTTCGAGGTCGGACATACATTCCTCCGGGTGTCCCCAGTGGAATTTCGCCCATTCCATTGAGGAACGGGACGGATGCGCGATATTAACCGCTCCCTTTTCGACGAGTTGACGGAATACCTGTTCGAGTGCTGCCGGAAGTATCTCACGATCTATTGCGGACATATCCCGAAAGTACAATGAAAGGTTTCGCGGTCGTTTTCGCTTGATTTATTGTTCGGATTTCGGGTAATTGTATTCGTAATCAAAACCGTAAATCAAAACAGAAATGAACGAACATGATTTTGACGACTGCCTATGCCCGGCAGGAGTCGTACAACGAACAGAAAACACCATCAAGGCCGGATTTATATTTCTAATATCTGCCGCTGCTGTCGGGTTTATCAAACTCATCATGGGAGCCGTGAACGCAGTCAGCTATGCGATCAAGTCCGTGGACTGGCTTTCGGTTTCGACTATTGCCCTGTCTGTGATTGTAGGAGCCGGCGTATTTATTGCAATCCTGCTTCTCGCCCACGCAACTTGGTATGACTGGAAGCATGAACGAAAGATCCCTAAGCCTTTGACATGGATTCAGAGAGGGGGCAAGGAGTTATACATAATTGCGCTCCAAATTGCGACACGGTTTCAGTACCGGAGGGGTTTGAAAAATCGACCCGAGTTTGTGGAAATGAGCTGGGAGGAAATTGTATTAGAGCAGAGCCACCATCCTGTATTAGATCAGGTAACAGACCCGGAAATCCTTATGGCCTTGATGTCTGTATATTCGGAGGAGGTAGAAAGAATACCCGAAAGGGAATTGGTATAAAGTCGGGGTGGAGCAGTTGGTAGCTCGTTGGGCTCATAACCCAAAGGTCGCAGGTTCGAATCCTGCCCCCGCCACTAAGTGATTTTTGAACTATGACTATTTCAGAACTGAAAAAAACCGGGAGGATAACCCAAGATCATATTGATTCCTTGGTCGCTTCCGAGAAATTTGAAAGGATTGGCCCAAAAACAACACTTTGCCTTTTGACTTTGGTAAATGGGTTTGAAATTGTTGGCACGTCTGGCGTTGTCAACCCAGATAACTACGACGCGACTATTGGAAATTCGATTGCAAAAGAAAACGCAATAGAAAAGATTTGGGAGCTAGAAGGTTATCGGCTCCAATGGCTCCTGCATGAAAAGTAGTAGTAGTAAGGTGAGTTTTCGAAGCCCCGGCATTTTGTCGGGGTTTTTTGTTATCCCGGAAACGGGTTCTTGTACGTGAGCTTTTTCAGGTTGTCGGCATCCTTTACGATTCTGGATGCGAATGCAATAATCTGCTTTGCGACAGCGGGTCCGTACAGCTGTACCGCGATCTCATAGAAGTTTTTCCCGTACTTCTGAGCCGACCAGGTTATCATTTCGTCATGGTATGGAGCCAATGTTGCGTTAATCTGCTTTACCCGGACTTCGAACTGTTCCACCTTCTCGGCTCCAATCGACCGACGAAGGTTCGAGGTAATGACCCCGACAAATCCGGTTGCACCTTCGGCAACTCCTGCCGGATACGGCTTCGGGTAATCGCTCCCGGATGCGCCGTTGAGTATTTCCTGAACCAGCTTCGCAGTCAGGAAGGAACCCGCATCCTCCAGCAACTTCGGGCCGTTGGTGTCGAATGCTTCCCGTGCGAGTTTCATTTTCGCCTCAAACCTGCTTTTATCTACTGACATTCGCAATCGGAATAAGAGTAGAACCCGAATATGTCCGGCAAATCGTCCTCGGTGTAACAATCGAACCCTAAGAGCTTCGACATACAGGAAGAAACCTTGTTCATGAGCATTTCCCCCTGGCGACACGCATACTTCCTGAAATCCGAATGCGTAGTCTCGCAGTCGTCGCAATTGTCGCCTAGATTCATTGCCTCGTATGCGAAGTTCCCCGCAATCTTCCAGAGCAGAGCCCCGTTCAGGTATTCGTTTTCTGCATCGGTCAACGAATCCAAGTCAACCCCGCATGATTCCGCAGCCTCGGTAAATTCCGAAATCGCGAGAGCCGGGATAGAAGCGTTTCCCCTTCCTGTTTTGTTCAGGTTTATTTCCTCGGCATCGAACTTGCCGATGGCCGAACGCTGGACGAAGCTAAGGACAAGTACCCCCGTTATGTCTGTAATCTCATACATACCGGGAAGGTCGCAAAAAAAAGAACCCGCCGAATTTCTCCGACAGGTTCCTTTGAATATGCTAAAATCAACCAAGATGAAGCTTTATCCCTGAAGCGTGACTTTCGCAGATTGGCGAGGATCAACCGCGAACGTGTACCGTTCGAAGGCTGCGATCTCTGCTGTTTCGCGTGTCCACTTCGTTTCCTGTCCGAATGTCAGTCCCTGCATGGTTGCATGAAGGTTCCGCATTCCAGGCATAACCAGGCGAGCGGCCACTTTCTTGATAGGGCCGGATTCTGAAACCTTCCCAAAGATTCCGAAGCCGTCGCGGACTTCATCGTCTCCGAATGTCCATCCACCAGAGGCCGGAGCCAAATGAGTAGGAAGGAAAACGAAGTTATACAACAGGCGAGGATTGTTTCCGTCGTCGCCCCCAATCATGCGACGCATCACGTCGATGAATGAGATATGGGTGTGATCGAAATACACCAAGACAGGCGAATTGTAGGAAACCGGAAGCGGTGCTTGCAATTTTCCTTTCGATCCTTTCTTGTTCGCTGTCGTGCGAATTTGCGCGGCCTTGTCGATCATTTGACGGTACGCCTCATTCATGGTATGAACCGCATCAATTGACGCTTTGTAGTTCACATCTTTCGAAGTCGTATCGGTTCCGCCTGTGTACGGAGTGAATCCGTAAGCATCATTTTCGGCCCCATGACGGAAGATTTCCTTGTATGCAACCTGAGCGCGAGTCCGGAGAGACGCGATTCTGATTGCCGAAAGGACTTCGTTCACCGTGTACGCCGAGATTGGCATATCGTACAGGTTTTGGATTACTCCACCACCGAAACGACGATACCCAACCTTCTCGGACTTCTCAGAACCGAGTGATGTCAGGATAGGCGGTTCAGTTCTGGAAAGTTCCTGGAACCGGATCTCTCCGAGGATGTCAGAAACCGAAACTTCCTCGCGGCCCGAAGCATCAACAGAACGGAAAGCCAGTGCCCACGATGGGTCGATGTCCGTGTACTGCATCATGGAAGAAAGCTCGTCCACCATCAAAACGGCACGGTCCATATTGGAACGGGTTTCGGTGTGGAATGCTTTCTCGTTCGCCTGGATTACCGGATTGATAGATGCGCGTCCGGAAACGGCATCGGATACGCTTTTGAGTGCGTCCCCGGTGATCGAATATGCGGTCTTGATGTGCTTCGAATAATCCGAAGCCTTCAATTCCTTCAGGGACATTTTGTCCAGGGCTTCGCGGTCATCTTCGGAAAGTCGAGAAATTTCCTGAATTCCTTTTGCGAAACTTTCCGCTGTCTCGTCGTCTTTGACGAGTGGAGCCTTTGCGATCATTGAAAGAGACTTGGTAATCTCTTTCATGTTCGCGAGGACTGATTCGTTATAACTCTGTGAGTACATTGTAATTTTCTTTTTGACGTTCTACAAGCTCCGGTTATGCTCTCACAAGTGTTGGAGCGGCAGAAGCGGACAAAGTGAGGGTGAAATTCATGGTCGTTCCTCCAACAGTCACGGCAACGGTTTTTGCTCCGGCTGTACCTGTGTAGGAAATCGCGTCCCCAACCACGGCAGAACCTCCGGCGATAACCGTCGAAATGTCCTGAGAGTTGATTTCGATATTTGGATCAGTGTTCAAAGCGGTGATGAACAGATCGGCAGTAAGTCCGACATAGGTCGAAGGCTCGACGAATACCGAATATGCTCCAGCGTGTGCGATTGTGGCTTCGGCTGGAACTGTGACAGCATTTGCGACTGAATCAGCCATGCGAATAGATACGGCGGCCCAAACGTCTCCGTGCTGGATACCGTCCGGCTTCAATTCGCTTGAATCCTCGTAGAATTCACCGACATGGAGGTAATCTTCACCCGCTCCGTCTGGAACCTGGTCGGTAATCATGCCGAGGTCTTTCAACCAGTAAGCAGGTTTCCCGGCCAATGAGCCTTTCGAGGATGCTGCTACCCGTGCGGGTGTTGCTCCTGCATCTCCGGCCCAATCGAGGGGGAGGTAAAATTTTCCTTCGGTGAAGCATGACACGCGCTCACCTGGTGCAGCATCGTGATCCGTGATCCCGATATAATATCCACCATCGGAAGCGGCTCCGAGTAGGAGAACGGCCCCGGAACATACGACATCCTGAACGGCATCGTGTTCGCTGGTAGCTTCATTGAAAGTTCCGAAAGCAAAAGGGCGAATCTTCCCGGCTGCCGGAAGGATTGCGAATTGCTTCGGGAGGTCTAATCGGTCGTCGATTAGCATTGATTCAACGGTCCTGTAACGGAGTGCTTGCCCCGGACGGACGTAATGTTTACGCGTTTTATTCTGGTATCCCATTGCTTTGAATGTTCAGAAGTTGGTTAATATTCGTCCGGGTGCTAGATGTTGTCCAGTACCGTTCCGTAAGATTCTTTTTCGTTTTCGTCGCCTTTCTTCTTCTCTCCTTTCAGATCGAGTTTAGATTTGGCCTTCATCGTCTTTTCCAGGCGGTCGATTTCCTTTTCCAAGAATTCAACCGGGAGCGATTCTCCGATGGTCGTTT
>CAKZLZ010000047.1 GCA_937127435.1 uncultured Verrucomicrobiota bacterium | reverse complement strand
CAAACAGGATCTGCGGCAAAGTATCGGCATCGTGTTGCAGGAGACCTTTCTTTTCTCGGATACGGTGAAAGAGAATATCCGCTACGGACGCCTGAATGCGACCGATGACGAAATTATTGAAGCCGCCAAACGGGCCAATGCCCATCAGTTTATCCACCGCATGCCCCGGGGCTACGACACGAAAGTTTCCGAGAACGGCTCCAATCTGAGTCAGGGACAAAAACAATTGATTGCCATCGCCCGGGCCATTTTGTCTTCCCCTTCCATCCTGATTCTGGACGAAGCGACCTCCAGTGTGGATACCCGGACAGAAATCCAGATACAGGAAGGTATGCTCAAGTTGATGGAGGGCCGGACCTGCTTTGTCATCGCCCACAGGCTGAGCACCATCAAAAATGCCGACTGTATTCTGGTCATGGATAACGGACGCATCCGGGAACAGGGAACCCACCGGGAGCTGATGGACGCGCGGGGATTTTACCACAACCTGTACCACAGCCAGTTCGGCAGGGATGCGGTTGCGTCCGTTTGATCGATTCACTCCGATTTCTGCCTGGAGTAGGTGTAGGATAGGCTTAGGATAGTGATCAATACCTGAGCCCCCGAAAATTCAGTTTTTATACCCCATTCTAACTTTTTCAGACTTTTATAATGGCTGAAAATGAGGTCTATAGGAGATACTGCAATTGTTAGAAAAAAGAATTATATGGACTCACACGAAGTAATTAAGAAAACCCTTTCCGGTGCCGGTGTCAAATCGGTGGCGGCGGACATGAACCTTTCCCCTTCCCTCATCTACAAATGGTGTGAAGCCAAAGGCGATGACCTTAGCGGCGCGGACAATCCTTTGGACCGTCTGTTAAACCTCTGTCAGGTCACCGGAAATCACGCCCCTATCATTTGGCTCTGCGAACAGATGAATGCTTTCTATGTGGAAAACGTGGCGCCGGACATGCAGGAAGAGGAAATGGAAGTCCTGAAAATGACCCAGCGGATCCTGAAGGAATTTTCCGATATGCTGGATATGGTTGCCCAGGCCATGGCCAACGACAGCGGAATCGATAAAAAAGAGGCCCGCGACATCCGCGCCGAATGGGAAGACTTAAAACGGGTGGCCGAACAATTTGTGCTGGGATGCGAAATGGGCGCCTTTGCCCCGGAATCGGAAACCAAGTAACCATGCCTATCCTGGAAAACATTCGAAAAATGGCAAAAGCCAACCTTTCCCAGTGGTTGAACGAATCCGACACCCCGGAAACGGAGATTGAAGCGAAAATCCGTGAACTGGAAACCGGGGCGGTGAAAGTGAAAAACACTTTGGCCAATTTTGTGGTGACCTACAAGCGAATGGAAAAGAACATTCTGGATCTGCAGACCAGCGTTGAGGAACAATCCACCCGGGCGGAAGACGCTTTGCGCGCCGGAGATGAAACCGCGGCCCGGCGGGCAATTCATGCAAAACTCAAAGCCGCCAAACGGGTAAATAACCTGATGCCGGTGCTGGAAAGTCGTCGGGAAACCTATCATGAACTCCAGGAATCACTGGTGGAAATTCATTCACAACTCAATTTAGCCCGTTCCAAAATGATGGATGTACGGGCTGCCGAAATTTACTGCGAATCAGATCATAAAACAAATAAAAATGCGCTCTCCCACTCCCCGGAGCAGAAACTGCACGATCCACAGATCGATGAAGAACTGAAAAGCTTGCAACAAAAAATCTCCAGGTCTACACCGGAGGAATGAGTGAAATGAAAGAACTATTCGAAGCCAGCTTTAACGTCGTCAATTTACCCGCAACTTTGCTTTTGCTCATGGTCCTCCTGCACTGGGTCATCGTCATCATCGGCGCCATGGACATGATTTCCCTCGATTCGGAATTGGATTTTGAACTCGATATCGATGGTGAAGGCGGCGGATTCGACAAGGGCGACTTCATCCTGGAATATTTTAACGCCAAATACGTCCCCATCTCCATTCTGATGAGTGTTTTCGCACTGTGTTTCTGGGCCATCAGTATGTACGCCAACTGGTATATCCACCAAAATGAAGACGGATGGATGGGCTTGGCGATCTTTGCGGGCAATCTGTTTATCAGCGCCCATATCACCAAATTTGCCACCAAACCCTTAATCCCCATTTTCAGATCCATGCGGGAACAAATGTCGGACAAAATGAATTTGGTGGGGAAAACCGTGATCGTCACCTCTTCGAAAGCCGATGCCAAATTTGGACAGGGGCAAATTCGGTTGGACGGTCCCGAAATCACTTTAAACGTCCGGACCGGCGGCGGAGAAGAACTCCCCCGCGGAACCGAAGCCGTCATTTTACAACACGAACAAGCAACCGATATTTACATCATTACCAAATTGGAGATCTAAGTCATGGAAGGAATTATCTGGGTTATTTTTATTAGTATCGTCGCCATCGGCGCAGGCGTACTCTTTATGTTCGCCACCTGTTATAAAAAAGTGGAACAAGGCACCGCCATCATCCGGAACGGAATGGGCGGCACCAAAGTCAGTTTTGTCGGCATGCTGGTCTTCCCCATCTTTCATCGCCGCGAGCTGATGGATATTTCAGTCAAACGGGTCGAAATCGACCGTACCGGCACCGTAGGTGAAGGTCTCATCTGTCGGGACAATCTCCGGGCGGACGTAAAAGTGGCCTTCTTCGTGCGGGTCAACAAAACCCCGCAGGACGTATTGAAGGTTGCGCAATCTTTGGGTTGCAAACGCGGATCGGATCCGCAGGGCCTGATTGAATTTTTCGATGCGAAGTTCTCTGAAGGTTTAAAAACCGTGGGGAAACAATTCGACTTTGTCGACCTCTACACCAACCGGGAATTGTTCAAAGAAGAAATTCTGAAAGTGATTGGCACCGACTTGAACGGCTACATCCTCGACGATGCGGCCATCGACTACCTGGAACAAACTTCCCTCTCAGCTCTGGATCCCAAAAACATTCTGGATGCGGAAGGTATCAAGAAGATTACCGAATTGACCGCCGCCCAGAATATTCTTTCAAACGACATCAGCCGTAACGAAGAAAAGACCATCAAGAAGCAGGACGTGGAAGCGCGGGAAGCGATTCTCGAACTCGAACGGCAACAGGCCGATGCGGAACAAAAGCAATTGCGTGAAATTGCCGAAATCACCGCCCGTGAAGAAGCACAATCCAAAGTGGTACAGGAAGAAGAACGTCTGCGCTCCGAACGGGTCCGTATCAAAACCGCGGAAGAAGTCGCGGTGGCCGAAGAAAACCGCGAGCGCCAAATCATCGTCGCCCTGAAAAACAAAGAGCGTACCGAAGCCGTGGAGATTGAACGGGTGGAAAGAGACCGTGGACTGGAACGGGTCGAACGTGAACGCCTGGTAACCTTGAAAGACATCGACAAAGAGAAAGCGGTCGAAGTCGAAAAGAAAAACATTCAGGAAGTCATCCGCGAACGGGTGTCGGTTGAACGCACGGTGGTCGAAGAAGAAGAAAAAATCAAAGACACCAAAGAATTTGCGACCGCAGACCGTGCCCGCCAAGTGGCCGAAACCCACGCCGAAGAAGAAGGCCGGGCCCAGAAGATCAAAGACGTGTTAAAAGCGGAAGCGCAACGCGACTCCTCCAAACACCTTGCCGAAGAACGGGTCATCAAAGCCCAGGCCGAACGCGACGCCAGCGAACGTGAAGCGGATGCCCGCAAGATCCTGGCCGATGCCAAAGCGCAGGAAGAAGCGGTTATCGGAATGGGTGAAGCCCGCGTACTCGAAGCCAAAGCCGAAGCCACCGAGAAATTCGGTCGGGCCGAAGCCACTGTGATCGGCGAAAAAGCCTTTGCAGAAGCAGACGGCATCGAGAAGAAAGCCGAAGCCATGAAACTGTTCGACGGCGTGGGACGCGAACACGAAGAATTCAAACTGCAGCTCAACAAAGATCTGGAACTGCAATTGGCCTCCGTCGATGTGCAGCGTGACATCGCCAAGGAACAGGCCTCCCTCATCGGGGAAGCCCTCAAGTCCGCCAACATCGACATCGTGGGTGGCGACAGCGACTTCTTCGACAAGATCGTGAATTCTGTAAGTAAAGGTAAAGCTCTGGACAGCTTCATGAACAATAGCGCGCTGGCCACCGACGTTGCCAACACCTTGTTCTCCGGCGACCCGGAAGCCTTCACCAATCAGCTGCGCACCTTCGCCGGCCGCTTCGGTATGAGCAGTGAAGATCTCAAGAATATCACCGTCTCTGCCCTGCTCACCAAGATGACGGCGCAAGCAGACGACAACGATACCCTTGAAACACTCGGTCGCCTGAGTGAAGTTTCCAAACAGTTGGGAATCGGTGCCAAGCAGGTCACGGACCTCATGAAAAAGTGAAAGCCCTGAGGATAGAGGTCAGACCTGTCCGACAAGGTCTGACCCGTCCGACCTCTATCCCGTTTCATAACCCGTGAAGAATGCCCCATGCCCAATGAACCAATGACCAGTGACCCAACAGAACTCTCCGGCGGTGCGTACGAAATTATTCGTCGCCGTCTACACGAACACGGCGGGGGTTTGCGTGAGCGGATCAATCAACTCAACACCGAACGCCAAAAGGTCTTCGGCGGAGTGGAACCCAAACTGGTCGGCACCGAGCGGGTGCTCACCGCCAACAACTGTGTGCCCCGCGATATGGTGGCTCTGGGAGAGCGTTTTCTCTTTGGCTACAATGTTCAGTTGGGTCTCAAAACGGAGATGGATCCGAAGGACGTGTTCGCCGTCTTCACTTTGGATGACAATGGACTCACCGAGATTCCGCTGCCTTCCGTATTGGATGACCGATTCCTCCGGGACTTTAAGGAACTGTACACCTTCTACCGCGACACCCGCTTTGCAAAGTTTGCGGAGATCGGACCGCATTTGTACATGATCTTCCGGGTTGGCAAAGAAGTTGATAATATCAAAACCTTTAAGTGGCTGATGCAGGACGACGGGTCGATGACCTACATCGATAACCGCAGCGACCACGAATATAAATATCCGCCTCAACACGAATTTGAATGGGTCAACGCCACCCGCGATATGCATCGCAACGGTGCCTTTCCCCACATCTCTTTTGAAGATCGGATCTTCGTGGAAACCACCGGCGGAGACCTCACGGTAAAAATCGACGACAACACCGAAGTGGGCGAAGGCATTTACGCCGAACCGGTCGACGATCCGGATCAGACCCTGGACGATGCCTCCTTTGCTTTTGCCTCCGTCGGAAACTTAATTCTCATGCGCATCCTCCCTTACCGGGAAGAGACACCCCGCTATTTGGTGTACAGTGAAAAAGTCCGTCAGGCCCGGCGCATGGATGCGATTGCCGGTGCCTGTGTGCTCCTGCCTGAAGACCACGGTATCATTTTCTCGAACGGGTATTATCTACAGACCGGAGAATTCAAAGAGTTCGATTCCGGATTAAAAAACATGATGTTCGAACGCCGGATCTCCTCCCCCAACGGGGAAGACTCCATGTACGTGTTCTACAACCGGGAAAGCGGGACCTACGTATTGTTGTCCTACAACATCATTACCCAAAAAGTCGAAACCCCGATTGAGTGTAGCGGATTTTGTCTCTTCAGCACCGGGCGCCTGATGTACTTCAAGGCCCAGGAAGAACCCACCAAATCCCACATTGTGCAAATTTGGCAAACACCCTACGCCGAGTCGGTTCAGGGGGATGGAGAATCCGCGGACAGCATGCTGTTCAAAATCGGCAACCGCGATGTGGTCCGCTGCATGGCCGGATGCGGCACCCTGATGGGTTTGCTGAACCGTGAAGATTCTTACGCCAATTTGTATGTCGACATTGTCCGCCAATCCACCGACTTGCTGGACAGCTATTTCTGGATCCGAGAAGCGGAAGCTTTTAACCTCGGCGAACCGCTGGATGAAATCCGCAACGCCGCCTCTTCCGCAATTGCCGAATATGAAAAAGTGGTTCAGCTCCGGAACGCCGCTGAAACTCAACTGAAAGAAACCGATGCGGAAACCAAAGAACTGCTGAACCAAATCCGTCTGCAACGTCAGGATGAAATTCAGGGCTTTGTCCAAGCTTTGGGTGCTTTGCGCGCCTTGCGGGGAAAAGTCATCACCCTGAAAGATGTCCGTTACATGGATATGGAAGCGGTGGAGGCTTTGGAAGAAACGGTCAAAGAACATACCGAACAGCAGGCCCGCCGCTGCGTGGATTTTTTATTAGGCGATAAAGCCCTCGCCCCCTACGAGAAACGAATATCAAAACTGGAACCCCGCATCCCCGATCTGAAAACCGTTCGAGATGGGGAAGACATGCGCGAAGAGGTGGAAGGCATCTCCGGCGAATTGGAAATGCTCATCGAGATTGTCAGCAATCTCAGTATCGACGACGCCACCCACCGCACCCAAATTATCGACGGGATCTCCGCATTGTTCAGCACGCTCAATCAGGTCCGCGCCGCTTTGCAGAACCGCATCAAAAAAATGGCGGTACAGGAAGGCGAAGCCGAGTTTGCTTCTCAAATGAAATTGTTGAACCAGGCGGTGATCAATTATCTGGACGTCTGCGACTCACCCGAAAAATGTGAGCAGTCATTGGGCCGGGTAATGATTCAACTCGAAGAGCTGGAAGGCAAATTTTCGGACTACGATGAGTACGTGCTCAAGCTCGGGGAAAAACGCGAAGAAGTTTACAACGCGTTTGAAACCCGCCGCCTTTCCCTGGTGGAAGCGCGCAACAAACGGGCGGACACCCTGCAGCGTTCGGCGGAACGGATTTTGGGCTCGGTGAAAAACCGGGTCGACAGCATGAAAACGGTGGAGGATATCAACGGTTATTTTGCATCCGACATGATGATCGAAAAGCTGCGCGGTATTATCGATCAGCTGACCGAGATGGATGATCCGGTGAAAGCCGGAGACATTGAAACCCAACTCAAAAGTGCGCGCGAAGACGCGGTCCGCCAATTGCATGACCGCTCCGAACTTTTTGTGGACGGTGAAAATGTCATTCAGTTCGGACGCCACAATTTCTCCGTGAACACCCAGGAACTGGATCTTACCATCGTTCCCCGTGGAGATGAAATGATGCTTCATCTCACCGGCACCGCTTTTTTCGAATCCATCACCGACCCGGCTTTTCTGGCCACCCGCCCGGTGTGGAGTCAGGAACTGATTTCCGAAAACGATGAGGTCGCCCGCATCGAATATTTGGCCTACAGCTATTTCAAAAGTTTAGCAGACGCTGAAATTCCGGAAGATCTGTCCACCGCCCTGCGGGAATTTATGGCCCCCCGTTATGCGGAAGGATATCAGAAAGGCGTGCACGATGAAGATGCCGTCAAAATCATCACCGCGCTTTTGGAGATGCGGGACCAGTTAGGCACCCTGCGGACCCCGGCTTCAGTTCGGGCATTGGCGGTGGTGTTCTGGGAAGATTTCCGCAGAACCGAAGAAGCCGATGTAATGATTGCCCGCCTCAAAGGCGTGGGCGCTTCCAATCAGGTCTTCCACCAATCCCGTCGCCAAGCGGATGCGATAACCGATTTGGCAGAAAAATTAAAAGTGTTTGCAGAACAGAACGCGTCTTTTGATCCGCGGGCAGCCGAAAATGCAGCCACCTACTTGTTCGATGTGGTGGCCAACGGGATTCAAGCCCCGATCAGCGCCGAGGGCGGAAAACTCAGCACAAACTTTTTGAATCAACTGCAGAAACTCGGCTCCAGGAAAAACTTTGATGCCGCCTGTGAATCATTGCGCGGCAACGCCGAAGCGCGTTTCGGTTTGGTGCGTGAATGGTTGCAGGGGTATTTGGAAAATGTAAAATCCGAAAGTACATCCACTGTGCTCGATGAAGTCGCGGCCTGGCTTTCTTCCGGTCTTTATGATGCCGGCAATGTTTCCGAATTAAGTGAATATGCAAAACTGGAAGGCCTGCGTTCTTCCCATGCCCGGATAGAAGACGGGGTCATGAATCTTCAATACAGCGAATTTATGTGGCGACTGGAAAGGTTTGCCACTGAAACCGTTCCCCGTTTCGAAGCGTTTGAACGGATGAAAAAAGAATTTGTGGAACAAAGCCGCAAAGGGATGCGTCTGGATGAATTCAAACCCCGGGTCCTCACCTCTTTTGTGCGGAACAAATTAATCGACCGGGTATATCTGCCCATCGTCGGTGACAACCTGGCCAAACAAATTGGGGTGGTGGGAAAAAACACCCGCACCGACCGCAGTGGCATGCTCATGCTCATCTCCCCTCCCGGCTACGGTAAAACCACTTTGATGGAATACATCGCCAACCGTCTCGGGGTGGTGTTTATGAAAATCAACGGTCCGGCCATCGGACATTTGGTCACTTCCCTGGATCCGGCGGAAGCCCCCAATGCGGCCGCCCGCGAAGAATTGAAAAAATTGGGGCTGGCCCTGGAGATGGGCGACAACGTGATGCTGTACCTCGATGACATCCAGCACTGCAACCCCGAGTTCCTGCAGAAGTTTATTTCCTTGTGCGATGCCCAACGCAAAATCGAAGGCGTGTACAAGGGCATCAGTAAAACCTACGACCTGCGGGGTAAAAAAGTTTCGGTGGTCATGGCCGGAAACCCTTATACCGAGAGTGGCGAAAAATTCCGCATCCCCGACATGCTCGCCAACCGGGCCGATACGTATAATCTTGGAGATATTCTGGGAGACAACGGGGCCGACTTCGAACTCAGTTTCCTTGAGAATGCCCTCACCTCCAATCCTTCGCTCAACCGCCTCGCTTCCGGCGCACGGAAAGATGTGCACGCGATTATCCGGGCTTCGGAAAATGGGCAAACCGAAGGCGTCGAACTGGAGGGACGCTATACGCAGGAAGAGGTCACGGAAATGCTTTCGGTGATGTCCAAAATGATCACCGTCCGCAATGTATTGTTGAAAGTGAACGAAGAGTATATCCGCTCCGCCGGTCAGGCCGACGAATACCGTACCGAACCCGCTTTCAAAATGCAGGGCTCCTACCGGAATATGGCGCGGCTGTCTGAAAAAGTGGAAGCGGTCATGAACGAACGCGAACTGCAAACTTTGATTGTTTCCGATTATGAAAACGAAGCCCAAACCCTTACCACCGGTGCGGAAGCCAATCTACTGAAGTTCAAAGAACTGATCGGCATTCAGACCGATACCGAAAAAGAACGTTGGAATGAAATTAAAAAAGGCTTCTCCAGAAATCAGGTGATGAAAGGTGTGGGTGGCGATGACCGGGTCGGCCAGGCGGTCGCTCAACTTTCTGTGATGGGCGATGGACTGAAAGATATTCGGCAGGTGCTCAAGGAAGGTGTGGGATCCAAATCCACCGCACCGGTAATGACAGAATTTACGCCCGGCACCCTGGAACAAATGGGCCAATGGCTTCAAAAGCCGAAAGTACAGAAGGGGCCTGTGGAAGCAGGCCTGAGTCAGGAAACCCTCGACCGACTTGCCGGTATGCTTGAGAACATAAAACCTGCACAGGTGGCGACTCCACCGGTGCAGAGAAATACCGGACTCACCCCGGCCCTGGCAAAAATGCTGGAACAACAATTCGAACGCTTGCAGGAATGTATCCAGGGGATGCCCAGGGAACCTGAACAGATTCTCGATCGACTCGAACGGGCCAAATCCGTGTATAACGATCTTATGAATCAAGTGGGCTACGGAGGCGGGCATGAATAACGCGACGCCAGAGTCCCCCTGGCCGTCTCCGTGCCATCGAGGTACGGGCAGGCGCGTTTACGCGGAAGTATTCCGAGCCCGTTTACGGGGGAGTTCCGCAAATCCAATGGTCTCAACTTTCCGCATCATGAAAAATAGAAATACCGGGAGTCTCGGCGTTAGCGACTCCGTAAACGAAGTCACAAACTTCCGCATAAATGCGGGACTCGGGCGCAGAGGGATCCCATATGAAATCTGAGCAAAGCAATACATCCGATCTGTTGTCGGTCAGCAGTCAGCTCCTGTCGGAAGTGAACAAGGAACTCGATGCCCGCTTTATGGATCTGCCGGAAGACGTGCGTGCCCTGCTGGTACAAAAAGGCGCCCTCACCCAAACCGTGATACGTGAACTCACCCGCCTCATTGAACTTGCAGCCGACAAAGCCGAACAGCACGAAGCCCTGCTCGATCACTGCGCCGAATGGCAGCGGGAATTTTTCATTCCTCTCAAAGCCCAAAGCGACGGCGAAAAGCTCGACAACGAAATCTATCTGAAAGATCTCGAACAGATGATTGAAGAAGTGGGACGGGTTTTGGAAGAGCGGGAAGTTTAATTCGTTTTCAACAACTGCACATCATCAGGCCAATGGGATTTTAGTGCCCGATCAAAAGTTACGACTTTCAGTTTTTCCTGCTTTGCCAATTGCACCAACCAGAAGTCCATCACTTGACGGTGGCCAATTGCATTTGAAAACAGCTTTTCGTGCGGAGGATCATTTGGGTACACGAGAGTCACAGGATGCTGTCCTCCACATTCCAACTTTACAATTTTCCAGGCAGTAGCCCCATTCAGTTTTGAGGTCCCCAAAATAGCGGGATTCATCAACAACCGCATTGCAGCCAGCCAAGTTTCAGTTGAGATCGCCCACCCTTTTTTCTTTTCACGATCAAGCCAAGTGCGGGCGGGTTCATGATGTTGGTGCCCCGCGTAGATCGCAGCAAAAAACACATCATTGTCCAGCAACACCTTCACTTAGACCTCATTCAGGGCGGCACGGACAGATTCGGAAGTTACAGATGGAGTACCTGCAGGCGCATGCACCACGGCCCGCCCCTCCTTTAATTCTAATTGACATTCCTCCCGGACAGATTGCCCAGAATACACTTGTCGAATCGCATCCGCCACCAGTTTACTGTAGGATGCCACACGTCTGCCTCCGCGCCGCGCGGATTCGAGTCGTAGGGTCAATGCGACATCATCAGGTAAATCCAAAGTTGTTTTCATGGTTATATGGTAATATGGTAAAGTGGCTCTGTCAAGGACTCAGTATTCAGGTGATTTAGGTGCGTGAAGAACTATTTATTTCTCCACCCGACGCTCAAGCAAAGGCGCGCGGAGGATGCCACTCGGTTTACACTGCCAGATTTCGTTTCGTTCTTCGGGAGCGCCATCCCAGGACTGCGGTCCCCACCAAACCCAATCGGGTCGATTGTTGTGCAAAGATCCGAAGCTGTTGTAACGGTTGCCGTAGGCGCGGATCTTGATTTTATGCGGTCCCGGGCTCAGCGCTCCCAACCCGATGCGCCATGGGGCGGTGAGGATGGGTCCGCAGTCACGGTCATCACAGTAGACCCGCAGAAGAGGACCTCCGAAAGCGGGACAACGAAGCGCATAGGTTCCGGCTTCTGACACGTCAATCTCCGTTTCAACCTCCAGATTTCCACCATAAAACGGCAGACCTTGTGGCACCACATCGCCCCAACAAATTTCTTCCCCGGCCGGAACAAGTTTTGCATGTGCCCCCCGGGTTTCCACCGCAAAATCGCCCAGCAAATAACACCACTCCAAATGGCGGTCGACCGCATCCAGTTCGAGCGTGATTTCCAAATGGTGTTTACCGGCTTTCAGATCCGGCAGGGTCATGGTGGGAAGATCCTGATCCACCCACCAGCCTTCCGGAACCGTTTCAAGTGCTTGACCATCCAGTCGAAGGGTGGCGGACTTCAGGCGTTCGCAGACCAATTGAACCCCCGGGAAATCACCGGCACAGTCAATTTGAAATCTGCGGGTCACCCGCTGAGGGGGGCCGGGATCTTTCACTGAATAGGGTTGTCCCCAATCCGGCCAGCCAAACTGTTCAGCCAGTTTTCGTTGGGTGACCAAAGAGTCTTCGGCATCCTGCCATGCATCGTCGTTTAACTGCCAGGCGGCATGATCTAAGAGCAACACATTGGGTTCTTCCGTAGTAACGGAAACAGGTTCCGGACATGCACCCCACATTTCCCACGCATAGGCAGACAAGGTACACGCCCCTTCTCCGGGGGCCAATCGTAGCAGACGGTGACTCTGCGGATCAAGGTCCCAGGATACTTCCGTCCACCCTTCGCTTTGCCGGAAACTGCATGCCTTTTCACTACCCTCTGCGGTATCCAACTCGGTCACAGTCCAGCACCCGCGGATCCGGATACAGCCGTCCTTCAATTCCGGATTCCGCCAGGGGTGGGTATTGCTTTTTTCCGACCTGCGGTTTGCACAGTAAAGAATCCGTTCTTCGCCACATTGCCGTATTTGATAATTTACTTGCGAAACCGGAGAGCGGTGGACATTGAGGATCGAAATTTCCCGCCAGGGTTCCAACGCTTCCACCAGCGAAAGCCCATCCGGATTAATTTGCTGCGCACCGGCCAACATGCGGGCTGGTAAGACACTGATTTCCCCATTGCAGCGTTGTGGCAAACTCCCCATCACCACCACCTGTCCCCCCCGGGCCAGAAAGCGCTGTAAACTTTTTAAAGTGCTCTCCCGAATCGTTTCCAAGTCGGGAACCACCACCACCTGATAAGCCATTTCCCCCACTTGTAATTCCGGTTGATCGCGGTCGCGTTCCTGTTTAGGCAATAAGGACTCTGCAATAAAATCGAAGTCCAGAGAGGCATCCAACAGGTCGTGTACCATTTGGTTAAAAGCCTGGTCCAACTTTGACAAATAAGGATGGTCCAGGGTATTGACGCCCCTACGCAACCAGGCGCTTTCCACTGGATGGATAACCCCGATCCGCACCAGCGGAGATCCCGAAGTCAGCGCCGCCCCCACCCTGGCAAAGTGATTTTCAATCACGGGGTATTCACGGTACCAAGGAGACTGCGGGCCAATACTCGCAGGGTAATCCCGTTTGCTTTGTCCTTCCATACTCAACCAGGAAAGATGGTGTACCCGCAAGGTGATTCCCAGCGCGGCCTGCCAATCGCCCTGTCGCTTGTGTCCGGAAAAAGGGAAATCCCAGTTGGTCACTCCATACAACTCGCTCATCACAGCCCTGCGTCCATCCTGCCGGGCCACACTCACCGCCTGCTTGGCAGTGGCGGGCAAATATTTATCGCAGAGCACATCAATTCCAGGGATCTGGAAACTTCGGTAATGCCGCATACACTCGCCGATACTGGACACCTGACCGGCGAGATTGTCTTCGGACATCATATGTCCCGTCAACGCGATGTCATGATTTTCACACCAATCACCCAGGCCGTCGGCAAATGCAGAGGCAAAACGTTCCGAGATGTGGTCCCAATAACGCCAACGCCAAACCGAGGGCCCCTCCGTCCCGGGCCAAACCACTTTCGGTAAAATATCCAGAAGTTCGACCCCGTAAACGTCGGCAAAACTTTCACGTAAATCCCCGGTCCAGGCAAATTGGGTTTTTCCATCAAACGGGATTCCGAGGCCCAAGTTGGCGGCCATCTGGGGTTCGTCGGTGAAGATCGCGGGAACATCAGAAGGAAATGTGCCCCCGAATTGTTTTAAATAAACTTCATGGGTACTGTCGATAAAAGCCTGCACTGCTTCCGGGCTTAAGGTATCTAAATAAGCCGCGCCATTAAAACGGTCATCATTCTCCTGAATCCTATGGCTGAGAAACCAATCGTTCTCAGCGCCCTGCTCATACGGAACACGTTCACTTTTTAAAAGTTGACCCCGATCATTTAATGAAATGCGGTAGGCACAGACCGCTTGAATAAATTCATTTTCATCCGTGGCCGGCCGCCCTTTCCGTAACTCCACCCAGCGACGCCGGTGGGTCAATTCAGTGGTGACCGCGCCGCCGGCAAATCCGGAAGGCCAGGTATCTTCGTCATAGAGATAACTCAGCATTCCCTTTTTCGCTCCATACTCCCGGGCGGCGGTGATGGCTTCAAGGAAATCAGTTCCCAGATATTGATTCTTCAGCCCGCAGCGGACATGCAAATGGTATCCGCCGATACCCATTTCGGCAAAGGCGTCAATGTAATCACGGAGGCGCTGATGATCGGTCAGATCATGGTTGAGGGACCAGAAAGGCGCCCCCCGCAATTCGGCGGGAGGATTTTGGAAACGGGCGGGATCGAAAGACATGACAATACGGGAAGCGGGTTAAAACACGAACCGCTTTTGTGACTTTCAGGGCTTGGAAAGTCAATGCTATAGCCCGCCCTCTCCCCCCGGAGGGTTACTTGGATCGTTTGCGGAGAACGCCCAAGCCCAACAATGACATTCCGGTGAGCATGTACAGCACGGTTGAGGGTTCAGGAACTGCGGTGACCGCATAATTATCAAAGGTGCTTGAGCCGGTGCCCAGGCTATCAAAGGACATGTAGAGACTGCTGGTTGACCATGTATTCGAAAAAGTATTGCCGCCAGCCACCCCATTCAAATCCACAATTTCGCCATCGATAGACATATCAACCGTAAAATCATTCCCGGTGGTGATAGAAGTGGTATTAACCGTAAGCAGAACCAAGCCGGTGAGAGCAAAAGCGGGAGTGGCTCTAAAACCTTCGCTGGTCCCTTCGCGGACACTGATTTCCCCAGCATCTCCATGCCCACTGCCCAGAAACAACACCCCGAAATCCGTGGACGCATCCACAAGGGGCCGGGGTTGGTTTTGAGCCCCGTTAAAACCAAATCCTGCAAAAGTAGCTCCAATGGAGTTGAGGTCAAATTCGATTGTAAAAGATCCATCCGACGTTAGGGCTGAAACAGATCCGAAATCGAGATTAAGTTCGGCATTATATTCGGGACTGATGCTATCTGTAATCACAAGGCTGTTTCCCGCAATCTCAGCGGCACCTCCAGAGCCAACTTTGTCGTAAGTCTGCGTGGCCTGAGTTCCGCTTTGGCGGGTGAGGTCCGCGTTCAGATTGCTATTGTCCGCGGCATTAAAGGTATCCTGAAAGATCAAAACATCGGCTTGCAGGGAAAAACAGGCCAAGACGCCCATGTTGATTAGACAGAAATATTTCAGGATCGTATTCATTATTAACTCCTCCAAAGAGTGATTTGATTTGGAGAAACCCTAGATTCAAATTTCATAAAAATGAAGAAGAACCACTTGCAGGTATTCAATAAATACTTTTAGATTTTCACTATGACACCTGCAGACAAAAATATATTCCAGACTGAAGAGAATGTGGATGCGCGCCATATTCACAATAAGCTTATCTGGGCAAATCAGCGGACGGTAGAAGATCATTGCCTGCAGGGAAAGACCTGGTCGGGCAACGTTACCGGTTGTTGGCTGATTCTGGAGGGAGGGGTCCGACTGATAAATTCGAAACGTGAGATACATGCGAAGGAAGGCGAGTGGCTGTTTATTTCCTCCCTTCATGCCCAACAACATTTCCAAAAGAACACCCGCATCATCTCTATACGCTTCCTCCTCGAGTACCTGGGAGGCAAACCCTTGTTTCAAAGAACGGATCATCAGCTGTTTGAGTCCCATCGATACCCGGAACTGAAGAAGGCCGCCAGAAATTTGGTCTCCACGTTCCAACCCTGGCAGAAAAAGGATGAACTCCTGCTATCGGTCCGGGAAACACCTCTGCAGCAACATTTTCAAATCCAAGCCGCCTTTAACCTTTGGTTGTCCAGCTATATTGACGTGATGCTGAAACAGGGAGAATCCATACAGAGATTTTCCCGTTTTGATCCCCGGGTGGAAAAAGCCTTGTATTATATCGAGCACCAGCCCCTGAGTTTAAAATTCAAAGAAGAGGCTTTGGCGGAGCATGTGGGCCTGAGCGTCAACCAGTTGCTCCTGCTCTTCCGCAAAGAAACCGGCACGTCCCCTTTTAGTTTCTACAATCAGCGCCGTTTAAAGGCTGCCCAAAACTGCCTGGCTGAAACCACGATCCCTATCAAAGAACTTGCGTTCGATCTCGGATTCGGATCCCCTTCCCATTTCTCCACCTGGTTTAAGCAGATCGAAAAATGCAGTCCCCGCGCATATCGGAAAGCGATGCCGGGGATGACGCACTGCGTACATCCATCCCCTCGACAAAAAGATTAGATCGTCCGAAACGGCTTCCGGTAAAGACCCAAACCCACCAAACCCGTGCCCAAGAGGACATAAACGATAGAGGCCGGCTCAGGAATTGTCGATACAGCCACTGAACTGATAATCGTGTGCGAAAAGTAATTATAAGTCCCCGAACCAGATGCCAACTCATAGGTCATATTAAAAATATCGTCATCCACATCGGACGATACTGTAAAGTTGTAATATCCGTCCGTCTTCGGTTTTGAAGTCGAGTCGAGACTGGTATCCGTATATGGTGTAGCTCCTCCGGAGGTCAAAGACGCCGTCATTAAGCCTTCATACAATTCTCCTATTCCCTGCCCGGAAACCCAAACGGTGATGTTGTAAAGGGTGTCAGCATCCGGAAGGTCTACCGCGACAGAAATCCCGGCGCCGACGGTGTTTACACTGCCGTTAAATACTCCGCGAATATTTGAAACTGATCCACTCACGGGCGCGACACCATCGCTAAAGGAAACATCCGTCACCGTTCTGTCAGAAGTGGTCCCACGTATGGTTGTTCCGTTGTGGGCGGTTAAATTGCCGATGAGGTCACCACCGGATTTTGAGTTGGACGCCACGCCGGAAAACGGATCCGCGGTGCTACTCCAATAGGCCCAGTCCAGTTCACCCAGAGCGGTGAGATCATAGGCAGTGCTCCCATTTCCATTACTAAAGGTTCCACTTAACAATGCAGCCTGGGCAATGTTTACCCAAGCAGCAAAACCGAGCAGGAGGAGTACGCGAAAAGGGAAAATACATTTTGTCATCAGATATAATTCGTAAAAAATCATCTGAGAACAGTCAAGATAGAAAGGTTTACCCTGAAAGAAACCTTCAGCGGTAAGCATTCCACATATTCAGGGTAAAGGTCTGAATGCCATTGGTCCCTTTTCCTTTGCGGACCTCCGGTTCACTCTCCACTTCAAAATAGCGATCGTAGTATTCAAAAAGCGGGGGGTGGTTCCAGATTTCTTCAACTCCCATGAGATGGGCGACCAGTACGTGGGTGATGGTGGGTGCACCGGAAACGGTTCGGTAGTATGCGCCCCAGTTGCTGCCGGAACGGTCAGGTTCATTGTAATTGCGGATACCCCACTCCGCTTTACCGATCATCTCCGGGGTGTAGGGATCCAGGCGGCGGTTGCGGATTTCCCGACGAGGGGTATCCACATGTTTTTGTTCCACATAAAAGGTCTGCTGATCTTCCTGGAAAATCATATACGCTTCGGCATTGGCGTATTTCAGAATTTCTTTATTGTCCAAGGCCAGGCCGGCCAGCAACATCGGCATTTTCCGGCCCTGATTGTGTCCACCGTCCGCATTCCATTTTCCGCCCAGACGGGCCGCGCCGTAGATATCAATTCCGATTTGCACCAGGTTGATATACAAGGCCTCTTTTTGTTCATCCGGCACATTGAGTTGCAGGGCCAACAACCCGTAGCCCAAACGATGGGCCAACTCACGTCCGTAGGCAGGCTGATTGGATTTGGGATGGGTATAGCGGCCGGTCCATCCCAGCTTCAGTTCGATATAGGGACGGTCAAATTTTTCCGCCAGTGCCACCAAGTCTTCGGGCGCGCCCTCCACCGGTTCAAGTTTCCGGAGAATGTCATAGTTTAAATCCGCTTTGTTTCCTAAAATCGTTTTGTCATCCCCCTGATAGGGTGGACGAAAACTTCCTGCCGCCGGTTTTTCGGTCAACACTGTGAGAATAGAAATGGTATCCAACTGGGGATTGTCACGGGTGGTATCTTCCACCAAGCTGATCGCAGATAAAATGGAAGAAGGTTTGGTGACCTTCAAAGGCAACTGCGTCGCCACGTTGGCTTCCGCATCGAAGGTGTCGCGCTGCATGCGGGTGTCAAAGGCCAGATTTTTATTTAAGGCCGGATTGATCATGCTTCCGTTTTTATCATCCACACTGGCAGGTGAAATTTCCGTAATCGTCACCGGCCCCAACACCCACCAGTCGCCATTGGCAAACTGCCCCACTTCATAGGCCCGGTCAAACGTCCAGGTGACACCGAAGCGTTCCACAGAGCTTGCCGTGGCGGCGAACAGGGTTCCCTGAAAGCAGGTCAGGAATAAAGCAGCAAAAGAAAGAGTCGTGAGAGGAAGTCGTTTGAGTAGTTGCATATTCATTTTGTGATTAGAGAAGGTTTCCGAATCCTTACTAACAACAAGATCTTGTGAAGGGATGCAAACTTATTTTACATAGAACAACGCATGATACATCGTTTGTTCCTGAGTATTTTTTAAATAAAACACGCCAGGTTCCCCCAGAGATGGGGAGCACCGGGGACCGGAATCCGATAGCGTTCTCCGGGATTTTGCTCCGGAAAGCTATTTCTTTTTGAAAAGCAGGAGCAGACCGAAAGAAATAAAGATCAACACAGCGCTGGAAGGTTCTGGCACCGTGTACATGACGTCTTCAAGGCTGGTGCCGATACGGAGTTCATCATAACCGGCCGTCAAAGTTCCTGCAGCCGTTGGACGGTACAATACGATCGCCATGGTGTCATTTGTAGCGAAGGAAGACACACTGGTTGACGTTTCGGATGCGGAAAAGTTGGCGTAAGTTCCCAAATCCGCCTCCAATTTACCCGCAGCAAACCAATTGTCATAACTTGTTTCGGTAAAGAAGAAGACGTCAGCGTTCCCTCCCCCGGCACCATTCACATTTGTAAAACGGGATACTGCAAGGTAGGTCGTTCCCAAAGAGATGGTACCCGATCCTTTGGTGCGGGTGTTGTCATACCCCACACCTGCAACCTGCCCCCCGTCAAGGGCGGTCTGTAATCGGGTTGACACGTTATACAATCGGGAAACCAAAACCGCATCCGTGGTATAGGTGCTGAATTCCATCAGAAAACTCTGATAGAGAGTCCCGGTATGAGCGGCACTCAAATCCAGCGTTGCCTGTAAGGTCGCTTGATCATTGTTTCCAGTTACCGAACCCGATATCCCTCCGCCGGTACCGGCAAGGAAGTTGGAACTAAAATCAAGCCCTCCCGAGCTTAAATAGTCAAGATTTGAACTTGCACCCACCGACGTATAATCCCCCTTAAACCCGGTGTTATTTGTGGCAACAGTCGTAGAGGTTAAATCAATATCCGATCCACCATAATTGAATCCTTCATAAACCAACAGTTCAGCTTGAAGGCGCGGTGTGAAAGAAAGACCGGTCACACACAATAGAGAATAAGCAAGGGCAGGTAGTGTTTTCATAATAATAAATTAAACTTCTTCTGCATGTTACGGTCAATAGGTTTTAGAATGTAAGCGTTACATTAAAAGTAAGATCTCTCGCCGAAAGGCCATGCAGGAGGTTTATTTTCTTATTCCCGGGGCGACCAGTATCAGCCCCATTCCCGTCAAAAGGGAATAGGCACTGGCGACTTCAGGGATCACCGGAATCGTAGTCGCGGGCAAAATGCTATGTGCATTCGCAGAGCTACTGGCCTGCAACTGAGAGAAAAACCGCTAAAACCACGATTGATCATAATATTCCCTTGCATGGATCACCTAAAAATGGAAAATTATGTAAATTAAATAAATTTTTTGGAGAAAATATATGAAATTCCAATTCCCTATTCTCAGCGCCCTGCTCAGTATCCTTACCCTCTTTGGCAGTCTGCCTCTGCAGGCTCAACTCAATTACTCCACCACTTGGGTAGGGGGTGCCTCTACGGATATGACCGCCAACGGGAACTGGGACAACGGTGGACCCGGACGGGATGTGGAGTTTATATTCGATGATCCCGGTGCGGTCAGCAATTTACCCAATGTACCCACAGGGGCTTCCAATAGCCGGGTGGAGGTAAATGCGATTACATTTAATCAGGCGGGTTGGGATCTTACCACCGATGGCATAAGTACTCATGTAGCCCTGTGGAACGGCACGGAATTTCTAGGAGTAACTCCGTATATCGTTTCAAACGGGGTCGGCACCAACCGTATCGGAGGCATACGGGTACTCAGTGGGGCAACCACCATCACCACCGGAACCGGAAATACCCTGATTCTGGATGATGATTATGTGGGGCAATTCGATGTCGCCAGTAAATCCGGAGACGGCACCCTGATCATGAACGGCGACATGGGCAGCTTCTTGGATGTAAACGCCGGCACCTTTCTATTCAACGGCACCATGTATGACCACGGCAACACCGGGCATACTATAGCCAGTGGAGCTGTATTGGGAGGGACGGGCACCATTCAGGAAAACAACACTGATACCTACACCTTTAACTCCGGCTCCACACTGGCTCCCGGGTCTGTGGGCATCGGCGACAGTTCCGCCGGTACCCTGACCTTTGAAAATACCCGGGTGGGTGCTACCCGCAACTTTAATATCAATTTGGATTCGGGTTCTGAGCTGGCAGTGGATATTTTCGGAGACGGCAGTTCCGATACGGTTGCCTTCGGCGGTGCATCCACAGAAACCGATATGAATTTTAACATCGACACCGGTGTCACCCTTGCCCTCAGCGGCAGCGGCGCTTTCAACACCGTATATACATTGGCGAGTTTTACCGGGCCTGGAAATTACACCGGAACCTTTGATTCTGTCAGCCTAAACGGAGGCGCTCTGGTGGAAGACACGGATTACACTATTGATTATGCCGCAAGCGCTATTTCGGTCACCCTCATTCCGGAACCCTCTTCTCTGATCTTACTCGCAGGCGCATTCGGACTGTTGGGAATTTTCAAGAAACGCATCCGAAACTGATTTTATTCACTGAAACCGGCCAAGACTTCCAAACGAATAAGACCCTTAAACTGGTGCTTACTTTTTGGTACGTTTAATTTCCACCGCCACTGATCGGGCAAAGCGGAGCGCACCGGGTTTATCAATGGTGACAGTGACCTGTTGCACCGCCGGCGCGGCCAGGCAAATGTCTGAACAACGCTCGGCCAGGGTTTCGATCAAATTATACGAACTGCCTTCCACATGATCAATTAACTGCTTGGTGATCTCTTTATAATCCGTGGCATCCTGAATATCATCCGAGGCGGCTGCGGGCGCGTGACTGTCCACTTCCATGATCACATTCACAATCACATCCTGTCGCTTCACCCGTTCCTCGGGAAAAATGCCAATAATGGTGCGTAGTGCCAAATCTCTGATGTATATACGATCGCTCATACGCCGTTTCCTAATAGATTTTGCCCGGCATCTACAAATAAAATCTGTCCTGTAATCGCCGGCGCCTGCATCAAAAACAATACGGCGGAAGCCACATCTTCGGGCGTACATTGAGAATCCAGCGGCGCCTTGCCGCCATTCTGCGCCATATAATCCGTCTGGTCTTCTTTTCCGGGTGGTGGCAATATCGCACCCGGCGCAACCCCGTTCACCCGCAGGCGGGGCGCAAATTCCAGGGCCGCCAACCGGGTGGCTTCCGCAAGTGCCACCTTCGACAGCTGATACGGAACCGCGCCGGCGTCATGGGCCGCGATCCGCCGGTCCAGCAGATTCACCACACTCCCCTTTCCCCCTTGGGCCGCAAAAGCGCGGATCAAAGCCAAAGGTCCCAAAAGATTGGGCCCAAATTCATCCAGAAAAATTTGCCGGTCACTTTCCGCCAGGGTGGTGCGGTTAAATACAGCCGCATTGTTCACCAAACCGTCCAATGCCCCTTTTGCCAGCGCCTGATCCATGATCGATTTCACTCCGGCTTCCGTGGCCACATTTCCGCACACCGTGTCCGCTTTCCCGCCATGGGTGCGAATCATTTCCGCGGTCTCTTCGGCCGCGTCACTGCTGTGCCGATAATGAATCAACACTTCTGCCCCCGCTTTCGCCAGCGCCAAAGAAATCGCTTTGCCAATGCGAACGCCACCGCCGGTCACTAAAATTCTGGATGTGGATAATTTCAAAAGTCTGGTCCTGATTCAACGAAAGTCTTGAGGATCTTGTCCTGATTTAAGACTCTTACAGCATCTCCCCCTATTCACCAAAGAGTAAGTTGGAAAATAAAATCGATATCATCATCGAAACTGGAGACGCCTTCTCCAGGTTAAATCATCCCTGGGGGTCTAGTAGCTTCGGCCTCCAGCTGTCCCTGAAGGGGACATCTCACCGTAGCCTGGGGTTGAGCCTGCGAAACCCCGGGGAACACAAACAATCATTCAAACCCTGTAGGGGTTTCTCACCCACCCCAAAAAAAACATCACAAGACTTTCAGACTTCAAACGATGCGCAATCTTTGAACCCATATACCCGACGAAGCGGGAAGTCTCAGCCTCTGCGCCGACGCGACTTGCGCGTGAAAGCCATGCCAGCCAAAACCCCCATGCCCAATAAAACCAAAGAACTGGGTTCGGGGATCACCAAAAGTTCCGACTGGGAAAGTACAACATCTGAGAGGCGTACTTCATCAATATCTCCTCTAAAAGGGTTTTGGAAGCTACTGTCATAACCTCCAATTGTGAACTTCGCATTTGAATTTTGGACATTCATGAGGGGGGTACTAAACGTCTCTGTGGCCAGAGAACCTTCGGGATCGGTCAAGTCCTGAAGAAAGAGCGTCACCCCGGAAGCACTAAAAGTCGCGGCAGCATAATAATCCCTGTTATTCGCAGCTTTCAAATCAGCCGTGGTCGTAATGTAGGTTTCGGCCGCAATGCCGTTTCCACTAACATACAGTCCCATTTGCCCCCCATTTTGTACCTGAAAGAGAAAGCTTCGGTATCCATTTGAGGCCTTCCATTGGCCGGCAAGGGTCTGGTTCGATCCTGAGGAAACATTAGAGCTGCTGAACAGCGCCTCGATGGTAAAAGCATTATTCCCAGAGAGATCTAAGAAATCATCACTACTAAATCCCTTGTTAACGTTACCTGTAAATCCAGTTGCAGTTTGCGTATTCGCGGCCGAAGTCAATGGCACCGGATTAAAGAAATCGCTGGTCGCACCCGATCCTGCCAGCGCTGTGGTCGTCACCCCGGTACCGGTTGCCGTCAGATTCCCCGTTCCTGGATTTGCGGTATTTATCGAGTCCCCTTCAAAGCGCCAGTAGCCAATGGTTGCAGCATGACTCACGGAGCTCAATAAGAAAACAAGCGCAACAAAGGCGGAGGGAATCAATACTTGGATCTTCATTATTTTTAGGGAAAGGTGCTTAAATCAGGTAGGTTGATAAATTTATGCCCAAAACTTTAAACGGTGTAAAGGAATTTAAACCCAAGGGATCAAATGATTTTAACCAAAAAGTGATCATTTCCAGCAAAAGACTCGGTCATCTGTACTTACACAATTTCCAACTCATCCGCTGACGGAAAAGCAGGAAAGGGGGCGGTGGGGAGTGTCTGATACCAATAGGCCACTGACGAGAGATCGTCCCGGTTCTGATGGAAACGACCTTCGCTCATCCATCCCAGGGCCTGAATCGTAACCTTCAATTCTGACTGAAATCGAATCGGGTCCATAATATGCCAACGGTAAAGACCAAAACGGGTGTTGGCCTTGTAGACGCCATCCGGACGGCCGACGTAGGGCATGCCCGCGTAGGGCCCGGTGAATTCCTGATACTGCCGGGTTTCTTTGTTTTCAAAGTTGTAGGACCCCAGAAAATAATCTTCGGTTCCTGTCCCGCAAATGGTCGGAAATCCGGTGGACCCGGCCAACTCCTTACCATCGCTTAACGCCGGATCGGTATCCCCGTCCATAAAGAATTTGATTTCTCCTTCTCCCCACCAACCGTTGTGGTTCACCTGCCAACCCATCACCGTGCCGACATAATGCCCCTGCCCTTTTACCCCATCGAGTATGGTATGCACCTCTCCTTTTTTCACCGGCAGGCTTTGGCGGAACTGGGCATGAAAATAAGCCGCATCCGCGGGAACGTCCGTCAGGGTGTAATTAATTTGATAGTACAGCACGATTTCCTGCGCGCTACAATTCTCCACCGTGATCCGACATTTCTTACGGAAAGGCATTTCCCAGAAACAGTTAAAGGCATTTCCGGGATTTACGCACACCGCCTGTGAGGTAAGCTGGGCAAATTGGTAGTCGCGGCCCCCAACAAAAGGCGAAGCAAAAAAATCACAGAGGGGACACTCTACCGATGGCTGCTCCTGACCGTCCCAATAAATACGGAGAATCGCGTGACGGTTGCGTCCCGTAGGGGTCATCCAAATAGATTGAATCGCGCCCGGACCTTCAATATCTGCCACTTCCAACAAACTTCCAGCCGGAATACATGTGCGCGGCTTCACTTTCCAACCCTGACCCAAATCGCGGGCCGGGCCAGTCGGTTTGCCTTCCTCATCGAGCGGGGAGCAGGCTCTTGCGCCGCCACTCCGGGCGCCGGTGGGATTTTCAGAAGAGATCGAACGGCTTTCCGCCCGGGACAACCGGGAAAGGTTTCCTAAATTCATGCCCAGGCCATTAAAATCAGAAAATGTATTTGTCATGAAGGAAATGCTATTCAACCAAACCGGAAATAGGAAAGGACATTTTACATAAATCTCCGGGAGTTCCACGTGAAGAGCTTTTGACATTAGAGAGAGGCAGGCGTAGAACAGGAAGACCCCATCTCATGAAACACTTCATTCAATCCATTCTCTTAAGCTTATGCTTTTTCACGGGCTTCGCGTTCTGCGATGTGGAAGTCGACGCCACAGAGCTTCCCCCCCCCCCTTCGGAAGACAAACCGCTGGTCTACCTGATCCCGGTTCGACAGGAGATTATGCAACCGCAATTGTTCCTCTTACGACGGGGGGTGAAAAAAGCCCTTGAAGCGGAAGCGGATGCCATTGTTTTGTTAATGGATACTCCCGGAGGCTCCGTCAGGGTGATGCAGGAGATGGTGGGACCCATCATCGATGTCGGAATTCCCACCTATACTCTGGTGGAAGATGAAGCGATTTCAGCCGGGGCGATTATCGCCATGTCCACCGATAAAATTTATATGACCCCGCGGTCCAAAATCGGCGATGCCATGCCGGTGATTATGGGAAAAAGTGGAGGCTATGCAGAGTTAGGTGAAGCGGAACGGGAAAAAATTGAATCCTACATGGATGCGGTCGCACGCAGCATTGCCCAGGCAAAAGGGAGAGATGAGATGTTGATCCGGGCCATGGTCCGGAGAGATCTCGAATACATTCTGGAAGACGGAACCGTGATCTCCGCCAAAGGAAATCTGCTTACCCTGACCAATATGGAAGCGGAACGGGTAATGCCTGACGGCAGCCGTTTGCTTTCAGAAGGGACCGTGCTCGATTTGGATGACATGCTTGCCCAAGTCGGGCTGGAAAATGCGGAGCGTATCGAATTGATTCCGGAAATGGCGGACACCCTGGCCTTGTGGATTACCCGGCTGGCCCCGATGCTGTTGAGTCTCGCCGGCCTGTTGGTCTACCTTGAATTTCAATCCCCCGGCATCGGCTGGGCAGGCGGGGGCGCCGCCCTGCTTTTTGTCATTGTGGTCTTCGGCCACAACATCGCCGGTCTGGCCGGCATGGAAGATCTGGTGATCATCTTCCTCGGCATCGCCCTGATCATGGCCGAGATTTTTGTCATTCCCGGTTTCGGAATTGCCGGCCTCAGTGGCATAGCCCTGCTGTGTATAGGCCTCATCAAGGCCATGAGCATTCGCTTTCCTGGAAACCCGGGAGATCTCCCCGGATTCGAAAACGTCGGAAATCTCGGACCGGCCGTCACCAACCTCAGTGTGGCCATCATAGTGGCAGGGGTCCTCGCCGTCATCCTTCTGCGGAATCTGGGGGAAAACACTCTCCTGGGCAGAAAACTGGTCTTAAGCTCGGATATTCAGCCTGCCAGCCGTGACCAGATTGCCACCGGCCTTGAATCGCTGGTTGGCCAAAAAGCCATCGCTTTCACCCCGCTACGCCCCTCGGGCACTGTTCAGGTCGGAGGAAAACCCTACGATGCCATCTCCGAAGGGGATTATCTCGATACCGACAGTGCCCTGTTGGTTGTGGATGTCCGGAACCACCGGCTGATCGTTACCCTTCCCTCGGAGTCCCGCGTATGAGCCCCACCGTATTGTTTATCATCTTTACCGCGATCGCGTTTGTACTCTTTGTGTTGGAGGTCTTTGTCCCCGGAGGTATTCTCGGCATAAGCGGAGGCGTCTGTTTGCTCGTCGCCTGCGGTTTCGCCGTGGCCGCTTTTGGTCCGGCCTACGGATCACTCACCGCACTCTTACTTATTCTCGGCACCTTATGCGGCTTTATGTTTTGGCTTATGAAAATGCCGGACAGCCGGATCGGGAAACGTTTTTCATTACAAACCGCCATTCAGGAAGTCGAAACCGTGGATCCCCATGCGCCCAAAGCCGGCGATAGCGGCCGCGCGGAAACCGACCTGCGGCCCGGCGGGTTTGCCCGCTTAAACGGAAAGAAAACCGATGTGGTGGCGGTCACCGGATATATTGAAAAAGACAGTGAAATTGAAGTGGTGGAAGTACACGGATCCCGGGTCGTGGTGCGACCCGCAGGGAAAGAAAACACATGAGAAAATTTATCGTCCTCCTTTTTTGCCTGACCGGATTCCTTCGGGCGCAGTCGCCCGGAACGGAAACCTGGTTACTATTTGAGAAAAACATCGATTTTGATGAGGTGGCAACCGACGATTTTTTTGCCACCGCCAATGAGATCAACCTACGGGGAGAGTTTCAGGATGATATCTGGGCCTCGGCCCGGAAAATTGAGTTCAGCGGAACCAGTGCCGACGACGTCCGCCTGCTCGCCCTGGAAGTTCTCACCGTCAATGGTGAGATCGCCGGCAACCTCCGGGGCTACGCCTCCGTGGGAAATATTCTGCTCAATACCAATACCGTGGTCGACGGACACGCCATCCTGCAAGCGGGAAAACGAATTACCGTAAAAGGAACCATCAAGGGAGATCTCTGGGTAGATGCGCCCAACGTGGTGATTGAAGCGGACATTCAGGGGGACCTCACCTTGCGCGGCAATGAAATCCGCTTGTTGGCCGGCACCACCATTCATGGCGATTTATACAACCGGAATCAGCAGACCCTCCCCCTGCCCGAAGGCGTGGAAGTCAAAGGCGAGCGCAAACAAATTACCGACGAACCCGGGCAACTGGAAAAAGACATTCAAACCTGGAAGTGGATGCTCCTGGGGATTCAATTCTTCACTTCCTTTGTGGTGGGGGTTCTGCTGTTAAGATTGCTGCCGCGCTTTACCGGGCACAATGTGGATTTACTCCTCCACCACCGGAGCCCCGCCCTCACGCTGGGCCTGCTCACTTTCCTGCCTCTGACATTGGCCGCCTACTTCCTGCTCCCCACCTTGATCGGCACCGGATTGGGCATCTTTCTTTTGATCATTACCGGACTGCTTTTTTATCTGGGGAAAATTGTGGTTGCCTACGCGATCGGCCTCATGATTCTCCGCAAAAAAACCGATCTGACCTTTGCAAAACTTGCGCAAGGTTTGTTTATAGGGCTCGTAGTCCTTTACAGTGCCTACAGCTTGGTTTACATTGGAGATGTGCTTTATTTTATGACCTCCTGCTGGGGCATGGGCACCCTCATCACCAGCATTCGTCAATCTCAACGTGTTCTGAAAATAGAAATCCCTTCCCCTCCCCAACCCCCACCAGAATAATCCCATGAAATACGTATTAGGCGTTCTCGCATTTTTTATCATCGTGATGTTGGTCCTTATGGCCAACTTTATCAGCATCTACATTCGTGCCGCCGTTTCAGGGGCAAAAGTAAACTTCTTAACTTTGGTAGGCATGCGCCTGCGACGGGTAAACACCAAATTGGTGGTGGACTCACGTATTCAGGCCGTCAAAGCCGGTTTGGAACTCTCCACCAATGATCTGGAAGCCCACTATCTGGCCGGCGGAAATGTGATGAATGTGGTACGGGCGCTGGTCGCGGCCGACAAAGCCAACATCGAACTCTCTTTCCAACAAGCCGCCGCCATCGACCTGGCCGGACGCGATGTTCACGAAGCGGTAAGCACTTCCGTTTATCCGAAGGTGATCAACTGCCCCGACCAAAATCTGAGTAACGGCTACCTCGATGCCGTATCCAAAGACGGAATCCGCCTGCTGGTGAAAGCACGGGTAACCGTTCGCGCCAATCTCCAGCGTTTGGTCGGGGGTGCCACCGAAGAAACCATTATCGCCCGGGTAGGTCAGGGAATTGTTTCCGCCATCGGTTCTTCCGAAACCTACAAACACGTCCTGGAAAATCCCGATGATATCAGTCGCCGGGTACTACAGTCCGGACTGGACGCCAACACCGCGTTTGAAATTGTTTCCATCGATATTGCCGACGTCTCCGTGGCCGGTGTCAGCGGCACCCGCGAAGTCGCCAACGTCGGTGCGCTTCTGGAAACCGAACGTGCGGAAGCCGACAAGAAATTACGTCAGGCCGAAGCCGAAGGCCGTCGCGCCATGGCCATCGCCGCCGAACAGGAAATGCGCGCCCGGGTGCAGGAAATGCAATCGAAAGTGATCGAAGCGCAAGCGGAAATTCCCCAGGCCATCGCCGAAGCTTTCCGCTCCGGAAACCTGGGTATTATGGATTTCTACCGCATGCAGAATGTTCTCGCCGACACCTCGATGCGTGAAAGCATCGCCGAAGGGGATCAGGAGGACTAAAGAAGTCAATGGTCATGGGTCATGTGGAAACACGAGTGACCCGTGACCCTTGCCCCTACCTATTGACCATTGACAATTGACCCCATGACCTCCCTCTTCCCTCTCGCAGAAACGTCCGGACTGTCCTTTCTCGTCTACCTCATCGTGGGCGTGTTCTGGCTGGTGGGAAATTTGATTCAGCAGAAACAGGCCAAACAAAAAGCTCTGGAAATGAAGAAGAAGCGGGAAGAGCGAGAGGCGGAAGAAAAACGAACCGGGAAAAAAGTTCAACCGGCCAAACCGAAAATTGAATCCGAACTGGAAGCCTTTCTGGGACGACTGAGCGGCGAAGGGGCGAACCCACCCAAACCCGCACCTCCGATCCAGCGTCGGAAACCCATCGTGGATGACATCCAGTTTGACACCACACCTCCTCCCCCGCCGCCCATCCCGGCCAAACCGCTGAAGACCTCCAACCTCGGCGACCTGGATATGGAGGCCACCTTCAAGCAGATCTCCGATATCAAGGAGGCCGTGGAGCTGGTCAATGGCGGCATTGATCAGAAACTCCAGCAGGATGCATTAAAAAACGTACGCTCGATGATGATCGATTTGTCTTCCAGCAGTATTTCTGTGCCGCGGGTCCCCCTGCAAAACATCCGGGCCATCCGCACCAAAACCCCACAGCCCAATCTAAAAACCCGCGCCGCCTTCAAACAGGCCCTGGTCGCGTCCGTAATTCTGCAGCCGCCAAAAGCGCTGCAAGCCAACCCCTTTGAAGAGACCCCCTAAGCGATGGGAAAAATTCGATTGGATGTGCTGGTGCACAAGCGGGAATTGACCGACAGTCGAGAACAGGCGCAACGCCTGATTCGTGCCGGCAAGATACGGGTAAATGGACAGGTCGCCGGCAAACCGGGTTTTACCGTTCAGGAAGATGTTGAGCTCACCCTCGAGCAACCGCCCCGCTTCGTCAGCCGCGGAGGAGACAAACTGATCGGTGCCCTCGAAAAATGGGAAGACCTGCCGATTGCGGGGGCAACCGCCATCGATATTGGATCCAGTACCGGCGGTTTCACCGATTGCATGCTCCAACACGGGGCGGTGAAAGTCTACGCCGTCGATGTCGGCCGCGGACAACTTCACTGGGATCTTCGAAACGATGACCGCGTCGACGTGCGCGAAGAAACCAACGCCCGCCATCTGGAAGCCAAAGACTTCGATCCGCGCCCCACGTTTTGCGTGATCGACACCAGTTTCATTTCCCTCAAACTCATTCTCCCGGCCGCCGGCCGCGTGCTCCTCCCCGGATCAGAAGTGGTCTCCCTCATCAAACCCCAATTCGAAGCCGGACAAAAAAACCTGCGGAAGGGCGTGGTGGTGGATGAAGATATTCGCCAGCGCGTGGTGGAAGACATCAAACGCTACGGCACCGAAGAGCTCAAATGGGAATGGATAGGCGTGATCCGCTCTCCCCTCAAAGGCCCCAAAGGCAACGTGGAGTTTTTGGCGAGATGGCGGTTGCCAAAGGCATAAACATACGGACCGACGGCGTCTCCCTGGCCGTCGCGAGCGACAGCTCGGGCAGGCGCCGTCGTGACTTTCCCACCATGCCGGACCGCGGGACGCGGGCCCTCCGGAAAACCTAGACCAGCGCAGTCCTAAATACAGGACCGACGGCGTCCCGACGGCGTGACTTCCCCACCATGCCGGACCGCGAGACGCGGGCCCTCCGGAAAACCTAGACCAGTGCAGTCCTAAATACAGGACCGACGGCGTCCCGCCGTCGTGACTTCCCCACCATGCCGGACCGCGAGACGCGGGCCCTCCGAAAAACCTAGACCAGCGCCGTCGTGACTTCTCAGCCCGTAAGCCCCCGACACAACTTACAGGCATGTCTCCGCAAAACGCCGGCCCGCAACTTCCGCCAGTTCTCCCGCCCGCGCAATGGCTTCCGCCAAAGGCAGATTTTGTTCATTCGCGGAAAAAGCCGCGGCCAGTCCGGCCTGCTTAAGATCCGCTTCCGTTAATTGACAACTTCCCGCAATCACCGCAACCGGTTTATCGCCGGCAGCCTTTATTACCCCGGAGAGCACTTTTCCATCCAGACTCTGGCTATCCACCCTTCCTTCGCCGGTGATCACCCAGTCCGCCGCCCGGATTTTCGACGGCAAACCCGCAATCCGCATCATTTCATCCACCCCGCTGACCAGTTCCGCCCCGAAAAACGCCACTGCACCGGCCGCGATCCCGCCGGCAGCGCCTCCCCCGGGAATTTCACGGACATCGATTCCCAAGTCGGATTCAATACATGTCGCCAATCGTGCCAGACCGGCTTCCAAATCCTTTACCATTTCCGCATCGGCGCCTTTTTGCGGGGCAAACACCGCGGAAGATCCTTTTTCCCCCAACAAAGGATTGGTGACATCACACATCACCCTCACTTTTATCTTCGATGGATTTTCAGGCGGAATAATTTTGTGCAAACGAATCAGTTCTCCCCCCCCGAATCCCAGTTCTTTACCCTGTGCATCCAGAAACTGCCATCCCAGGGCCTGCGCCATGCCCACGCCCCCATCCACGGTCGCAGATCCTCCCACGGCCAAGGTGATCTGACCACAGCCTCTTTCTACAGCATCCGCGATCCATTCCCCCACCCCGAAAGTGGTTGTAAGCATCGGATTTTTTTCCGCTTCACTCAGCAAAGGAAGTCCCGCGCATCGGGCCATTTCGATGAGAGCTTCTCCAGAGTCCGGCCAAAACAGGTATCCATCCTCAATGCGTGAACCCGCCAGGGGACCTTGAACCGTTTTTACGATTTTTTGCCCCGGACGCAGTATTTCCAATAACTCCTGAGTGCCTTCTCCTCCGTCCGCCATGGGGGCAAAGTCACATTCCGCAGCGGGGAAAAGCGACTGAATCCCCTTGGCCACCGCTTCACAGGCTTCGATTGCGGAAAGAGATCCTTTCCAGGAATCCATACACAGCAGAATTTTCATGGGGTCTCCATCAATTCCATTTCTACGCCCAGCATGACTTCGTCATCAAAAAGAAAATCCCCTTTCACGGATTTTCCACCCAAAACATGGGGCAACCAAAGCACATCATCCGCCCACATGCGCCGATAGGGAATCACATCCAAATCCGTCCATAACGGAACCGCCTCCTCTGTTTCAATGGCCTCTCCTTCATGGCCATGGGCGAGAAAAATATACGCTTCCAATTTGTAGCCATTGGTAAATTCAAAGCGGAGGAGCCCCCGCTCTTCCAGATCTGTCGGCGTGATCCCCAGCTCCTCCCGGGTCTCCCGAATCGCACATTCGAGGGCCGTTTCACCCGGATCAAACTTTCCACCTGGGCCATTGACTTTTCCCATACCTAGTCCACGTTTCTTTTCAATCAGCAGAATCTGCTGATTCTGTAGAACAAAACAAAGGGTGGCTTGGTCATTTGGAACCCAGTTCTCCCAATGAATGGCGGCAAATTCCGGATGTGCTTGAGAAATAATCATGTGCAGGAATCTGTTGCCATGTTCTGCAGTTACAAGTGAAAACCTAAATAAAAATTGAAACCATGAGCCCGAAAACCAGTCGTCGTACCCGTATTATAGCCACCTTAGGCCCCGCAACAGAATCTCCCGAGATGATTCAGAAAATGATTGAAGCCGGAGTCAACATCTTCCGGATCAACATGTCCCATGCCAATCATGGGCAAGTGCGTGAAAGCGTAAAAATCATCCGTGAAATCAGCCACAAACAGGTCACCCGTGTCGGAATCATGATGGATTCACGCGGTCCGGAAATTCGAACCGGGGATGTGCCCAAGGACCTCAATCTCGAAGCCGGACAGGTCATCGGCCTCACGGTACGCGGGGAAAAATCAGCCGAAGAATACAGTGTAGACGTCAATTACGATCAATTGGTGGAAGATATCCGGGTAGGAGATGTCGTCCTGATCGACAACGGGAACATTGAACTGAAAGTGGATGAGAAAAAGCACAACCAGTTGCTTTGCAAAGTCCTCACCCCCGGCACCCTGAAAAGCCGCCGGCATGTAAATCTTCCGGGCGTCCGGGTCAATTTACCTTCTCTCACTCAACAGGATAAAGAAGATATCAAACTCGGCATCGAAGTCGGGATTGACTGGTTTGCCATGTCATTTGTGCGTGAGCCGGAGGATGTAAGACAACTCAAAGCCATTCTGGATTACCACAATGCCCCGCAGAAAGTGGTGGCCAAACTGGAAGACCAGGAGGGCATCCGGAATTTGGATGAAATTATCGAAGCTGCGGATGCCATTATGGTTGCCCGGGGCGATTTAGGCATCGAGTGCCCTTACGAAGAATTGCCCATTATCCAGCGTCGAATGATCAAGCAGTGCGCACAACAGGGAAAACCCGTGATCGTGGCCACTCATATGCTGGAATCCATGATTTCCAGCCCTTCCCCCACCCGTGCAGAAATTACCGACACCGCCAATGCCGTCTACGAACAAGCTGACGCCATCATGCTCAGTGGTGAGACCAGTATTGGAAAATATCCGCTCAAATGCGTGGAGATGATGGACCGGATTTCCAGACGGATTGAACGCAGTGGAGGCGCCGGCTTTTATGACAATGTGAAAATGCAGAGTAAATTTGCTAAATTGGTCAAATCCGCTGCCGTATTGGCCGAAGAATGTGCTGCAGATGCGCTGATTGTTTTCACCTCCAGCGGAATTATCGCCAGAAATGCCGCCCGTTTGCGTTTGGTCTCCACGCCCATCTACGCTTTTTCGAGTGACAACAACCTGCTGAATCAGTTGCCCATGTATTGGGGAATTCAGCCTTCTTATCTGGAAACCAGTGATGATCCGGAGGACAACGTAAGCCGGGCCGTCGCCAAACTAGTCGACCGCGGCTTGCTGCAAGTGGGCAATACTGTGGTGGCAGTCACCGAAGTAAAAATCAACGACCGCTTGGTCGATACGATCCTCATGTCCACCGTGGAAAGCTAAGCATTATAACATTTACATTTTGCGGATTTAAGACTCAAATGAGTCCCTAACCCTCAACTTAGGAGAAGAGATAACATGAATACATTTTATTTAGCACAGGAATCTGCTGTCGGAGCCGGCGTTGGTTTGATTGGCGGAATCATTTATTTGGCCATCCTCATTGGCGTTCTCGTTGGCGTGGGCAAAGTATTTGTCAAAGCCGGAAAACCGGGATGGGCCTGCATTGTGCCTTTCTACAACATGGTGGTCATGACCGAAATTGCGGGAAAACCCATCTTATGGTTCTTCCTGTTGTTTATTCCCTTCGTGAATATTTATATTTCGATCGTGCTTATGGTTGAAATCGCAAAACGCTTTGGGAAAGGTACCGGATTCGCACTGGGACTGATTTTCCTGAGTCCGATTTTCTGGTGCATCCTTGGGTATGGCGACGCCACCTACCAACCCGTTGTTACCGAAAGCGTCTGATAATACCGTCCGTCTGAAAAAAAGCCGTTTCGCAGTGCCGGAACGGCTTTTTTGTGCCCGGCGCGTTTCCAGAATCAGGATATCTGCGCGCGCCGGGACAAGCCCGAGCCTTGCTTAAAAAATCACCCATTGCGGGATACGCCCATCCATTCCCTTTTCGTATTATTGACTTTTCCCGGAAATCCCGTATCTAAAGCCCATGTCTTTCCTCATCCTTATCCCCATCATATTGGCCGTCCTTCTCATTTGTGTATTGGGAATGTCTGTCGGTGTACTCAATGGCCGCAAGCCCATTCAGCATTGCGGCAGCTCCTCCCGGAAATACAAGGGGCAGGAAATTGATTGTCCGCTTTGCTCCAACAAAGAATGCCCGAATGAGAAAAAAGGGACCTGCAGCAAAGAGCCGCAGGACTAAAACAAGCTCAGTATCCTGAGTTTTTGACCGGCTTGGCGTCTCCGCAAATCACCGGAATGGAGCTGAAATCCACCCCCAGACGGGTTGCGCCCAGATCAATCAGTGCCTGCGCCCGCGCTTTGGAGCGAATCCCTCCGGAAGGTTTGACCTGAATGCGGTGATCCGCAGTCTTCACCATCAATTGCACATGTTCGTCCTGCGCCCCCTCCCCGTTAAAACCGGTGGACGTTTTTACAAAATCCGCTTTGGCCGTCACGCAGATATTCACCAGTTGTTCGATTTCAACTTCGGTTAAAAAACAGGTTTCCAAAATCACTTTTAACAGTACCCCGGCCGGCCGGGTAAACGAACTGACCGCGGAGATATCTTCTCTAATCTTTTGCCATTCTCCGGATTTGACCCAGCCCACATTGCAAACCATATCAATTTCATCGACACCCTCTGAAATATACCGTTTGGCCTCATCCACTTTTGAAATCGTTAACTGACTCCCGTGAGGAAATCCCAGCACCACACAAAGTCCAATTCGGTGTTCATTACAAAGAGGTTTGAGCAGGGGAATATCGGAAGGACGCACACAAAATGCGCAGGGCTGGTACGGAAGGCAGGACTCCGCAGCGGCCATCACTTCCTTTTCGCTCATGTCCGGTTTCAAGATCGCAACATCGAAATAACTGGAGAGTGGGTTCATAATGATAGAAAGTACCGTTAGGACCCACAGGAGGCAAGCAGATATTTCAAGAGCACTTCCCCCATTTTCCCCCAAGAGGGTTCTTCACTAATACGTTTCTGAATAATTCGGAATGGAGCCGTAAATAATTTTGCAAGGGACTGGAATCTTCTCTGAACTTCCTCAATGGTATCTCTATGCCGATTCTGCCGACCCCTCATCCCAGTAAAGCCACCATTGTATCCCGTCAGGGCCGTTCACGTATTGTGGAATGCGAAAGCGTTGCGCCCATGAGGTTTCTTAGCCCTTATTTTTCTGAAGAAGCCGCTTCATTGATTCTTTCAAGTTATGGCGGCGGGATGGTGCAGGGCGACCGGATTGCGATCGACCTCCATATCGAAAAAGACGCCCGGTTGTTTTTAGGCACCCAGGCCAACAGCCGGGTTTACAAAAACGACCGTGACCTCCCCACTTCCCAAATCATTACCGCCAAAGTCGATGAAGGCGCCAAAGCCGTGTTCTTGCCTGATCCGCTGGTGTTACATAAAGGCAGCCGTTTTCATCAACAACAACACTGGCAGGTGGCGCCCCATGCAGGACTGTTAATTGGAGAGTGGTTTCAGTGTGGACGCAGTGACAGTGGCGAGTGTTTTGCGTATCATGAATACGACTCCCTTATCGAAATCTCCGGAGAGGAAGGTCTGTGGATCCGCGAACCCTTTTCTTCAAAACCCGAGGGACAGGATCCCCGGCAAACCGGACGCTTCGGGGATGCCAATTTAATGCTGACCCTGTTTGCAGTCGGCGAAGCGCAACCCCTCCTCCGCGAGGCCCTTGAAGTTTTTGCGCAAGGTCAACGGGAATACACCCAAGTGCCGGTGCTCAGCGAAAAAGAAATCCGTTCATCCCCCACCGATTTGCGCGCCTGGGTCCAACTGGAAGACCGCCCGGTCTCCATCTACCGCGCACTTGGTAAAACCCGCGCCGACTTCGATCCCTTGTGGCGGGCACTCGAAAAAGTGCTCGCCACTCCGGATTGGCTGGGGCCCGAGGCTCAACTCCCCATGTGCCGCCAAAGCGTGTAGGACAGATCGCCCCCCCTTCCCCATCGGGATCGTACCTCCTCAGGCAGGCTCCAATTCCGAACCCCTATCCGCCAATTTCGCTCATGCCCCGCAAGGTGCCGAAACGGTTGTGGGAAAGATCATGTCCCCAGGGTTTACGGGCCACCCCCGCCAGGATTTGACGGTCAATTTCTTCATCGGGATGTTCTCCTCTGAGAATTTCGCGTAAATCCAGTTCTCCGTCTTTGAGCAAACATAATTTTAATTTACCATCTGCAGTGAGGCGCACCCGGTTACAGGAGGCGCAGAACGGGGCGCTCACCGGGGAAATAAATCCAATGGTGCCCGGGGCATCCTGTAAACGAAAAACCCTCGCTTCGCCATCCAGCCCTTCCCCTACCGGATGCAGAGGGCCCAACTCCGCATGAATTTTGGACTGTAATGCAGGCGTGTTTACCCGGGCCTGCAATTGTAAATCGCTGTTTTTTCCAAAAGGCATCATTTCCAAAAAGCGAATTTGCCAGGGATGCTTAAGCGTAAGTGCGGCCAGAGAGACGACTTCGTCTTCATTAAAATTTTGAACCACGACGGTATTGATTTTCACTTCCAGCCCCGCCTCCTCCGCCGCGGAAATTCCCTCTAATACTTTATCCAAAGATCCGCGGCGTGCGAGTTGCAGAAAACGGTCAGGCTGCATCGAATCCAAACTGATATTCACCCGTTGTAAACCCGCATCCGCCAAGGCCCGGGCCTGCTTTGCCAGCAAATACGCATTGGTGGTCAACGCGACAAAAGGAGATGGTGATAACGAGCGGGTAAAGCGAACCAATTCAACCAAATCAGGATGCAAGGTCGGTTCGCCCCCGGTAAAACGAAATTTATCAAATCCCATTTTGTGAAAACGGGTGATCAGCCGCTTAAACTCGGAACAGCTTAACAACTCCTGACGCGGACGGAATTTCATATCTTCCGGCATGCAATACACACAGCGAAAATTACATGCGTCGGTCAAAGAAACACGCAAGTAATGAATCGGCCGGCCAAAGCCGTCCTGCAAATATTTGTTGTGGGTGGGAGGGGAATTCGTCACGGGTTCTATGTATCCGCTCCTCCACCTAACACAAGGAACCAGTTCCCCTGAAATTCCCCAGCCCCTCCCGAGTTCCAATTTTGTAAGCACAGGCCTATAAGAAAACCGGGATCTTTTCAGTGACCGGTCAGACGGTTGACCATCGCGCTTTTCCTTTTCGACGGCCGGAATGTCTTTTCAGCCCCAAAGAATCCGCTGAGAGCCGTCCTTTCAGGACTCGGGGAATAATCTCTGACAGGTGCCGGGGCTCACGCCCCGCCCTTTGGAAAGCCGTCCCGCCCGGACTCAAGACCATACACAAAAAGCGCTTTTCATTTTCGACGACCTGATGGCCTTTCAGCCCCAACGGGGCGGCTCTCCAAAGGCCGGGGTGAAAACCCCGGTTATATGGGTTATTTAATACAAAGACGGAGCCCTGTAAGGGCGGCTCTCATGCACTGGCAGGAGCCGTCCCGCCGGGACTGAAGAGAATGCACAAATCTAAAAAAAAACCGGGAACTTTTCAGTTCCCGGTCTTTTCATCGTGAAAGGAAAATGCCTTAGGCATTTTTCAGACGTGCTTCAAGCGCATCTGCCTGTTTCACCAACACTTCCGGCAAGCGGTCACCGAACTTCGCGAGATGTTCGCGAATGGAGGGGATTTCACTTAGCCAAAGGGCCTTGTCAACGGACAGCAACTCTTCCAGATCTTCAGGCAGCATGTCGAGGTTTTCAACATCCAGAGATCCCGGGGCCGCGGTCAGTCCGAGGGCATTGGGTACCGCTTCCGCAGTTCCGGCGCAACGTCCGAAGACCCACTTCAGTACGCGGGAGTTTTCGCCAAATCCAGGCCAGAGCCAACGTCCGTCTTCACTCTTACGGAACCAGTTGACGTAAAAGATCTTCGGCATTTTGTCTCCGCCTTTTTCACCCATTTTGATCCAGTGAGCGAAGTAATCACCCATGTGGTATCCGCAGAAAGGCAACATGGCCATGGGGTCGCGGCGAAGTTCGCCCACCACTCCGGCAGCGGCCGCGGTTTTCTCAGAGGCCATCATGGCCCCCATGAACGTACCGTGTTCCCAATCCATGGCTTCGGTAATCAGTGGCTGTGCGGATGCACGGCGTCCACCGAAGAGAATGGCGGAAATAGGCACGCCGGCGGGATCTTCCCATTCGTCGGCGATGACCGGACATTGGGCCGCACGGGCTGTGAAACGGGCATTCGGATGGGCAGCGGTGCGGCCACAATCCGGGGTCCAGGGGCGGCTCAACCAATCGGTGAGTTCTTCCGCTTCCACACCCATGTCTTCCCACCAGACGTCGCCGTCTTTGGTCAGCGCACAGTTGGTGAAGATCGCATTTGAATCCACACTTTTGAGCGCGTTGGGGTTGGAGCCCATACTGGTACCGGGCGCCACACCGAAGAATCCGGCCTCAGGCTTGATCGCATACAGGCGTCCGTCCTCTCCGAATTTCATCCAGGCAATGTCGTCACCAATGGTTTCAACTTTCCAGCCGGGAAGTGTGGGGTTCATCATCGCGAGGTTGGTTTTTCCGCAGGCACTCGGGAAGGCCGCCGCCACATACTTCACTTCACTTTCAGGAGAAGTCAGTTTCAAAATGAGCATGTGTTCCGCCATCCAGCCTTCGTCTTTGGCCTGAACGGATGCGATACGCAATGCATGACATTTTTTACCCAACAAAGCATTTCCGCCGTATCCGGATCCGAAAGACCAGATCTCGCGGGTTTCAGGATAATGGGTGATGTATTTGTTTTCAGCATTACAGGGCCATGCAAGATCCGCCTGTTTCGGTTCAGTCAGCGGATAACCTACAGAGTGGATGCCGCGAACAAAGTCATCACTGTCACCCAGCACTTCCAATACTTTGGAGCCAACGCGGGCCATAATGTGCATGTTGCAAACCACATACGGACTGTCGGTGATTTCAAAACCGATTTTTGCAATCGGGCTCCCGACAGGTCCCATGGAATAAGGAATCACATAGAGGGTGCGGCCCTGCATACATCCGTTATAAAATCCGCGGAGAATCTCTTTCATCTCTTCGGGATCTTTCCAGTGGTTGGTCGGTCCGGCATCCTCTTCGTTTTTGGAGCAAATAAACGTACGGTCTTCTACCCGGGCCACATCGGCCGGGTCTGAACGAATGTACAAAGAGTTGGGGCGCTTCTCAGGGGACAGCCACATCGCGGTACCGCTATCGACCATGGTCTGTGCAATGGTTTGGAATTCCGCATCGGAACCATCACACCAGTATACACTGTCGGGCCGACACATGGTTTTCACATCTTCAACCCAGTCCAGCAACAATTTATTGGATGTTGGCGCACTTGTCATATATATTTCTCCTGAGAGGTTTAAGGATAGCTTTAAGCTACTATTTTTCGAAATCGTCAAAACTTTAACGGAAGTATTCAGATATAGTCAAGCTGAATTGTCGTATAAATCCATAATTCGTAATATCTGCAGTATTTTCAGGCAAAAGTATGAACTTGCCGACTCGACATGTCTATCAATCTCTTCATAATACACCCAATGAATTCCCCTAAAAACATTCTTATTACCGGCACCTCCTCCGGCATCGGACTTGCAACCGCACTCGAAATGAAAAACCGGGGATGGCAGGTTTTCGCCTCGGCCAGAAAACCCGAAGATCTTCAAAAACTTGAAACATTAGGGCTAAAGGCCGTAAATATGGACCTTGCGGACCCGGACACGGTCGCTGCCGGCGCTCAACAGGTTTTGGACGCCTGTCCCGAAGGGATTTTTGGGCTGGTCAACAATGCCGGATACGGTCAGCCGGGTGCTTTGGAAGATCTGGATGTGGAATCGATGCGCCGGCAATTTGCGGTCAATGTCATTGGACTTCAACAACTCACCAACCTGATTTTGCCGGGGATGATCGAAAGAAAATCCGGGCGCATCGTCCATGTGTCCAGCGTGGTGGGGCGGGTCGCATTGCCGTTTATGGGCATTTACTCCGCCAGTAAATTTGCGGTGGAAGCCCTGGCGGATGCGCAACGGGTGGAAATATCCGGCACCGGGGTTCACATCTCTCTGGTGGAACCCGGTCCGATCACCACTTCTTTCAGTAACAACGCGGTGCAAAGCTCCGCAGGCTCCCTGCCCACAGCGAAATCCCGATTTTCCACGCTCTATCAAAAAGAATTATCCAAAAGGGAAAACACCCGCAGTCCCAAACCCTTTGCCCTCCCCCCGGAAGCCGTCGCCCAAAAAATTGCCCACGCATTGACATCCCGGCATCCCCGCCGCCGATATAAAGTCACGCTTCCCGCACACCTGGGCGCCGCCCTCAGCCGTTTTGCCCCCGACGCCCTGGTCGATTGGCTGCTGGTGAAAGAGCTGAAAAACCGGATGCAGAGTTAGGCGCTAAAACGACCGTTTTTCATGCCGTCTTGCCGTCAGGTGTCGACGGGTTTCACGTTGTAGATATTGATCGTACTGATGTATTAATTCTCTAATGGTCATGCGGGGATGCCCCTGCGCCTGCAGCTTGACCCCAATTGCGGAAGCTTCCTTCCATTGCCGAAGCAAAGTCCCCACCATTGAAAAGTAAGAGTACTTCGGATCGTACAAACTGGTGGCTTCACTGGAAACCCCATTGAGTTCAATCACCTGTAATCCCTCGCCCCGCTGAAAAGTTTCCGTATCCGGTGCAATCAAATCATAACGGCCAAAATAGAAACCCGGCAGGGTGCGACTGATCTCCTCGATCCGGTCGGTCAATGCAGGCGTAAGCAAATCGATGCCATCCTCAAACAAAGTTCCCCTCGCGTGGTTTCCCACCTGGGTCAACTGAACCTTTTCACCTTTCCCGGGCACTTCCAGCAATCGGGCTTTCATATTTTTAAAGTGAACATCCGCCTGACACATCGCCCGGTCATGGAGTAAAATCAGCTCTTCTACATTATGCTCCCCATCACCGCTTAACACGCAAAAAGTTTTCCGGGTGATGGCAAAAATGCGCCCCGCTTCTTCATCCGGATGACGAATATAGAATACGCCAAATTCAATTCCCGGCACATAGGTCTGAGCCAGAAAGTCCACTTTGGCGGCTTCAAGGCATTTTTCCACATCCGCTATGGATTTGGCGATCATCACTTGCTGGCCCCGCTGCCCCACATCCGGTTTTAACACTATCGGAAAATCCAAATTGCGCTCCCGCATAAACGAATCCACCTTTTTACATTTTTCATCCGGGCTATGTTCTTTTGGGAGCAGCAAATAGTCCGCAACCACATTGCGGTCACCGAAGCGGTTGAGAATATCCGATTTGGATTCCTCCACCACGCCGCCCCCCGGTATGCAGGGATTACACACCGAAAAATCCATCAGATGTTTCCCCCGGCGCGCCCCCCGGAATAAAAGATAAACCCCCACAGGAAAATACAACCAGAAGGCCGGCCAATATTCGGGACGGGTACTTCTCCGCCAGCGGGCCAATAATTCACGTCGTCCCCGCCAGTTCAAAGAGGGCACCAGCACTTTAAACACCCCGAGGTACAGCCCCGCCATTCCCAGAAAAACCCAGGGGGCGGCATGATGATACTGCTCCAGTAACCGCAAGGCCTTCCCGGCAAGCTTGTACGAAAGGAACACCAATGCCGGCGTCCATAAAAGCGCCGCCACCACGAAGAACACCAAAAATTTTGCATACGACATTCCCATCAATCCCGCCGCCACATAGGCGGGCAACCGGGTACCGGGCATAAAGCGTGAAATCAAAATCGTCATCCCGCCCCTCCGTTTGAACCACGCCTCTGTTTCCAAAAGCTTGAGTGGATGAATCATCCACCGCAAGGGGGCGCGGCGAAGCACCGGGCGCCCCCACTTTCTTCCCGCTAAAAATAAAAGAAAATCACCAAACAAAATCCCGATCAGACATGCCCCGATTCCCTGCGCCCAGGTCAAAGTACCATTTGCAATCATCAGGCCGGTAATCACACAGGTAAGGTCTTCGGTGACCAGGGTTGCCAAGGCCAGCAGCAGCAACATGATGAACAAGTGCCCCCCCTGTGGCGCACTCGCCGGACCATTCAATAAATCAAGGATCCATCCGGTTTCGGATACAACTCCTGATTCCGGTGGTAGCGTCAGAGCCGTTTCCGCAGAGAGTCCTGTCAGCGGCAACCCCGCCAAAACCCACAACCACCGCAGCCGAAAAACCAGAGGGAAATGGGAGATGCGGTTGATCATTTTTTAAGGGGGAGGCAGACTTGTTTGCAGGAGGTGGCGGGTCCGGGTTCAATCCCTTCAAATGCCGTATATTCGAATGTCATCTCTTTTTCTGTCACTCTGATTTCTGAATAGCTGACCGTGCGGGCATCCCCGCGTGACATGCGGGGCCAGCGGCCCGGATTTTCCGCATCAAACGCATAATGAAATGCCGTTAAGGTATCTTCTGATAAACCGTGTTCATTGATCATACGGTCAAACAACGACGCCCGGGACACAATGACCTCATGGGCATTCCAACCTGAAGTGGTCCATAAAGTCAGATCCGTATGCACAGGGCGCAGCTCCAAGTGTTGCCCATCCCAGGTCACATGCGAGGTTTCCCCCTGCAACGGGATGCGGAACAAATGAAAAGGGGGATAGGGCCCGGGGGTCAGCCAATCCGAAACAGCCCGCTCCGGATTTTTTGCCGAAAGCAGAGGCAGGGCTCCGCGACTTTCAGGGTTCGGGGGGAGCGCCACCATTTCCGCATCGTAATGATTTAATACACAATGAACGGTTCCCCATCGATCCAGACAAATCCAGGTACCGCCCCCCTGTGGGTCTTTCGGCCAAATCAATGGCTGCTCATTTATACAGGGAGGGGACGCCACGGCTCTCCCCCGCTGCTCATCCCGGTTAAAACGCAGGCTAAGTGCCCCTTCCCGCCGCCACCAACTTACGGTGCACATGGGGGAAGTTCCGCTGCAAACTTGAGGGTGGATGGCGCGACGCCGAATCCTTCAGAAACCGGCAAACCCTGATCCCGCAAGATCATCGCAATCAATGCAAAATGATGCACCGTGTGGCTGATCAAAAACTGCAGTTCTCTGAAAACCGTCGATCCACTCCAGGGATCCATCATTTCAGATCCGCAGTCCATTTTCACTTTGAGGGAACGGGGCAAATCTTCCACCTGTAAATTTTTCAACTTTTCAATTAATTCTCTGATCCAGAGGCACATCGCGACAGGATCCTGCTGTTGAAGATCACGCCGGGGGCGTTGGTCGTAATCCACGTGCCCATCCGCATACCCTTGAAGAAAAAGCTCCACATGATCCATGCAATGCCGCAGATGGGGCCCCACCCCGTTTTGATACAAAGGCGGATTTTTATAGGTAAAGGTTTCCGGCGTCATGTCAGCCAATAAAACCGTTGCCTGTTGAAGATAATATATGTTGTCGAGGATCGCTGCTCTTGGATTTGCCATGGAGGTTCCGGGAAAGGTTGGTGCTTTCGCAAAAAAAACTTCTACAGAAGTAGTGTCGAATGAAATGGCATGTTGACCACAAAAAAGAAAAGGTATTTTGCAAGCATGTTCAGCTTAGCCCTTTAACTTATTCACCAAGGGGTTTGCACTGATCCCGTGTAGAATGACACTTAGCATGATTGTGCTCATGCCCACGGAAGCCATTTCGGGCGCATGCGGTACCCCACGGTTAAGCACCATCACGATAAAGACCACCGAAGCCAGGCCCCGGGGGCCGAACCAACCAATAAAGGCTTTTTCTCTTAATTTTAATCCGCTGCCGGCCAAAGAGATCCAGACCGGGAACATGCGAATGACCGTCAGACTTAACAGGGTATATAACACGCCCTGCCAAGTCAGATAGCGGAGGCACTGCCCGACCACAGTTCCGCCGAAAATCACCCAGGTGATGAGGGCCAAGCCATCACCGGAGGCTTCCGACGAAAGAAATTCGTGATGCTGCTCGTACTTGCATAAAGCCCCGAAGAACAAACCACCGACAAAACAAGCAATAAAACCACTGCCACCCAATGATTCCGCCACCGCAAAACAGGCAAAAGCCAAACTGGCTACTGCCAGAGAGGTGGCTTGCGGATGGGACCAATTCCTCTCCGCACAGACCTGCACGTATTTTTCTCCCAGAAAAGCCAACCCGGCCCCCACCGCAAATCCAATGCCAATTTTCTGAACCAGGGTTATCAATATTTCAGATCCGGAAACCGAACCCATATTCAGACTCAACGACAGGAGCACCACAATCACGGGCACACAAATCCCGTCATTCAAACCGCTTTCCACATTCAAAGCCTCAGAAATGGAGGGAGGGACTTCCTTCCGGGTCATCACCGCTTTCCCCAAAGCCGCATCTGTGGGAGCAAGAATCACCGCCAGAATCGCAGCGTCAATCACACTGAATTGCGGAAACAGCAACAGGGCGATCCCCCAGCCTAATAAAATGGTCAACGGCAGACCGATCAACAATAAACACTCCGGCAGCCTTCTGCTTTTCTGGAGAATATGCAGACGCGCATGGGCCGCATCGCTGAATAACACCACCGCCAGCGTCAACTCCGCCAGTAAACTCAAACCTTCTGCTTCGACCGGAAAATCCAGCCATTGAAGCCCCCGGGGGCCCACCAGCCAACCCACCAAAACAAACAGCAGCGCACCGCTGATTAAAGTTTTTTCCAAACGGGCGCTCACCAGCAAGTAGAGGAAAACAAACAAAGAAAAGAATGCAATATGCGGAATCATAAGAAACGTATACCTCCCCAATGACATTTCGCCAACGAAGAAACCCAGGTGGATCCCATATTAAACGTACCCACATCCAGACGGAAACCGGGAGTGGATCCGGGGTTCAAATTCCCAGGGTGACGAAAACAGATTGTTCCTTTACCTCAAAATCTTTCAGCAGCAACTTCGCCGCGGCAGTCTTGCCGTCTTTGGCTTCAAGTGTATAAACAGGCTTCGACCCGACAAATTCTTTGGCGGCTTCAGATGCCACTTTGGTCACATGTTCAAGGTATTCATCGGGAATGCCCTGAATTTCCAGCCGGTCAAAAGAAGCATCATCCAGAAAAAATTCCTGGGTTTGGGAATCATACCGGATGCCCGAAGTCAGGGTGCATCTCCCTCCCAAATTCCGGGCTTCTTCATTCAGACGAATATTCAGAGTGGCCTCCATGCCCACCCGAATTCGATCCTCCGCTTCCAAAAGAAGGACTTCGGGGTTGGCAAAAGTAATCGAAAAAATGAATGCAACCTTTTTAGTGGCGGGAAAGGTTTTCGCCAGGGTGCTGTCGATCTGCGCTTGAGAAATAATTACTTCGTAGCGCTTCCCCTTAAAGTACAGGAATGCGCCCGAAAGGATGAGCGCGAAAACAATGAGCCATAAAATGAGACGTTTTTTCATTTATAAAATACCGGAGCGAAAGATTTACCACTCAATCAGAATCGTTTCGTTCACGTTTTCGATTCGAAGCAGCGGGCCCCATTCACTTTGCTCGATAACCGGTTCCACAAAGTCTCCTACAAAATACGGAAAATGCGGATCGCGGAGAATGCGGATTTGATCCGTGTGACCGGTTTCTACCAGAAAAATCAGGGTCGCATTTTTGGCACCGAATACGAGGAGGCGACGGTGCACACCGTGCATCAGCTGTGGTGATTCCTTGGTTTGCATCACCCCGTCTTCCCCGCTTTCGAGGAATACCCGGCATTCATTTTGCCAGGCCTGACTGCCGCTGATTTGGGTCTCTCCTTCGACAACCCGGTTGTACATGCCTTTGAGTAAAGGCGCACCCAGCGGATGCCGCAGTTTTAGTACCGCCTGTTCGTCCCGGGAGTACCCTGAAAGCATCAGCGCATTGCGGAAACGGTGGGCGGTAAGATAGGGGAAGCGGGTTTCGCAGGCATGGGTTTCTGCGGAAATTTTCCAGCCGAATTCGCCCAGCAATTCCCGCAGCAATTGACCGGCAGGATAAAAAAGCTCCGGATTCAGCGGGCGCAAAATAGGTCCACGAATGGGTTGCGGATTCTCAGGATCAAATTCCGCAGTGGACAAAGATCCCCGGGTCCAGGCCAAACGTCCTTTGACTGCGGATACGGTTCTTTGCTGTCCATCCTGTTCCCCACTTAAAACCGCACAGCCTCCACACTCTCTGAAACCGCCACCCGACAACATGGGAAGATGCGAGAGGATGCGGCCGTCCGGCATGACAAAATCACCGGAGAGTTCCTCCGCCAATTCCATTTCAAGTTGCTTAAGGAAAACCGATCCCGCTTGCATCGCCCCAATCAAAATCAGGGATGCCCCGCGTTCCAGTCGGTCCCAAAGCAGAGATTCAGAGTCGGAACCCGGCGTAGGCACGGAAGAGATCAGAATGGACCCGGGCAAGGTTTCCGGCAAATCCGGCAAGTCAACCACCGTGTTCAGCGGCACCCCTTCGTTAATGGCCGCCCCCATAAAACTGTCTACATGTAACGCACGTCCGGGGGCGGATTCGTGAACATCATCAAAAGGATACACCCAGAGCAAGGGACCGCAGGCATCCGGCGCGGTTTCGCGACAACGTAAAATATGCGGGATCACTTCATTCGGTACCTGCAAAGGCATCATCCCATAAGAATCGTCCACGGTAAGTAACGAAAAGTCACGGGGCAGTTCCACGCATCCATCGGCTTGCAACCGGCTTACGGACATCGGAAGATAAATATCGTGCGGGGTTCGATTGTAACGGTCCAGCCAGGGACTGTTCAGCCACCAGGGATCATGGATATAAAATCGGTATCGAAAGGTATCTCCGGGATGACGGGCGATATGGCTCATCCAACCGGAAAGCTCCAAACCAAAGTCACCGTCCAGGGCAGCCCAGGGAGAATTGACCGGCGCATCCACCCCGAAACCGCCTTCATAAATTTCACGGAGCGGCGAGGCGTCCGATCCCACATCGATGCCGGTGGCCATGTTGGTTCCCCGGGTGCGGAGATGATACTTCAGCGGAAACTCCGCCCGTAAATCTTTCCAGAAATTCAGAATACGCGCTTGAATACCTTCGGAACGTTCCGGATAAAAATTTTCACCGTCAAACACTTCCCCGACCATGGCCCAGGGCTCCAGAGAAAATCCGAATCCGTTGGACAGCCAAAGAAAATCAAAACCGCAATCTTCAAACAGGCGGGTCAACTGCTTGCCCATAAAGGTGCCGATCCGGGTCCCGTCCGGAATGCCTTCGGGATAAGCCGCATAACAGCGGTCATCCCCTTTCAACACCGCTTCACAGGAAACGAACTGCTCTTTAAATAAAGGGCCATCTCCCAGAATTTCGCGGTGCCAGTCAAACTTAAACCGGGATTTGGCGAACTCCGGACCAATATCATAAGTTTCACCCACATAAATCGGCATCCCGGTAACTTCACCGCCAATTCTTTTAATATCCGACACCAAATCCCGTAACCAGGCGAAGGTGAATTCCGCCGGTTCCGGACGGTAGAGATATGCCCGGTTGTGAATTCCCCGTTTATCAGGATCAAAATCTTTTCCATGATTTTGACCGATCCCGTTATGGTCGGGCACGCTCCGTTTGTCGGCGGAGGGTTTGAGATTCCACATGTGTTCATTCGGTGCACCATGGTATTTGGCCCATTCAAAAGGGGTTTCCATTTTACCATCGTATTCCAAAATCTCGGAACCTTCCGCCACCCACAACATGAACGACACCGATTCGGCGTGCCGCCACAGCGCACGCCACTGTTCGAAAACCTCACGGATCACCAACTCTCTGGTTTCCGCAGTGTTGTCAAAGAAAGGTTTCAGACTCATTTCGAGTTGAATGTCCCGGAAATTCCATCCGGCAGCCGTCGTGAAGTTTGGGTGCGTGATCATAATTTTTTAGAGGTCGGAGGTCGGAGGTCGGAGGTCGGAGGTCGGAGGTCGGAGGTCGGAGGTC
>CAKZLZ010000046.1 GCA_937127435.1 uncultured Verrucomicrobiota bacterium | reverse complement strand
GGGGGGGGGGAGGGGGGGGGGGGGGGGGGGGGGGGGGGGGGGGGGGGGGGGGGGGGGGGGGGGGGGGGGGGGGGGGGAGAAGGGGGGGGGAGGGGGGGGGGGGGAGTTGGGGGATGGGGAATGGAAGAAGGGAGGGTGTGGAAGAAGGTAGGGGGGGGAGATAGGGGCGAAAAAAAAGCGACCTCCGGAGAGGTCGCTTTGAATGACAGACTGAAAGTCTGTTTTCCCGCAGGCTGGAAAGCCTGCGTTACACGCGGGTGCCTTCAGCATTCAGTTCGCGGCAAGCTTGCTTGATGCGTTCTTTCATGTTGTTTTTGCCCTGTTTGAGCCATGCACGTGGGTCGTAGACTTTCTTGTTGCCCATTTCGCCTTCGATGCGGAGGACGCCGTCGTAGTTCTTCATCATGTGGTCCACAACCGGACGGGTGAAGGCGTACTGGGTGTCGGTGTCGACGTTCATTTTGATCACACCGTATCCGAGGGTTTCGGCGATCTTTTCGGGCTCGGAGCCGGATCCGCCGTGGAAGACGAGGTCCAGGGGATTGTCTTCGGTGCCGAACTTGGCTTTGACCGCTTCCTGACCGGCTTTGAGGATTCCGGGGGTCAGTTTGACGTTACCGGGTTTGTATACACCGTGGACGTTTCCGAAAGTAGCGGCGTACATGAAGGTATCCACTTCTTTCAGGGTTTCGTAAACGAGGCACATGTCTTCGGGAGAGGTGTAGAGTTTTTCAGCTTTGACGTCGGAGTTGTCAATGCCGTCTTCTTCACCACCGACAATGCCGGATTCGACTTCAACGAACATCCCCAGGCTTTGCATGCGGCGGGCGAGTTTCAGGCCGATTTCGAGGTTTTCTTCCAAAGGAAGAGCCGAACCGTCGAACATGTGACTGTTGAACAAAGGAAGTTGGCCGGCTTTTACGCGGGCTTCAGAAGCTTCGATCAAAGGAATCATGAAGGGGTCCACTTTTTCTTTGATACAGTGGTCGGTGTGCAATACGATCAAGTTGTCGTATCTTTTGGCCAGTTCGTGGGCCGCTTCGGCCAATACTTTGGCTCCGAGAGCGGAATCACCCAATGCGCCGGTTGCGTGAGCACCACCACCGGTGGAAACTTGAATCATGCCGTCACATTCACATTCTTTGAAGGCTTCGAGAGCGGCGTGAATTCCTTCGAGGTTTACGATATTGATCGCGGGATACGCAAATTTTTTGGATTTGGCGTTCACCAGCATTTCTTTGTACTGTTCGGTAGTAGCGATAGGCATGAGGTTGTCCTGATTAGGGGTTTAATTTTCGAAATACGGCCCTTCTTTAACCTGCGATGAACGCATGTCAATGAGGATTCGAGGAAATCGGACAAGATATAGCCGAATAGAGGATCGCAAGTACATTTATGTAAGAAATCAATTAAAGAGAAGCGCTTGGAATCCATGGAATTTGCTTTTTATTTTTCTGGTTCAGGTTTAGGGATGAATACTCAACTTGTTTCAAGGCTTCCCTATGAATGATCTCCCGCCTCCCATGCCTTCGCGCCGCCGACAAAAGCGCCAAAAAAGTTTTCCATGGAAATCTGTTTTGCTCGGTCCTCCCTTGCTCATTATTCTGGGGATGCTGCCTATCCTCTTTTGGTTCACTTGCCGCGTAGAACCCGGGGAAGGCAAAATTGCGATTCTCATCCGCAAAACCGGGGATGATTTACCCAGCGGTCAGATTTTGGCTTTGAAGCCGGAAGAAAAAGGAATTCAATTGGAAGTGCTCTCCGAAGGACGTTATTTCCTGAATCCCTACAACTGGGATTGGCAGATCGACCGGATTACAGATATTCCCGCCGGAAAACTCGGGGTGAAGACCCGCTTGTACGGAAAAGATCTGGCCAGCGGCAAGATCCTGGCGGAAGAGGGGACCAAAGGCATACTGCCGGATGTGCTGACTCCGGGGAAATACCGGATCAACCCTTATGCCTACCATGTAGAATTGTTCGACCAAATTACCGTTCGGGCCGGCCATGTGGGGGTGATCACTTCCCTGGTGGGGGCAGACATGTTGAGCGATCCCGGCATTGGCAAAGTTGAAAATAATTTCCTGGTCACCGACGGGGTGAAAGGGGTGGTGGTCGATGTGAAAGATCCGGGTACGTATTACCTCAATCCGTATTTATACTCTTTGGTTGAGGTGAATCTACAGGGACAACGGTTTGAGATGAGCGGGGACGACCGGATTAGTTTTTTGACCGAAGACGGTTTTACGGTTTCTGTGGAAGGCACCATCGAATTTGCTTTAGAGCGGGGGCAGGCCGCGTTGCTTTCCCACCGGGTCGGAGACATGGATGATATTATCAAAAAGATTATTCTGCCACGGGCCCGTGGATTCAGCCGGATTGAAGGAAGCAAACATCCTGCGATTAATTTTATTGTGGGTCAGACCCGTCAGGGATTTCAAAATGATCTGGAAGTGTATCTGCGCGAGAACTGCGAAAATCTCGGGGTGGAAATCCGTTCGGTGCTGGTAAGAAAAATTCAGCCGCCGGACGAAATTGCGGCCATCAACCGCGACCGGGAAGTGGCGGTTCGCGAAGCGGAAAAATATGAACAACAAATTGCGCAGGCACGCTCCCGGGCCGAATTGGTCCGTCAGGAAATGCTCGCCCTGCAGAACAAAGAAAAGGTGGAAGCGGAGACCGAACGCATTCGTGCGGTGATTAATGCCCAGCAAACGCTGGAAGTTCAACTGATTGCCGCCCGCAAGGATTTGGATGTTGCAACCATCCAGTTGGAGGCCGCCCGCTTTGAAGCGGAAGCGATGTTGCTGAAAGCGGATGGGGAACGCGATGCGATCAAAGCGGATAATCAGGCGCAGGAAGCGGTATTTGCCGCGGAAGCGGCTGCGTTGGGCAGCGGATTGAATTTGGCCCGTTTGATCCTGTATCAGCATTTGGCCCCCCGAATTGAAACTATCATCAGTAATGACAATGGAGGATCTCTGGGATCTCTCTTTGAAACCTTTCTTTCCGGTACGGAGGTGAAACCATGAGTCTTTCTAAATCCATCATTGTGAAGAGCAGTTTATTTATCGTGCTTGCATTTGCCGCCCTCTGGGGGTTCTGGATGTGGGGTGTTTGCCGGTTTTATGTGGAGCCCGGATATATGGCGGTGATCAACAGTAAAATTGGAGACCCGCTGCCGCCGGATCAGATTTTGGCCGGACCCGGACAAAAAGGGGTTCGCGCGGAAGTGCTGGGCGAAGGGCGTCATTTCCTGAACCCGATTTTTTATGGAAAGGAGATTATCGCATGTCAGCGGATTGCTCCCGGACAGGTGGGAATTGTGACATCGAAAGTGGGCGAAGAACTGCCTCCCGGAGAGTTTTTGGCGGATGATCATCAAAAGGGCATTTGGCGGCGGGTGCTGGGGCCGGGTACCTATCGGATTAACCCCTTTGGTTACCGGATTGATACCTTGCCTGCGGTGAGTATTCCCATCGGGTACGCGGGGGTGATCACATCCTTGTCCGGTGAACAGGCTGCGGAAGGTGACTTTGCCCAGGCGGGGCAGAAAGGGGTGCGGGAAGATATTCTCCAACCCGGACTCTACTTCCTGAATCCTCGCGAATACAAAGTGGATGTGCTGGAGATCGGGGTGAGTCAGGTCTCCATGCTCAAAGAGGGCGGACGGGTGTTTACCAAAGCCCAGTTGGATGTGCAGAACGTCGCGCTTCAGGAATTGAACTACAACATGTTGGAGCAGCAGCAGGAGAAACGGGCGGATTACCTGGAGAAGAATTCCAGACTTCTCTCTTCTCTGTCGGAGTCGAAGCCATCCCGCCGGCAAAAGGAAGGCGGAAAGTACAATCCGCAAACGGCAGAGCAGCAGGATCGACAGGATTTGCAGCGGGTGCCTGAAAAATACCGATTGGGAAATGATATGGCCTCATTGGGTCTGGCCCAGGTTTTGGAATTTCCTTCCCGTGACGGTTTTCAAATCAGTTTGGATATGACGGTGGAGTTTGAGTTGCATCCCAAAAATATCGCCTGGATTTTCCGGACCTACGGAGACCTGCCGGCGGTGCTGGATAAAATTATCGTGCCGCAAATTTCATCGGTGGCCCGGAACAAAGGTTCCGAATACGGTGCCCGTGATTTTGTGGCGGGTGACGCCCGTTCGGTTTTTCAGGATGAGTTGACCAATTCGCTGAAAACGACTTTGGGTGAGAAGAAAATTATTATTCATAACGCCCTGATTCGACAAGTGTCGGTGCCCATGCAGATTTTGGAACCGATTCAGCAGGTGGGTCTGGCGATTGAGCAGGACCTCACCAACTTGGAGCGTCAAAACACGGCCAAGAAATTGGCGGAGCTGAACACGGAACAAACCTTGATCGATCAGCGCAAACAGCAGGTGGCGGAAGAGACCAAGAAGATCCGCGCTGAAATTAAAGCCGATCAGGAGCGTCAGGTCGCGAATATTCAAGCCGACACCCAACGGCAGGTTGCGGAAGTCCGCAAGCAAACTGCGGGGATGGAGGCCAACCGGGTGCGTTTGCTCGGAACCGCGAAGGCGGATGCGTATCAACGGGTGGAAGGGGAGAGGGCCGATGGTCTGCGCCTGAAGGCCCGTGCGATGGGCGATCCGGAGGCTTACACGTTATGGGAATTTGCCACAAACCTTTCCAAGGATCTGAGGATTAATATTCTGCATGCCGGCGACGGAACCTTGTGGACAGATATGGAGAAATCCGGTGGTGCGGCCCAATTGGGCGGCGCGGAAAGTTTGAAGTAATCCGGAAAAAAAGGGGAACGGGTCAGATGACCCTTTGCCACGGTTCACCATGCGTTTGGGCTGATAGGCTTCGGTGATTGGGGCGGATCTTCGGCCCGCCGTACGGCGGACCGGGCTTGATATCGGAGTGGACCTTTGGCCTACGAAGTCGTAGTTATTATGATTTATTCAGGTGTTTGTAAGGGCCTAAAGACATGCCATGCTTAGGGAACCCTTTCTTCGTTTACGGTTTCCCCAGTTCTTTTACCGCTTCAAACACGCTCAGGGTTACCTGCGCCATGCGCGGATAATCCAAGCTCTCCGGCAGGTCCTCTTTGCTGTGGTAATGGCGGTTTCGGTAGAAGGAGGTGTCGGTCACCATCAGTGCGGGAATATTCAGGGGCCAGTAATTTCGGTGATCTGAAAAATCTATTCCCGGAACGCGGTCGGGGGCGCGAAGAGAGTAGACGGGCATATCGCTTCGGCTTTTCATCGCGACTTTTACGTTTTTGATCCAGTCTCCCTGATCCCATCGGCTAATCACCGCCAAATAATTTCCCCGGTGCGGATACATCATATAAAGCATGGGCATGGGGTAGGACTGAGAAAAAGCTTCATCGCTATAATATCCGACCATCTCCAGCACGATCACGCCCAGGTAATCCTCTTCGCTTCCTTCGAGACTGTTGGCATGTACCGCAGAACCCATTTGCGGACCGGCAAAATGGGGAGGTTCTTCATAGGTATAAGCGACCAAATCCACCGGGGGCGGGTTTTCCATTTTTCCCAGCAGGGCGGCCAGTTCAATCAGTACCGCAATCCCGCTGGCATTGTCATCCGCGGCGGGAAAGACTTGAAAGGCGTCGTAATGTGCGCCCACAATGATTCGTGGGCTGTGGCCGGCATTAAAACTTCCAATAACATTCCGGGAAGTCAGGTTTCCTGTCTGGACGGGTTGGGTGGAGATCCGGGCGCCCGTTTCGCTGAGCTTTTCCGAAATATAGTTTGCGGTTGCATCCAGGTTTTCCGGGTGTATCCAGTCCCGGGGACGAAAGGTGACGGCCAGCATATCGACATGGGCCCGCAGAACTTCAGGATCCACGCTTGCATTTGATCGGGGGTTCCGACGGCAGGAGGGCTGGGCGAGGGCAACCCAAAGGATGAACAAGAGGAGGAGGACCACAAAACAGATACGTCCTAAAGACCGTATGAGTTTTTGCCAGAGGGATTTTTTGGGCTTTGGGTTCATTCAAGAAGCAGTACCGCTGCACGGAGAAGAGTCAATTCGTAAGAAATGGGGACATTCCCGAGTTGCACGAACTTAAGCCTGAGTTGGTATCAAAATGATGAGAAACATGCCCCCGGATGGTGGGCAACGCAGTAAGCCCGGGGTAAAGGAGGAACGACTG
>CAKZLZ010000045.1 GCA_937127435.1 uncultured Verrucomicrobiota bacterium | reverse complement strand
GGGCAAAGGCAATTAGCTTGGGGGCCGTGCCCCCAAGAACCCTCCCAAAATTCATGAGGGCCCCGGAGGGGTCCGGGCATCACCACATTTCCAGATGCCCCGGAGGGGCAAAGGCAATTAGCTTGGGGGCCGTGCCCCCAAGAACCCTCCCAAAATTCATGAGGGCCCCGGAGGGGTCCGGGGAGCCTATGTTCATTCAAAGCCCTAACCCCCCGCACCCACTTCGGGGCGCAACCCACTATTTTATGCAATCCCAAGGCTTCAGTCGTCCCTCCTTCACCTTGGGTTAAATGCCTTTCCCCCTCCGGGGGATAAACCACAAATTTCAATGTTGAATGCCTGCCCGTAGCCCCGCCGGCCAGGGTTGGACGTTCAATGTTCGACGTTCGTTTTTTTCGAAGGTCGAAGGGAATTTGGGCTAACCAAGAGGCAGAGTTTCATTTCCACAAGCAGGCGTAGTCCACGGACTCCGTACGTGGAAATCCTGGCAAACCATGCAGAAAAGTTTCATTTCCACGCTCGGAGAGCGTGGACTACACCGTACGTGAAAATGAAGCTTCAAAAAAAACGTTAGCCCCTTTAGGAGCTAACGCTTTTCCGTGCAAACGACAGGAGCTTGGATTACTTCTCTCTCGTCTCAAGCAAAGCATCCACCACGCTGGGATCCGCCAGGGTACTGGTATCCCCAATGCCATCCAAATCTCCTTCGGCGATCTTACGCAGAATACGCCGCATGATTTTTCCGGAACGGGTTTTCGGAAGCGCGGGGGTAAAGTGAATCACATCCGGTTTTGCGATGGGACCAATATCTGTCCGCACCTTCTGAATCAATTCACGGCGGAGGCGGTCATCCCCTTCCACATCAGCCTTTAGGGTTACAAAACAATAGACGCCCTGGCCTTTGGTTTCATGCGGGAATCCGACCACGGCCGCCTCGGCCACGTTGGCGTTCCCCACCAGACTGCTTTCAAATTCAGCCGTCGCAAAACGGTGGGCTGAAACGTTAATCACATCGTCCATCCGTCCCAACAGCCAGTAATAGCCGTCCTGATCTTTACGACATCCGTCACCGGAGAAATAGATGCCCGGGAATTTCGCAAAATAGGTGTGACGAATTCGTTCGTTCACCGAATCTCCGTACACCCCGCGCAGCATGCCGGGCCAAGGCGCATTGATACAAAGACTGCCCCCTTCATTCACATCGGCTTCGGTTCCGTCCGTGCGTAAAATCTTGGGTTGCACCCCGAACATGGGGAATCCGGCCGCACCCGGTTTGGCACCGTGGGCACCCGGCAATGTGGTTAACAACACCCCGCCGGTTTCGGTTTGCCACCAGGTATCCACAATCGGGCAGTTACCTTTACCGATCACTTTATGATACCATTTCCAGGCTTCGGGATTAATCGGTTCGCCCACAGATCCCAACAGGCGCAAGGAAGACAAATCATGTTTTTCAGGCCAGGTATCACCCAGGCGCATCAAAGCCCGGAGAGCAGTCGGCGCGGTATAAAAAGTCGTCACCTTGTATTTGGCAATAATTTTCCAGAAGCGGTCAGGCTCCGGATAAGTCGGTACACCTTCAAACATAACCTGGGTGACACCATTGGCAGTAGGGCCGTAAGTCAAATACGTATGTCCGGTGATCCAGCCCACATCGGCGGTACACCAGAACACATCATTGTCGTGCAAATCAAAAGTGTATTTGGCGGTCATGGTTGCCCACAACAAATAGCCACCCGTGGTGTGCATCACCCCTTTCGGTTTTCCGGTACTGCCGCTGGTATAAAGAATAAACAGCGGATCTTCGGCATACATGGGTTCCGGCGGACACTCCTCACTCACGTCCAGCATTTCGTCCTGCCAATAATAATCCCGGCCGGGCTCCATATAGAATTCACCGCCGCCCCGGTTGTAGACAAATACTTTTTTCACTCCCGGACACTGCTGAACCGCATGGTCCACCTTGTCTTTCAAACCGGATACTTTACCGGCGTGATAAGAGATATCAGAGGTAATCACCACTTCACTTTCACAGTCCTGAATCCGGTTGCGCAAGGCGTCCGAACTAAACGCGGAAAAAACCACCGAGTGAATCGCACCAATCCGCGCACATGCCAACAAGGCAATGGGCAGTTCCGGAATCATCGGCATATAAATGGTAACCACCGTGCCTTTTTTTACCCCGCGGTAACGAAGCACATTGGCGAATTTACTGACTTCGCGTTTCAGATCGGAATAGGTCAGGGCCCGACTCTCTTCAGGATTCTCCCCCTGCCACTGAATCGCAACCTTGTCCCCTTTGCCATTTTTTACATGCCGGTCCACGCAGTTGTAACAAACGTTCGTTTTGGCCCCGTCGAAAAACTTCACATAAGGTTCCTGACGTTGACCGATGTTATCAAAATCTTTCCACATCACCTGCTTCCAGGTCTTAAACCAGTCCACATGCTTTTCAGCCATATCCGCCCAATATCCTTCGGGATCTTCTACGGAACGTTTATATTCGGCCTGGTAGGCTTCGAAAGATCCAAAGTGGGACTGGTTACGGAAGGTACCTGTGGGGTTGTAGACTTCGGCATCCTGATAGGTGGATTCAATTGATTCGCTCATCATGTACTCCTAAATTATGAACTTACGGTTATAAAACTATGGTTGGTGTTGGGTACTATACTCAGCCCCAATAGTTTTTGCCAAGAACATTCCGGGTTGCAAGCCGGATAAATCTCTATTACACTTGTACGATGCATAAAGAATCCATGGAAAAATTTATCGAACAGATCCCCAAAACAGATCTGCATGTTCATTTGGACGGCTCTCTGCGTATCTCCACCCTACTTGAATTGGCGGAAAAGCAGGGCGTGGATCTTCCGGGGAACAGTGAAGCCGAACTGAACGAAAAGGTTTTTAAAGCCCAGTATAAGGACTTACCGGAATACCTCGCCGGCTTCCAATATACGGTGGCGGTGATGCAAAATGAAGAAGCATTGGAACGCATTGCCCGCGAGTTGGCAGAAGACAACCTGGCTGAAAATGTGCGCTATCTGGAAGTCCGTTTTGCCCCCCAACTCCATACCAGTCAGGGCTTGAGTCTGGCCCAGATCTTACGCGCGGTCAGCCGCGGCCTGCAATCCGCACAGGACAGCCACAATGCCTCGGAGAAAGTTCAAAATGACGAGGATATGCCCTTCCACTTTGGCATCATTGTCTGCGCATTGCGCTGGTTCTTCCCCCAAATGTCCAGCTATTACCAAAATCTGTTTGAAGTGATGCCCTATTCGCCCGAAAAAACGGTATTTTCCGCCGCTTCACTTGAACTTGCCCGGGCATCCGTCGCTCTGCGCGATCAGGAAAACCTTCCCATTGTCGGATTTGATTTGGCCGGCGCCGAAGACGGGAATCCCGCCGTGGACCATCGGGAGGCTTTTATGTTTGCCCACCGCAACTTCCTGGAAAAAACCGTGCATGCGGGAGAAGCCTACGGACCGGAATCGATTTTTCAGGCTCTCACCGACTGTCATGCCGACCGGCTGGGACACGCCACCTTTCTGTTTGCCGCCGACCGCGTACAAAGTCCGGCAATTGAAAATCCTCAACACTACGTGGACCAGTTGGTGGAAACCGTGGCCCGGCAGCGCATTTGCCTGGAAGTCAATCTCACCAGCAATCTGCAGACCCTCCCCGAAATGGATTCACTCGCCGAGCATCCGCTGGGCAAAATGATAGAATCCAATCTCAGCGCCACCATTTGCACCGACAACCGTTTGGTTTCCCACACCACCGTCACCCGCGAACTCACACTCGCCGCCGAATATTTTGATTTGACTCCCGCCCAAATCAAAAACCTGGTGGTTGCCGGGTTTAAAGGTGCTTTCTTCCGGGGGGGATACCTCGCCAAACGCGCCTACGTCCGCCAGGCCATCGATCACATCAACCGCCTGATGCCCGCGTAGAAAGTGAATTCTGAAGGGCAGTTTAAAAAAACCCGGAGGGTTTCAGGAAAATAGTTTACGCAACTCCCGCACCCCTCCGGGGCGCATTTTTGTTTTTTGTCCCATTCCCGGGGGCGTGGCCCCCGGGCTACATGCGATACCCCCTCCGGGGGTTCTCGGGTTCCAATCACCCAAAAGAGGTGCAGACATTTCCACATTTTTAGATGCCCCGGAGGGGCATAGGCAATTAGCTTGGGGGCCGTGCCCCCAAGATCGCGCATCACCACAAACATCTGCGCCCCGGCGGGGTGCGAGCACCCCCACATTTCCAAATGCCCCGGAGGGGCAAAGGCAATTAGCTTGGGGGCCGTGCCCCCAAGATCGCGTATCACCACAAACATCTGCGCCCCGGAGGGGTGCGGGTATCTCCACCTCACACCCATCAAATTTATTCCTTTCTTCATCCCTCAACATATGAAACAATTTTCCCCATGAGTTACATCCACCATTGCTACCATATCATCTTCTCCACCAAAAACCGTGAACCCATGATCCATAAATCCTTCCAACCGGATTTATATTCGTACATCGGCGGGATCATCCGTGACCGGAAAGGTGCAGTCATCGAAATTGGAGGCATCCAAGACCATATTCATATTCTCGCCAAACTCCATCAATCTCAAGCAGTCGCAGATACCATCCGTGATCTAAAAAGCGGAAGTAGCCGTTGGGTAAATGAACACCAAAAATGTAACGGACATTTTGCCTGGCAGAAAAAATACGGATCTTTTACAGTCAGTCAATCGGTCATCCCAGATGTTGTGAAATATATTCAAAATCAAGAGACACATCATCGTAAAGAGAGTTTTCAGGATGAATTCCGAGGATTCATCAAACGCCATGGTTTTGAATTGGATGAAAAATATATGTGGGAGTGATCCGAAATTGCCCGCACCCCTCCGGGGCGCATTTTTGTTTTTGTCCTATTCCCGGGGGCGTGGCCCCCGGGCTACATGCGGTACCCCCTCCGGGGGATCTCGGGTTCCGTTCACCCGGATGAGGTGCGGGCATCCCCACATTTCCAAATGCCCCGGAGTGCCGCGAGCATCCCCACATTTCCAAATGCCCCTGCGGGGTGCGGGCATCACCACATATCTAAATGCCCCGGAGGGGCAAGGGCATATAGCTTGGGGGCCATGCCCCCAAAACCTCGTATCACCACAACATCGGCGCCCCGGAGGGGTGCGGGCATCCCCACATTTCCAAATGCCCCTGCGGGGTGCGGGCATCCCCACACATATCTAGATGCCCCGAAGGGGCAAGGGCATATAGCTTGGGGGCCGTGCCCCCAAGATCGCGTATCACCACAAACATCTGCGCCCCGGAGGGGTGCGGGCATCCCCACATTTCCAGATACCCCGGAGGGGCAAGGAGAATCAGGCCCTCAAGACTTCAAAAGCGCCCGGAAGCTTTCGCTCGGCATCATGGCCGCTTCGGCTTTTTCCATGTCGGGATGATAATAGCCGCCAATATCCAGCGCCTGCCCCTGGGTGACATCGATTTCGGAGAGGATGCTTTCTTCACCGGATACCAGTGCATCCGCCATGGGCGCGAACTGGGCCTGCAATTCCGCATCTTCGTTCTGGGCGGCCAGCGCCTGTGCCCAGTACATCGCCAGATAAAAATGGCTGCCGCGGTTATCCAGCTGACCCGCTTTGCGTAAAGGCGATTTGCCTTCATTCAAAACCTTGCCGGTCGCTTCATCCAGGCATTTGGCCAAAAGCTTGGCTTTGGCATTGCCGGTTTTCTCCGCCAGGTCTTCGATGGAAACCGCCAGTGCCAAAAATTCACCCAGTGAATCCCAGCGCAGGTGACCTTCGCTGATAAACTGCTGAATGTGCTTGGGTGCAGAACCGCCGGCACCGGTTTCAAACAATCCGCCTCCCGCCAACAGCGGAACGATAGAAAGCATCTTCGCGGAAGTCCCGAGCTCCAAGATGGGGAAAAGGTCCGTCAAATAATCGCGAAGCACGTTTCCGGTCACCGAAATGGTGTCTTTTCCGTCGCGGGCTCGTTCACAAGTCAGTCGGGTCGCCGCTTCGGGCGTCAAAATCTGAATATTCAAATCATGCATTTCGTGATCTTCGAGCAGCTCATGCACCCGCTTAATCAAATTCGCATCGTGGGCCCGGCTTTCAGTCAGCCAAAAGATCGCAGGCGTACCGGTGGCCCGGGCGCGGGTGACCGCAAGTTTTACCCAGTCGCGGATGGCCACATCTTTGGTTTGGCAACCGCGCCAGATATCGCCGGCCTCCACTTTGTGTTGCATCAACACGTTGCCATCCTGGTCAATCACCTTCACCACCCCGGCTTCAGCAATTTCAAAGGTCTTGTCGTGGGAGCCATATTCTTCCGCCTTCTTGGCCATCAAGCCCACATTGGAGACGGTACCCATTTTGGTGACGTCAAAGGCACCGTTTTCTTTGCAGAATTTTACGGTTTCGCGGTAAACGCCTGCATAGGAACGGTCGGGAATAACCGCCAGGGTATCGGCAGGTTTCCCGTCCGGTCCCCACATAATGCCACCGGCACGGATGCTGGCGGGCATGGATGCGTCGATAATCACGTCGCTGGGCACATGCAAATTGGTGATGCCTTTGTCTGAATCCACCATGGCCAATGCGGGCTGTTCGGCATACACCGCAGCCAAATCGGCTTTTATTTCAGCCTGTTTGGCTTCCGGCAGACTTAAAATGCGTTTTTCCAGATCTCCCATTCCGTTGTTGGGGTTAAAGCCGACTTCTTTGAGCGCATCCGCATGTTTACTCAACACATCCGCAAAGAAAACGGATACCGCATGTCCGAAGATGATCGGATCGGATACTTTCATCATGGTCGCTTTCAAGTGCAGGGAAAGCAGGACATCGTCGGTTTTGGCTTTAAAGATCTGGGCAACCAAAAATTCCCGCAGGGCCTTCCGGCTCATTACCGCACCGTCAAAAACTTCACCCGCTTCCAATGGTAAAAAGTCTTTTAACAGAGTGGATCCTGAAGCGCTTTCCAGTTCGATTTTCACTTTGCCCGCATTGCCCATGACAAAAGACTGCTCCGAACCGAAGAAGTCCCCTTCTTCCATGTGCGCGACAGAGGTTTTGGAATCTTTGCTCCACTCTCCCATGGAGTGCGGATGCGCCTTGGCATATTCTTTCACCGGCGCCGCGACCCGGCGGTCGGAATTGCCTTCCCGCAACACCGGATTCACTGCGGAACCCAATACTTTGGCATATTTACTTTTCACCGCAGCCTCTTCGTCATTGCCGGCTTCATCCGGATAATTCGGAATAGCAAAGCCTTGCGAATGCAATTCGGCGATGGCGGCCTTCAATTGAGGAATGGATGCCGAAATATTCGGAAGCTTGATAATGTTGGCGCCGGGCGTCTTGGCGAGATCACCCAGTTCGGCCAATGCATCTTCTACCTGCTGGTCTTCATTCAGGCACTCAGGGAAGTGGGACAAAATCCGGCCGGCCAAGGAAATATCTTTCAGTTCGACTTCAATTCCGGCTGCGGAAGTAAATTTACGCAGAATCGGCAGGAGGGAACAAGTGGCGAGCATGGGGGCTTCGTCGGTCCAAGTATAGATGATTTTTGAGGTAGCTGATGACATAATAGGCTCTTTATGGTTTAAATGAGGGTCGGAAGTAATCATGAAAATGAAAAGGATGCAAGAACGGGATGGGTGAATCCGGAGGGTTCCAAGGTTGCAATTCAGAGGAATGCGCCATATAGGAGTCCCTCCAAATTACCCAAAAGCTCTAATGAATAAGATAACCCGACAAGTCTCAGATCTGAATGTGCTCCGCACTGAACCCCTGCCCAGCCCCGCGGCATTGTGCGTGGATGTGCCGCGTACCGACGCCCAGGCGGAATTCGTGGGCAACAGCCGCGACGAGATTCAGGATATCATTTTCGGTGAAGACAACCGTTTTCTTCTCATCATCGGCCCCTGCTCGATTCACGATCCCGAGGCCTGCAAAGAGTACGCCCGCAAACTCAAAGCGCTGTCCGACGAAGTAAAAGACCGGATTCTGGTGGTGATGCGGGTCTATTTCGAGAAACCCCGTACCAGCCTGGGATGGAAAGGTCTGATTATGGACCCCCACTTGGACGGCACCAACGACATTCCGACCGGTCTGCATATGGCCCGCGGCATTTTACGCGAAATCCTCGATTTGGGACTGCCCACCGCCACTGAATTTCTGGATCCCATCACCCCGCAGTATATTGCGGATCTGGTGAGCTGGTCCGCCATCGGCGCCCGCACCTCCGAATCTCAAACCCACCGGCAAATGGCCTCCGGCCTTTCCATGCCCCTGGGATTCAAAAATGACACCCACGGAGATCTCACCCCGGCCGTCAATGCGATTAAGGCCGCCAATGGTCAACAGACTTTTCTGGGCGTGGACCAAGAGGGGTTGGCGTCTGCGGTTACCACAAAAGGGAACCCCTCCTGTCACATGATTTTGCGCGGTGGAAACATCGGCCCCAATTATAGCGAAGCGGATGTCAAAGCCGCCATGGATCTTCTGAAAAAGAATAATTTACATCCCAGCGTCATGGTCGATGCTTCCCACGCCAACTGTGGCAAGCAGCAGGCACAAATGCCGGATGTTTTCCTCGAAATTGTGCGCCAGCGCGCCGCCGGAAACCTGCACCTGATTGGCAGCATGGTGGAAAGCAACCTGGTTGCCGGCGCCCAAAGCTTCCCGCGTCCCCTCGAAGAGTTGACCTACGGGCAGTCCATCACCGATCAATGCATCGACTGGGCCACCACCGAAAAAGTGGTGCGCGAAGCTTATGCCCAAATCGGACCCGTGTAACGCAGACATTCCCACCGGCTTTATCCCGGTCAGTGAACCTGCGGAAATAGAAACCATCGCCCGCCTCGCGCGGGAGATATGGACGGAGCACTACACCCCCATTATTGGGACGGAACAAGTCGAATACATGCTGGACCGCTTTCAGAGCGTCGAAGCCATCCGGCAACAAGTAAATGCGGGTTTCATCTACATGCTGATGCCGGACGAGGCCGGGTATTTTGCCTATGAAAAAAAGCCCGACCATCTCTTCCTTTCCAAAATCTACGTTCACAAAAACTTTAGAGGCCGGGGCCTTGCCCGCAAAGCCGTGGACTGGATTGCCGCCACCGAACAGCCGCAAACCATTCGCCTCACCGTCAACCGCCACAATGAAAAATCCTTAACCGCCTATCAAAAACTCGGTTTCAAAAAAGCAGGCGAGCTTGTGGCCGATATCGGGAACGGATACGTGATGGACGACTTTGTGATGGAAAAAAGAAAGGATTTTTAACCGCTAATTGACGCTGATTAGACGCTCATTTTCACCAACCACCCGCTTCGCTGGAGAGCACGGAGAACCACGGAGCCATGCAGATGGCGGCATGCTTCGGCGAGCCCCGAAATCCACCCCGATTTGCCGAAGCCATACCGAAGTATTCCCGAAACGCGCCTTACCGGATTCTCTCGGAAGGATATGCCGCATAACGGGGTTCTTCCGGGGCTCGCGGCATTCCTTCCCCAGACGACAGGCCTCCGTGCCCTCCAGCGAAGCGGGTGGTTAAAAAAGATCCCAAGCCAGAACCCAAGAGACTTGCCACGCCAAAGGCGTGGTTAGCGCACATTAGCGGTCAAATCCCCAATTCCCAAATTCCCCAATTTTCGAATAAACCATTGCCAGAGACCTTGGGCTCCGAAACCCGTGCCCTAAAGGTCACGGATCACTTCCGCTTAAAAGCGGGACTCCGGCGCCATCATTTTTTTACCGCTAATTTTCGCTAATTGAACGCTAATCTTTCAGCTGCAGAGGTAAACCTGCTGAAATTGCAGCAGACCCAGCATAACCTCCCGTTGCACCTTGCGGGGTTTCAATTGAAACCCTGCAACCGGAACCCAAGCCAACAACCCAAGAAATTAGCGTAAGATTAGCGTAGATTAGCGGTCAAATCCCCAATTCCCCAATTTCTAAATTTCCAAATGACCAACTCCAGAGACCTTAGGCTCCGAAACCCGTGCCCTAAAGGTCACGGATCACTTCCGCTTAAAAGCGGGACTCCGGCGCCTACTTCTTCCTTGCTTGTCCCCCGCCGATTGATAGGACCTAAATTCCTCATTTTCCTAATTCCTAATTCCTAATTCCCTAATTCCTCATGAGCATATTTAAAGCATACGACATCCGCGGCATCGTGGGTACAGAACTCTCCGAAGACCTGGCCTTCAAAATCGGCCGGGGCTTTGCCACCTTACTGAAACCCAAAACCGTGGTCGTGGCCCGCGACATGCGCCCCCACTCTCCCGGCATGTCCGAAGCTCTGGTCCGCGGACTCACCGTACAGGGGGTCAACGTCATCGACATCGGTCTGGCCAGTACGCCCATGTGTTATTATGCCAACGGCAGTCTGGATGCGGATGCATCCGTCATGATCACCGCCAGCCACAACCCCGGCGAATACAACGGTTTCAAACTCTGCCGCGCCAATGCTGTTCCCATCAGCGGTCAAACCGGCATCAAAGAACTGGAGCAAATTGTTCTTCAGGAAAGTTTTGATCCGGAAGCCGCCCAAGCGGGGAGCGTTACCCCCAAAGATATTGTGCCGGCTTACGTCGAACACATCCGTGCCTTCGCAAACATTCCCAGCCCCCTGCACCTTTGCGTGGACTATGCAAATGCCATGGGCATCGCTGAATCCGCCGTGCTCAAAGGACTCTTTACTTACGATGAAATGTTTGCCGACTACGACGGCAGCTTCCCCAATCACGAAGCCAATCCGCTCGATGAAGATACCTTCGAAGCCCTGCAGGAAAAAGTGCGGGCCGGATCTTACGATTTTGGTATCGCATTCGACGGGGACGCGGACCGGGTGGGCTTCGTGGACGAAAAAGGCGATATTGTCTCCATGGACATGATCACCGCCCTGATCGCCGAGTCCCTGCTCCAACAGGAAAAAGGCGTCGTCTTCTACGATTTACGCTCCAGCAAAGCGGTCAAAGAACTGATCGAAGAAAATGGCGGGGAGGCGCGGATGTGCCGGGTGGGTCACGCCTTTATCAAAGCGCAGATGCGGGAAGCCAATGCCATCTTCGCCGGAGAGCTGTCCGGACACTACTACTTCCGCGAAAACTTTTTCACCGAAAGCTCCGGCCTGGCCGTGATCTATATTGCCAACCTGGTCAGCCAAAGCGGAAAAAAACTCAGCGAATTGGTGGCCCCCATCCGTAAATACTTTGCCAGCGGCGAAATCAATTCCCGGGTCAAAGATCCCCAGGCGGTATTTGCCAAAATTCGTCAGACCTTTCCCGATGCGGAAACCTTTGAGCTGGACGGACTCAGTGTGGAGATTGAAGACTGGTGGTTCAATGTGCGCATGTCCAACACCGAACCTCTTTGCCGACTCAACCTCGAAGCGCCCACCCGCGAAAAGATGGAAAACAAACGGGATCAGATTCTGGAGCTGATCCGGAGTTGTTGAAGAAAAGATAAACCACCCGCTGCGCTGGAGGACACGGAGGCCAGCATGCGGGGAAGGAATGCCGCGGGCCCCAAATATACCCCTTGATGCGGCATCTCCTTCCGGTTGCCCGGGGAAATCAAACCTCATCCGCCATCTGACTGGTTCTTCCTGAGCTTGTCGAAGGGCTCAGTGATCTCCGTGCCCTCCAGCGAAGCGGGTGGTTATAAATCTTGATCTCGCATTGCACAAAGTTCTCTTACAATCCTCATTGGCAAAAGATCCTGACATGGTAATATCTTTCACAACCTTTTCCCGGAGCCTCAAGGACCGCCCCATGAAAAAACGATCTTTATTTTTACTTACGGTACTCTGTTGTCTGCCCCTGCTTGCAGATCAACCCGCTGTTGCCCCGGCCCCGCCCGCCCCGCCTGCGCGGGATGCGGATCCGGCTTTGATTCAGGCCTACAACATGGAAATTTTAGAAGCACAGGCGAAAATCTGGGAAGATATTGCGGGTAAAACCAATGACCCTGCCAATCGGGATCTGTATTACCAGCTGGCCGCAAGTTATCGTCTGCTCAAAGAATACCGGCAGGAACTCTTTCTAAACGAACTGAACCAGCAGCCCTTCCACTACGAAAAACTGGGAGGGCAGCACCATCAACACAACAAACTGCTTGAAGCCGCCATTCTTATCTATGGCGAAAAAAATGCGCCGGTCATTCCGCCGGATGTTCATCCGAAAAGAGCCCCCGCTCCCGTCGCGGATCCCCCGCCTGTCCCCCAAAGCACTTACACTACTGAGAGCGGCTTCGAAGTGAAACTCAAGTTGGAGAACTAATGCCCGTTTACGTATACGAACTTTTAGACACCGGTGATCAGTTTGAAATCGTGCAGTCCATGAAGGACGCCGCCCTGACCCAACATCCGGAAACCGGAGACCCCATCCGCCGCGTCATCCTGTCACCCAACCTGGGAACCAAGCACACCAGCGGGCAGGAAAAAAAACGCCTTTCCAACGATCACGTTGCAAAGGCGGGCTTCACCAAATACGAAAAAGATAAGTTAACCGGAAAGTATAATAAAGTCGCCGGAAATAAAGGACCGGATCAGTTGACCCCGTAACACAGACATTCCCTGGCCGTCGCGAGCGACAGCTCGGGCAGGCCTGTCTGTGACCGCCGAAGGCGCAACAACATCGGGACGGATTCTTTCGACCTACCCTCGGCTCCCGAGCCCCCCCCTCCATTTTTTACCGCTAATTGACGCTGATTGAACGCTAATCTTTCAGCTGCAGAGGTAAACCTGCTGAAATTGCAGCAGACCCAGCATAACCTCCCGTTGCACCTTGCGGGGTTTCAATTGAAACCCTGCAACCGGATCCCAAGCCATCAACCCAAGAAAAATTAGCGTAAGATTAGCGTCAATTAGCGGTCAAATCCCCAATTCCCCAATTCCCCAATTTTCGAATAAACCATTGCCAGAGACCTTGGGCTCCGAAACCCGTGCCCTAAAGGTCCCGGATCACTTCCGCTTAAAAGCGGAACTCCGGCTCCACCATTTTTTTACCGCTAATTTACGCTGATTAGACGCTGATTTTTTTATAGTGGTTCATCCCCTGCAATGACATCCGATCAAGTAGTACATCCCGTTGCACCTTGCAGGGTTTCAATTGAAACCATGCAACCGGATCCCCAGCCAACAACCCAAGCCACTTGCCACGCGGAACACGTGGTTAGCGAAACTTGCCACGCCAAAGGCGTGGTTAGCGTAAGATTAGCGCACATTAGCGGTCAAATCCCCATTTCCCCAATTTCTAAATTCCCAAATGACCGACTTCAGAGACCTTGGGCTCCGAAACCCGTGCCCTAAAGGTCCCGGATCACTTCCGCTTAAAAGCGGGACTCCGGCGCCTTTATTCCCCAATTCCCTTAACCGCCATTGGCATCCCCGCGCGGTGCGCGGGTGCGAATCCACACCTCCCCCTTCTTCTCCCACCCTTCTAGCGGCGGAAGATCCGAACGCGCGGGAATCCAAACCGAACCGGCGGGCGCAGGCCCCTCCAGCAATTGCGCGGGACGAACGACCTTCAGCGGTTCTTCCTGTCCCAAAAGCATGCGGGTCCAAAGCACCGTATAGTGCGCCATGGAATCTTCGACGACCATGACCCCTCCGGGTTGAATAGCGCCAAAGGCATCCTGCATTAATTTTTCTGCCGACCGCTCCTGCACTTGCCAGGGAAGAAAGAGATAGTTGTAGTCATCCCGGTAAGGTTTGTGACGTTCATGGCGGGCCAACACCCCACTCTGCCGGGCCCATGCGGGAACCGCCATATACATCAGCGGTTGAAGCAACAGCAGTCCCCAGGCCAGCTTCTTCCACACCGATGTGCCTCGCAGGGTGGCAAAGCCCACCCCCGCCAACAAAGCAATCAACGCATACACCGGAATCAAAAAAGTGTATTGATCAATGACATTGTAGCGCAGGAAAAAAACCAAATGCAAAAGAACGATAAACAACACAGGCAAGGGGAGAGAAATAGCCGTCATGGGGGCGCCTGCCCGCGCAGAGCGCGAGCCTCGGCCAGGGGGGCGCCCCCGCTCCACGATTCTCTTCAACACTGCCCTCCCCGCAAAGAATAAAGCAAATCCAGGAAAACTGAGCAACATGAAGGCCAGAGAGATCAACAGAATTCCAGGGGCGGGCAAAAGTCCGGCCACCTGATTTTTAAAATGCTCCCCAAACAAAGCGGAATGGATGACTTCTCCGAATGGCCGCTGTTTTAGTTCCAGCAGCACAATCAATAAATAAGGAAGCGCACCGAGAATCCAGAAGAAGGCGATGGGGAAAAGATGGAAGAAGGAGATCGGAAATCGGAGGTCAGAGATCGGGGGGCGGAGCTCAGCAAAAGGAGGTAGAGGTAGCTCCGCGGTCCCCGCGGAGAACAACCGACGACGACGGGAATGAATACCGATCTCTTTTGCCGGTTCTACCGCGGGGACCCCTGGCCGCGGGGGCGCTCTACGGGCAGGCGCGGAGCTACTCCTCTTCGCCCACAGCAAAAAAGTGATACCCCAAACCGCGGTGGAAAGCAGGGCCATATTGTGGTTTGCAAAAGCCAGACCATTTACAAAAAACACCCCCCACCATGCCGAAGGATGATTGGTTTCACGCAACCGAAGGTAAAAAACGACTTCGCCCAAAAGCAATGCGGCCGACCAGGTATACACCTCCGGCAATCCGGAGAAGCGCCAAAAACTGTGTGCCAACATCAGGGTCATGGCCCCGAACAACGCGGCGGACTTTTTCCCGGTGAGTTTAAAAATACAGACAAACACCAGACCCACCGCCAACGCCCCGCCCAGTGCACTCACCAAAGAAACCGCCCAGGGATCCGGACCGGGGAAAATGCTCATCATCAAACGTCCCAGCCAAAAATGGAGCGGATGCACCATGGCCAGTCCGTATTCATTCCATAAGGTCCCACTGCAAATCCGATAGGTAAACTGCGCGGAGTCCTGCCATTGAATCGTCCGCGCCCCCGTAAAGGCATAAAGCAGAAACGCGAAGCTTCCGATACCGACACCGGAGAACAAAATTTGAAATTTAGAACAAGATTTCATAACTAAAATATTTACCGCTAATTGACGCGAATTGAAGGCTCATTTTCACCAACCACCCGCTTCGCTGGAGAACACGGAGAGGCACGCCTGCCCGCGCGTGGCGCGAGCCACGGCCAGGGGAGCCATGCAGATGGCGGCATGCTTCGCCTGCCCGAAAGCCGCCCCGGCGGCCAGGGGCGAGCCCCGGAATCCACCCCGATTTGCCGAAGCCATACCGATGATTCCCGAAACGCGCCTTACCGGATTCTCTCGGAAGGAGATGCCGCAGGTTTTGGGGAGGCATTCCGGGGCTCGCGGCATTCCTTCCCCAGACGACAGGCCTCCGTGGTTCTCCGTGCTCTCCAGCGTAGCGGGTGGTTAAAAAAATCCCCAACCCAGAACCCAAGAGACTTGCCACGCCAAAGGCGTGGTTAGCGTAGATTAGCGGTAAAATCCCCCATTGCTTAATTCCCTATTCCGAATGACCCGACTCCAGAGACCTTAGGCTTCGAATGCCGCGCCCTAAAGGTCACGGATCACTTCCGCTTAAAAGCGGGACTCCGGCACCATCATTTTACCGCGGGCGGAACTACTCCATCAACATTTTCCGTATCCCCTCCATATCCCTCGCCACCAGCAGAGACTCAAGCTTCTTCAGACGATTTTCCAAATCAGCTGCTTCAAAGCTTCCCGTCAATTTATTCACCTTCGGCACAGGCGTGGCTTCCAGTTGCTCAGTCGGCGTATGCAGACGTTCATGCACCCGTTCCCCCGGACGCAAGCCCACGATCCGGATATCCGGATGCGCCTCCGACTTCTCCCCCCCGCCCTTCAGGGCCACAACCTGCCTTGCCAAATCCAGAATCTTCACCGGCTCCCCCATGTCCAGAATATAAACTTCTCCCGACCCTTTGATCGCTTCCGCATGCAGAATCAGCAATACCGCCTCTTCAATGGTCATGAAATACCGGGTGGCATCGGAATGTGTCACTTGCAGATGCCCTTGCCGGGTCCATTGCTTTTCAAACAGCGGGATCACCGAACCGTTACTTCCCAACACATTTCCAAAACGCACACAACTGTAACCGGCCGACCGCACAATCCGTTCACCCCAGGCCTTGCTCGCCCCCATGATGCCTTCCGCTTCCACCACTTTATCGGTGGAGACATGCAGCAGGCGGGTGACCCCTTGGCGCTTAGCGAGTTCCACCACATTGCGGGTACCCAGCACATTGGTGCGGGCAGCATCCAGGGGATGCAATTCCATCATCGGCACATGCTTGCAGGCGGCCGCATGATAGACCACATCCGGTGTATGCGCCTTAAACACCGCTTCCAGATCCTCCCGAAAACGAATATCACAAAGCAAAACTTCGATCGGAGGTCGGAGGTCGGAGGTCGGAGATCGGAGGGCGGAAACCTGAGAAGAGTTCAGGCTATATTGCGGTTCTTCCACGGGGGCCGTGGAGCTACGTTCCTTACCGCCTCCAATTTCTTCCGAAATCTCAAACAGCGCATTCTCGGAATTGTCCAACAGCAACAGTTTCTTCACCGGCAATGCGGCAATCTGCCGACACAGTTCCGAGCCAATCGATCCCCCCGCCCCGGTGACCAATACCGTCATGCCGCCCAGGGCAGAAATTAAAGGGGCAGGATCCAGCTTCACCGGTTCCCTCCCCAAAAAGTCACTCATCTTCAGTTCCCGAATCGGGTTGCTCTTGATTTGTGAGGCGGGAGAAAGCTCCGGCATCAATGAAACCCTGCAACCTGCGGACGACCCGATTTCAAACACCTCGCGAATCCGTTCCGGCCCCGGCTGATCCAAAGCGATGACCACTTCATCCACCGGTTTTTTTCCCAAGACCGTCCTCAAATCCGCTAACCGCCCCAACACCGGCACGCCCATCAACAGGCGGCCCTGGATTTCCTTTTGATCATCCAAAAATCCTACCACCCGGTTTCCGGACTGCATAAACCGCAAAGCCATTTCCCCACGGTCTCCCGAACCCAAAATCAGCACCCGTGCCCCCGGCAACGCTTTGGACCCACGGAACAAGTGTCGCGCTTCCATCCAAAAGCGACCCGAGAAACGAATAGCGGTAAAGAACCCCAGGGTCAGAATAAAATCCAACAACAAAGGACCATTCGGATAAGAAGTTCCCTCCATCCATATTGCCACCGGCACAAACAACAGCGACCCCGCCACGACCGCAAAAAATACCGGTGCCACATCCCGGAAAGAGGCATACCGCCAAATCCGCTTGGTCAATCCCAATGCATCCGCCGCCAAAGCTTTACACAACATCGCCACCGGAAACGTCTGCAACAACATCACATCATACTTAAAGATCAACGGATCAAAATAGAACCGCAGCCGAAATGCCAAAGATAAAGACAGCCAGCCCGCGAGTGCGTGTATAAATATTGATAGCAGACGATATTTCATTTGGATGGGCAAGGTAGTTTCACGGCCCCGTGGTAAAGGGGTAGTTCCACGGTCCCCGTGGTAAAATCAAGTGACGGGTGACGGGTGACGGGTGACGGGTGACGGGTGACGGGTGACG
>CAKZLZ010000044.1 GCA_937127435.1 uncultured Verrucomicrobiota bacterium | reverse complement strand
ATCAAACAAATTAGGCATGGTATCGATAAGGTGGGCTTTGACATCGTGTCCGATGGCGTGACCTTTGGAAACCGGCATGGTTCCGGGTACCTCCACGTGGATTTCAACAAAATACCCTATCCCGCTTTTCCGGATGAGACATTTTTCGATACCGGACACGCCTTCTATTTCTTCGGCGTGCAGACGTATCTCCGCTTCGATTTCCGGAGCCACCGCACCGTCCAGCGCTTCATGCATAGCGGCGTGAATGATCCGTCCGCCATTGTAGACAATAATTGCACAGGCAAACAGCGCCGCCCACTCGTCGGCCGCCGCATAGGCCGGTCCCCCGATCAGGGCAATACAAATGCCCATCGCCGCCGCGCCCGAAGTTATGGCATCCGAGCGGTGGTGCCAGGCATCCCCTTCAATCGCCCGGCTGCCTGAAACCTCCCCCAGACCCAACATATACCGGGAAAGCGATTCTTTGGCGATCACCACAAAAATCAAGACCGGCAGGGTAAACCAGGCCGGAGAACTTTGTTCATTTCCCAACTCCCGAACCGACTGCCAGATGATGAATCCGGCAGCCCCGATCAGGGCAACACCCGAAAACACCCCGGTCAGGGCTTCAATCTTGCCGTGACCAAAAGGATGATTGTCATCTGCAGGCCGCAACGAAAGGGTGAAACCGGACCAAGTAATCAATGAAACCAGGATATCCGCGGCGGATTCGATCCCGTCCGCGATCAAAGCAGAGGAATTTCCCAAAACCCCCGCCCACAGTTTCACCAACATAAGCACCAAATTGGTGCAAATGGTCAGAATGCCGATGGCAATAGATTTTCCGGTGTCGATCATCAAAAAATAAGGGAAAAAGCGCTTTGAGTGATTTTGTCTCAGATCCTTTCTTGAGCTTCGAGAATGCATTTGGCAAGAAGGGAATCATGCCGCCGACCCAACCCTTTGTCCATTTACATTTGCACACCAGCTATTCCCTGCTGGATTCCACCATTAAGATCAAACCACTGGTCAAGCAGGCGGCTAAATTGGAAATGCCCGCATTGGCCATTACCGATCATTCGGTCATGCACGGGGCCATCAATTTTTATAACGCCTGTCAGGGCGCGGGCATCAAACCCATCATTGGTTGCGAGATCAACACCTGCAAAGACCGGCACGAGAAATCCCGGAATGCAGGACGTATGTCCCACCTGCTCCTGCTGGCCAAAGATGAGGAAGGCTACCACAACCTGGCCCGTTTGAGTGCCCAGGCACATTTGGAAGGTTTTTACTACAAACCGCGGGTCGATCTGGAACTCCTTTCCATGTACAGCAAAGGACTGATCGCCACCTCCTGCTGTATGCGCGGAGAGATTCCCCAGTACCTGCAAGATGATTTACAGGACGAAGCTGAACGGGTGGCCTCGCAATACCGGGAAATTTTCGGGGCAGAAAATTTTTATTTCGAACTGGAAGACCACGGCATCCCCGCCCAAAAAAAGGTGAATGCGGAACTGATCCGCATGTCCCAAAAACTGGATATCCCTTTGGTAGCCACCAATGACGTGCATTACATGGAACAAAAACATGCCGAAGCGCATGATGTCCTCTTGAGCATGCAGTCCCAGGCGAAATTCAGGGACGAAAAACGGATTCGCTTCGAGGGCGACCAGTACTATTTCAAAACCCAAGCCGAAATGTGGGAACTCTTCGGACACGTACCGGAAGCCTTACACAACACCGTGGAAATCATGGACCGTTGCAATGTGAAGCTGAAGCTGAACGATGAAGCGGATTTGCACTTCCCCATTTACCCGCTGCCTGAGACTTTCACCGATGACGAGGATTACCTCACCCACTTGGCTGAAGAGGGGATAAAAAAACTTTACGGCGGAGCGGATATCACCAACCCCCAAACCGAGATGGCGCACACGCTCAAAGCCCGCTGGGAAATGGAATTCGGGGTCATCAAACGTACCGGCTACGTCAACTACTTCCTGGTGGTCTGGGACTTTATTAACTGGGCCCGGAAACAGGATATTCCGGTGGGCCCCGGCCGTGGTTCGGGTGCGGGCAGTCTGGTAGCTTACGCCCTGGGGATTACCGCGGTGGATCCCCTGCACTTCGGATTGATTTTTGAACGGTTCCTGAACCCTGACCGGGTATCCCCCCCCGATTTTGATATCGATTTCTGCCAAACCCGCCGGCCGGAAGTGATCGATTATGTCAAAGATTTCTACGGACAGGAAAACTGCGCTCAGATCATCACTTTCGGTACCCTGGGTGCCAAAACCGTGATCCGGGATATTGGCCGGACCATGGAAATCCCCCTCGCCTACTGCGATCAGCTGGCCAAACTCATTCCGGAAGATCCGGGCATGACCCTTGCCAAAGCCGAAGAGCTGAGCCCGGACTTCAAAAAAGCGCTGGCCGATCCGCAGGCGCAGCAGATCATGAAGTATGCCCGCATTCTTGAGGGCCTGCATCGAAATCAGGGCACCCACGCCGCCGGGGTGGTGATCGGTGAAAAAACCCTTCATGACATTATTCCACTCTGTCGGGATAAAGACGGACTGGCGGTGGCCCAGTACGAGATGAAACCGCTGGAAATGACCGGTCTGCTGAAAATGGATTTCCTGGGCCTCAAAACCCTGTCGGTTATTCAGGGCGCAGTGGAAAATGTAAAAGAAACCCATGGGATCAGTATCGATCCGCTGCAACTCCCCCTCGACGACCCCCTCACTTTTGAACTATTGGGGCGGGGAGATACCGTGGCCGTATTCCAGGTGGAATCGGAAGGCATGCGCAATCTGCTCCGCCAATTCCAAGCGGATAAAATTGAAGAAATTATCGCATTGATAGCGCTCTATCGCCCGGGTCCCATGAGCATGATCCCGGGCTATATCGACTGCAAACACGGCCGCAAAGAAATCGAATATGCCCATCCCCTGCTCGAGCAGGTTCTCGACGAGACCTACGGGGTGTTTATTTATCAGGAACAGGTCCAGCGCGCCTCCAATGTCCTGGCCGGCTTCTCCCTCGCCCAGGGTGACCTGTTACGCCGTGCGATGGGCAAGAAAGATGCCAATATCATGGCGGAGATGAAGGCTAAATTTGTCGACGGATGCAAAGAGGTCAATGACATCCCCGCCCAAAAAGCCACCGAAATTTTTGAGACCATTGAAAAGTTTGCGAGTTACGGTTTTAACAAATCCCATTCGGCGGCCTATGCCTTTGTGACCTTCCAAACCGCCTACTTCAAGGCGCACTATCCCGCCGAATTCATGGCATCCGTGCTGACCCTTGAAATTGGAAATGCCGAAAAACTCACCGGATTTATTGCCGAATGTAAAGAAATGGGCATGGAAGTCCTGCCCCCGGACATCCGTCAATCAGTCAAAACCTTCCGCCCGGAAGATGGCAATATCCGTTACGGTCTTTCCGGCATCAAAGGGGTCGGGGCCGCGGCAGTAGACAGTTTGGTTGCAGACCGGGTTGCCAATGGCCCCTTCGAAAGTTTTATGGATTTCTGTACCCGCTTAGATTCCAAAGTGGTGAATAAACGTTGTTTGGAAGGCTTAATCAAAGCGGGTGCATTCGATTGGACCGGCATTTCCAGGGCGCGTTTATTTGAAGGAATTGACTTCGCCTTACAGCGGGCGGTCAGTTTACGCAGAGACCGTGAGCAAGGTCAGACCAGTCTGTTCGACCTCATGTCGGAAGAACAAAATCAAGGTGAACTCAACGATGAAGAGTTGCCTGAGGTGGAGCCCTGGCCGACCAGCAAAATGTTGGCCTATGAAAAAGACTTGCTTGGATTTTATATTTCCGGTCACCCGCTGGAGGAATTCGAATGGGAAATTGAAACCTTCAACACCCATGATTTCAGCAATCTCAGTGAACTCAACGACAAAGACGAATTTCGGTTGGGCGGACTGATTACCGAATGGCGGAAATTCTTCACCAAGTCCGGCAATGAAATGGCCAGTTTCGTACTCGAAGGACTCAACGGCCATTTGCCGGTGGTGATGTTTAAAGAAACCGTACAACAGTTTGCGGAAGGCCTGCACAACGAACTCCCGGTGATGATTGCCGGAGAATTCAGCTTGCGGGATGACGCCCCTCAAATGGTGATTAGCGAAATAGCTGTACTGGAGAAAGTGCCGGAGTGGTATGCGGAAAAAGCCAGTATCCATCTTAGTGATACCCAGGCAGATGAGAAAAAAATGCGGGAGTTACGCGAAAAGCTCAAACCCTTTTCCGGCAATACCCCTCTACATTTCTGCGTAAGTTTTTCTTCGGGGGAACGGGTTTTTATGAACAGCGCACCCGAGTTCAAAGTACATCCCGGGCACCAATTCAAAAGCGCAGTGGAAGAGCTGTTTGGAGAGAACACCGTATTTATCAAACCCATCGATAAAGTCTGTAAGCTTCCCCCACGCCAACGAAGTTTTGGCGGCCCCCCTGCAGATTTAGGATATTCATAATGTGACACAGACATTCCTGTCTGTGACAGAGAAAGGTTTAAACCTTTCTCTCAGAAACTTCCGGTATTCAGGCTGAAAGCACGACTCTCCAAAGCCCAGTGCGTCAGCGCTGGGAACAGAATGATAAATGCAAATTGAGCCCTGAAAGCGGCGGCCCCCTTTCGGCATGGCCCCCAACCCATCTTAATCGTAATCCTAATCTTAATCGCATTCAGTATCACACCAAAAAACGCGATTAGGAGTAGGATTAGGAACAGAAATTACACACACACCCTAAAACAATTCGCCCTGTGAAGGTTTCGGGGCCGCCTGCCAGGGAAGAATAAAGTCCGGAGACTCCACGCCCGACCGGTTCATTTCGGGTGTCACTTCATCGTAAGTAAAGTCATCCGCCGCCACCGGCTCCAGCATGCGGTCGAGATCTTTAAGTTTGGCGTTGGCATCCAACCAGGGCAACCAGTCTTCCTCGCGCAGTACCGCAGGCATCCGGGGATGGATTTTTCGGGTGAGTGCATTGGGGCGGGTGGTAATAATACTGCAACTCATAATCATCCCTCCCTCTTTGTCGTGCCACTCCTCCCAGAGACCGGCAAATGCAAAACAGCCATCATCCCGACGTCGAAAACGCACCGGGAGTTTGGGATTTTGAGTTCTCCGTTTCCATTCATACCAGCCGTCAGCCGGTACCAAACAGCGTTTTCTCCGATAGGGCGTTTTAAAACTGGGCTTTTGCATGAGCGTTTCCGCCCGGGCATTGATACATTTGGCCCCGAAAGCAGGGTCTTTGGCCCAAGGGGGAATCAATCCCCAGGTGAAAATTTCCAGTCGTGGAGATGGATCTCCCAACCAGGCGGAGACAGGCTGGGTGGGCGAAATGTTGTAGCGCGGTTGCATCCGCGGATCTACCGGAAAATCCGGGAAGGATTCCTTCAGTTTTTTGGCATCTTTGGCCAGTGTAAAACGGCCGCACATGGGGTTTTACCAGTAATAGGAAATACCCAGGGTCACGCCGTAATCGGAACTGGTGGCTTCATCGTTATCGATATAAGTCTCCGCAGAACTGTAGCCTACATGTACTTCGGTGTTCAAACTTACGTTATCTGCTACATAATATTTTAATCCGAACAACAGGGTGAAATCCAAGCCGGATTCATTTTCCCCTGCATCAGGTTCCAGGGAACTCAGCGCGATTTTGCCTCCGACATAGGGTAAGGCATAGGTTTGGGTTTCAAACATATACAGCATGTAGGTTCCCAAAGAGAAGCGGTTGACCAGGTCTGTGTCATAATAAGTGAGGTCCACACCCAACTGAACATAATCGGCAACAAATGAACCAAAGCGAACTCCGCCCCCGAGAACCGCCTGATTAAATTCTCCACTTCCGGAAACTTCAAAATCCCCTTTATTGAGTTTTAAATCCTGTGCCTGTAAGGAAAAGGTTAAAAATAATGCGCTAATGAGAAGAAGTTTTTTCATGAAGAATGATCCGGTTTGTAGTTCATTTACAAAGTGGCAAAAAGCGGGGAACATTTCAAGCGGATGTTGCCGAAAGCTTTCAACAAAAGAAACCCGCCCCCCTTTTTCATTGGCAACCGCTCTCGAACCCATTAGAGGCGACCCCATGAAATCAAATAAATCGGTTGAATTGCTCGCACCTGCCGGAGGTTGGCCACAACTCCGCGCAGCCCTCAATGCCGGTGCGGATGCGGTCTTTTTCGGGGCCGGGCATTTTAACATGCGGGCCCGGGCAAAAAATTTCTCCCTTGAGGAACTGCCTGAAGTTGTGACCTGCTGCCGGGAGGCGGGGGCAAGGGCCTACCTGACCTTGAATACCATTGTGTATGAATCGGAACTGGATCAGCTCGAATCCGTACTCGTGGCGGCCAAACAGGCCGGAGTTGATGCGGTGATTGCCGCTGATTTCGCCGTGATCACCTCCGCGAAAGCACATGGACTTCCGGTCCATATCTCCACCCAAATGTCGGTCAGCAACAGCGCCACGCTGAAATTTTTCGCTCAAATGGGGATCCGCAGGGTAGTCATGGCCCGGGAATGTACCTTGCAGGACATTGCCCAAATCAGGACCCATGCGGACTTGGAAGATCTCAAAATAGAAGTTTTCGGCCATGGCGCCATGTGTGTCGCAGTCAGTGGACGTTGCTTTATGTCCGAATTTGAAAAAGGGCGCTCCGCCAACCGGGGAGAGTGTGCACAGCCCTGCCGACGGGGCTACGGAATTCAATCCGAACGCGGTGGAGAAGGCTTCAGCCTCGAAAAACATCATGTCATGAGTCCCAAAGATTTATGTACCCTTCCCTTTGTGGAAAAACTTTTGGATGCCGGAATAGATTCCATAAAAATTGAAGGCCGGAACCGCAGCCCGGATTACGTACATACCGTCATTTCCGTTTACCGCAAAGCTTTGGATACCTATCAGGAAAAGCAACATACCCCCTCCTTTGCCGAAGATTTCGAACAAATGAAATCTGAAGGGATGGCAGAGCTGAAAAAGGTCTACAACCGCGGATTTTCCGAAGGTTTTTATATGGGAAAACCCATGGGCACCTGGACGACGGATCCCGGGAACCAGTCCACCCACCGGAAAGACTATGTGGGGCAAATTATCAATATGGATCCCGACGGCAAACATGTGACGGTGAGACTGGAATCCGAAGACCTGAGCGAAGGGACAAAAATTTTCATCGAAAGTCCCGAATTGGGATTCCTGGAAATCAACCCCGAAGGAATAGAACAGGACGGGCAATCTGTGAAACATGCCGAGAAAGGATCCATCATCACCCTTCCACAAAAACCCTACATGCATAAGGGGCTGAAATTCTACAAACTATCGCCCCGGTGACCTGTGAAATATTTCACAAAAACTGTAATTATAGTTTGAAGTCATGCTTTTGCACACTACAGTCGCATCTTAACCCAAACTCGAGGAGATCGAACTTATGAAAAAATTATTACTTGCACTTATGGCAGTTGGACTTGGCTTTTTTACCGCTTGCAGTCAGCCCGCAGAAGAAACGGTTGTTGATGAAGAAGTGGTAGTTGTTGATGAAGAAACAGCTGAAGAAGTTGAAGAAGTTGCTGAAGAAGTGGCCGAAGAAGTTGAAGAAGCCGCTGACGAAGCCGCTGACGAAATGTAATTCACATTTTGAAACAAAAATCTTCACCGTGCATTGGGAAACCGTGCACGGTCTTTTTATAAAGGAAAAATTATGAAAGTTGTACAATGTTGGGATGATGGCATTACTGCGGACATTCGCCTCATAGAAATCCTTCGCAAATATAATGCGACCGCGACCTTTAATTTGAATGCGGCCCGTCACAGTCCACAACGGAAACCCGGTTGGGAATATAAAGGCACCCAGGTCACCGCCCTGGGTGGAGACGAACTGGTTTCCGTTTACGAAGGGTTTACCATCGCAAATCACAGCCTCAACCATCCACACCTGGAAGCCATACCTGTGGAGGAAGCGCGTTACGAAATTTCCGAAAACCGGAAACAACTCCAGGATATCTTTCAACAACCGATCGACGGCTTTGCTTATCCATTCGGCACCTATAACGATGCGGTGAAAGAATTGTTAAAAGAGGAAGGACATGTTTATGGCCGCACCGTCAAAAATGCCCTCCCCACCCTGCCCGCACCCGAAGGCCCCTTTGCATTCCACCCGACCTGCAAATTTAATGCCACCGACTTCCGGGAAAAGTTTGAGAAAGCCAAAACCTCGGGCGGCGTCTTTTATTTCTGGGGACATTCTTATGAATTGATCACCGAAGAAATGTGGAAGGATTTTGACGCCTGCATTGCCGGCATTTCTGCCGACCCCGACTGTGAGTGGGTGGAAATCTGCGATCTGTTCGCCTAAAAACACGGGGGTGACCAAGGCTTTTCATTTCCTTGGCCTTCCCCTATACTCTGCGAATGAAAACGCCCCACCTTCTGTTATGCGCATGTCTATTAACGCCCGCGACCCCGCGCGCAGAAGAATCCCCACAAGCGCTTTGGAAAGAAAGCAGGGAACCTTTACTGGAAGTCATTGATCTGGAGGCCACCCGCGGAGATCTCCCGAAATCCAAATGGATTGGACGGGATCAAAAAGATCTCGATAGGGAAATCAACAAACTGCTGGATGACGTGCTGAAAGTGATGGAGGTCTCCGGCCTCACCGAAGCACGCGAAACCTATCGGGCCCTGGGAGACCGCATCGACCGGAGGAGAACAGAAGTCCGCGAACTTCGTGAAGCCACCCTGTCTGCGGATGAAGAAAAATCCCCATTGGAATTTTATAAAAAAACCCGGGAAGAATATCTCGAGGAGATCGCGGCCCGGGAAACGGATATCCAAAATCTGAAAGACCAACAGGAAGCACAAATAGACCTGATGATGGAGGCCTATCAAAATATGGGCTTAAAATTATCCGGGGAGCAGGTGCGCTTTTACCTCAGTTCTATTTCCGGTTCCGACATGATGGATCTCAGCGCAGTGTTTGATAACGTTCGTCTGCTGAACAACCAGTTGGAAGAATTGGTCATGCAAAGTCCCGACGATCCCGAAGCCGCCCGTCGCTATTACGGAATTCATGTCACGCTGATTCATACCATGCGCTACGCCCACGAACGGGTACTGGACCGGATTGATCATCTTTATCTGGACCGTATCGGGGAACTGGAAAAACAAAATGATGCACTGATGAAGGAAACCAAAGACCTGATTCGATTCAGTGATCCTGAACATCAGGGCCTGCTTCAATCCAGTTTAAACACCCAGGAAGTCACCGCAGACGCACTGGTCCTATACCGCGAACATTTACAAAATGTGCGCGACCAAGTCTACGAAGGTCAAAAAGCGCTGGATCAAAGATTTAAAGTCGCCATGAACGCGTACCAGACCATCAATATCGCCGCCACCCTGGCCGCGGAAATGCAGTCGGCCGTCAAAGATCTCAGCGCCCTCCGCAACATGCACCTCCCCGCTTTGGTTCCCCTCAACAGTGATGCTCTCCAACAAAAATTCTCCGAAATCACCCGGGAGCTGGAAGGAGAGTAAACGTCGTCCACGATCTCCGAGCGTGGAAATCCGGGCGTGGGTTCTTGTTTCATTTCCTCCCACAGACGTCGTCCACGATCTCCGAGCGTGGAAATCTGGGCGTGGGCTCTGGTTTCATTTCCACTTACAGAAGTAGTCCACGATCTCCGAGCGTGGAAATCCGGGCTTGGGTTCTTGTTTCATTTCCACGCACAGACGTAGTCCACGATCTCCGAGCGTGGAAATCGAGGCTTGGGCTCTTGTTTCATTTCCACTTACAGACGTCGTCCACGATCTCCGAGCGTGGAAATCCGGGCGGGGGCTCTGGTTTCATTTCCACTTACAGACGTAGTCCACGATCTCCGAGCGTGGAAATCGAGGCTTGGGCTCTTGTTTCATTTCCACGCACGGAGTGCGTGGACTACGCCTTCCAACCCTCTTTGTCCAAGCGCTCTACCTTGTCTAAAACCTGCTGGTTTAATTCTTCTTTGTAGACTTTGACTTTTTTGCGCAATGACGGATCGGCGACCGACAAAATCTGAGTTGCCAAAATGCCGGCATTCTTTGCGCCGTCCACCGCCACTGTGGCCACCGGCACGCCTGCGGGCATTTGCAAAATGGAAAGCATACTGTCCCAGCCATCGATAGAGTTACGCGATTTAATCGGCACCCCGATCACGGGAAGCGGAGAAATCGCCGCCACCATTCCCGGCAGATGCGCCGCACCGCCTGCACCGGCAATGATCACTTCGATGCCCCGGTTTTCCGCGGACATGGCGTAGTCAAACAAACGCGCGGGTGTCCGGTGTGCAGAAACTACCGTAACTTCCACCGGCACCTCCATGGACTCTAAAAATTCTGCGGCTTCCCCCATGACCCGAAGGTCGGAGTCGGAGCCCATAATAATTGCGACCTTAGCTGATTTCATATTTTTAACCTTATTGGATTTTATTTATCGAATGAATCGTCCAGCTTGTTCAATAATGCGAGACCTTCTTCAATATTGGCGCGGCGGACGAATTCCCGAAAACGTATTTCCGAATCAAACTCCGCAACTGCACGATTTGAGAACTCTTCAAAGAGTTTATTTACACTAAGCCCTTTGTGCTTGGCCAAACTTCGAAGTCTTTCTGCTTTATCATCCGGAAGCCGTAATGTGAGTGTAGTCATAATAATTGCCTCAGAAATTTAGAGGGTGTAACGATCTTAAGGGATGGAAAAATTAATTCGCCCGATTTTAAATCTTTTATATTGTTTGTAATCAATACCTGTGCATTGCCTGCAATTGCCAATTCTATTAAATGATTGTCTGCTTCATCTTTAAGATTTGGTCGCCACAGGAAATGGATATTTACCCATTCGCAGCTCGATAGATATGCCGCAAATATTTTATTTTGCTCATCAACAGATAACGGGCATCGTTTTAAAAATGCCGACCTTTTCATAAGGTCTTCCATTTCATGAAAAAGAGCAGATCCGATTACCGGCGACACACGCTTTTCAAGACAAGCACGCAGTACTTGCCGGTTGCTTCCTGTTTTACTGGATAAAGCAGAAATAAAAACATTGGTATCCACAACAACCTTCACAAGATTATGATAGCATATACGATGTCATTTTAAAAACAGGAAACAATATATATTTCACAGTTCTACATCACACCCTAACAAGTCGCCTTGAAATCTGCCTGCAAGGCACGAACCAATGTAATAGCACGTTCCAAGTCATCATGACAGACGGTAAGATGACCCATTTTCCGGAAAGGACGGGTTTCGTGTTTGCCGTACAAATGCAGATGCGCACCTGGCGTTTTCAAAACCTCCTCCACCCCTTCATACACGACCGGACCGCTTTTCCCTTCTTCTCCCAGAATGTTGATCATCACCGCCGGCTGCCGCAGGGAGCAGTCACCCAAAGGCAAATCTAAAATTCCGCGCAGGTGTTGTTGATATTGAGAACTCACACAGGCTTCAATGCTGTGATGCCCACTGTTGTGCGGTCGGGGTGCCACTTCATTAAGCAGGATCTCCCCTTGTGGATTCACAAACATTTCCACCGCCAGAATTCCACAAAGATCAAAAGCCACAATGGTTTTTTCGGCCAGGGCTTTGGCTTCCGCAGCCCGTTCCGGAGAGATCCGGGCGGGGGCGGCCAGGAATTCCACCAGATTGGCCGTGGGATGGAAACTCATCTCCACCGGGTCAAAACTCACCACTTCGCCGGAAGCATTCCGCACCGCAATCACCGCAATTTCAGTTTCCACGTCTACCGCATCTTCTACCAGGCAGGGCCCCTGCAACAGGTCATCCAAATCCGCTTCACTTCGTAAAATTTTTACGCCGCGGCCATCATATCCTTCGGTGCGCACTTTCTGTACACAAGGGAATTTTAAACCCGCCGCCTTCACGGCCTCCGCATTTTCAAACAGCGCAAAGGATGAACTGGGCAAACCCTGATCGGCAAAAAATTGTTTTTGCAGTCCCTTATCCTGAATGATTTTTAATGCGCGGGGACAGGGATGCACCACCTTTCCGGCGGCTTCCAGTTCTTCCAGCGCTTCCACATTCACCTGTTCGATTTCAATGGTGACCAGATCACAGTTTTTCCCGAAATCGAGGACGGTTTGTTTGTCGCGGAAGTCTCCTTGCACAAAGTTTGAACAAAGATGCGCAGAAGGTGCTCCCGCCGTGGGATCCAGCATATGTAAATTTAAATCCCAGGGGGCGGCAGCGGTGGCCAGCATTTTTCCCAATTGGCCGGCACCGAGCACACCCAACACCTGATCGTTTCCAAAAAATGATTTCATGGGCCTTCTATGCTAAAAATCGGAAGCTCTGCCGAGAAAATTCCGAGTCCCGTGTTCAGGGACTCGCAGGACTCAGACGTTCCGCTTCAGACACCTTCGCCTCGAAAAAGCTCCGGTCCGCCTCGACCACTTGAATTTCCGTCCAACTCAGCCTTACCCTTTCTCCGGGCATGAGATCCGGAAGTACATTTGAATCGGAAACCTTGACTTCGATTTGTGTGGCCATCCCCTGACTGGCTTCGTCCACCCGGTCAAAACTCAAATAGGCTTCAACTTTCAAAGTTAACAATCCGTCCTCTTTCGAGACGACAAACAATTCCGCTTCATTCTCGCTCAATTCCGTACGGCTTTGTTCCACCACTTTTTCAGGGGCTTTAAAATCCGGGGCCTCCCAACCGCCGCCAAATGCCTGGTAGACACTGACCAGGTTTCGGGAGCTTTGCCCCAGACTTGCGGCCGCGGAATCCTGCAAGGAAGCTAAATTTCTCTCCGCATCCAATACATTCAGAAAGGTCACCAATCCGTTTTCATACAAGCTGCGCACCTGTACCACCGTGGCTTCGCCTGCCACCACCCCTTCATTCAGTTTTTCGAGACGGATTTTTTCCTGTTGATAGGCATACAAGGAATTCTCCACTTCCTGCAGGGCTTCCAATACCGTTTGTTTGTAGGTTAACTCTATCTGCAAAGCCTGGGCTTCCGCCGCATCTACCTGAGAGCGCAGGCGTCCGCCCTGAAAGATTGGTAAGAAGATACTGGGCCCGAAACTGGAAGAAATCGAACTGCTGTCAAAAAGATTTCCGGTTTCATCGGATTGCCAGGCAAAAGTTCCCGAGAGAGAAATCCGGGGATAAAGATCCGCCTGTGCAACCCCCACCCTTAATGCCGCGGCATACAATCGTTGTTCTGCCGCCCGGATATCCGGACGCCGGCGCAATACATTTGCAGGAACATCCATCAACTTGGCCTGCTCCGCAATTGGAACATCCTGATCCTTATTCAGTAACTCTTCCAGCGCACCGGGTGCGTAACCCGCGAGAACTTCCAGGGCACGCAGGGCTTCTTTTTCCTGTTGACGCAATACGGGCAGTGCCGCTTCCGTTCCTGAAAGATTTTGTACCGCCTGATTTACATCCAGCTGGGGCACCAGCCCCGATTCAAAACGGCCCTGCGTAAGTTTGAGCGTTTCCCGTTGACGTTCAATATTGCCGATGGCCAATTTCTGACGCAACTGCAATTCGCGTAAGGTGATATATCCAGAAACCACCTGGGATGCGATCAGGGAGCGGACCCCGCGCAGATCTTCAACCGAGGCTTGCACATTGGCATCCGCAGCGTCTACGGTTTTTTGAATCCTTCCCCATAAATCCAGTTCCCAGCTTGCATCAAAACCCACACTGTAACCGGTATAACTGGCACCTCCCTCCAGAAGACTTTGGTCGATATCAAATACACCTGCACTTCCATTCACCATGGGCACCCGTTCACCGGCGGCAATCCCGCGCAATGCAAGGGACTCTTCCACTCTGGCCGCAGCCACTTGGAGATTCAAGTTTTCATCCAGAGAGCGCTGCACCAGCCGCCAAAGGATCTCGTCATCAAACTGTGTCCACCAAACCGCCAACTTATCAGACGCCAGTTTTTCGTCTGAGTTGAGTTGAGTCGCCCATGCTTCCGGCGGGGCCATTTCAGGAAGTACGGATTCGATATCAGGGCTGCGGCAACCGGTTAAAGCAAAACCGGCGGCAACCAGAGAAAATGTGAATCGATTTTTCATGCTTTCACCTCCCGGGATTCCTCATCCTTGGCGGTAAATTCATCCTTTTCACCGCTCAGGCGGGCCACCAGAAAATATAACATCGGAATCGCAATCAAACTGATAAAAGTCGAAGCCACCATTCCGGAAAATACCGTGGTACCGATCACTTTTTGACTTTCAGAACCGGCACCGGTGGAGAAGAGAAGCGGCAATACCCCGAGAATAAAGGAGAAGGCCGTCATCAATACCGCCCGCAGACGAAGGTCCACCGCTTTGGCGGCCGCATCGGTGAGCGTCATACCTTCCTGACGTTGCACATTGGCAAATTCCACCAGCAGAATCGCGGTCTTGGTCGCCAAACCAATCAGCAACACAATCCCTACCTGGGTATATACATTGTTATCATATCCCCGGGCGAGAATCCCCACGACCGCACCTAAAAGCGCGGTTGGAACAGACAAACACACACTGATCGGCAGGGACCAACTTTCGTATTGGGCCGACAGAACCAGATAAACCAGAATGATTGAAAGCACGAAAATGGCAGAGGTGGAGCCGGTCGCAAGTTTCTCCTGGTATGAAAGATCCACCCACTCATACCCATAAGAGGCACTTAATTTTCGGGTGGCCATATCCTCTACGATTTCCATCGCATCCCCGGTACTGAAGCCGGCACTGGGTTGCCCCAGAATTTTCATCGAAGGGTACTGATTAAAACGGGTGATGCTTTGCGGACCAACCACTTCGTCAATGGATGCCAAAGCACTAATCGGAATACTGCTTCCGTTCGGATGCCGGACTTCCAGACTGAGGATATCTTCCGGCTTGGTACGGAAGCGCCGGTCCGCCTGGGCTTTCACTTGAAACGAACGGTTAAACAATGTGATGTCATTGATGTAGGACGAACCTAAAAAGGTTTGCATGGCATCGAACACGGAGCCCAGGGGCAAGCCTTTGGTGAGTACCTGATCCCGATCGACATTTACTTTTAATTGTGGCACCGCCCCGCGGAAAGGACTGTACATGGCTGTTAATCCTGACTGGCTGTTTGCATCGGTAATAAAATCCGCACCGGTGGTTTGCAGGGTTTCCATCCCCACGCCTCCCCGGTCCTGCAACATAAAGGAAATACCCGCAGTCAAGCCCACTCCCGGAAGAGAAGGTACGGGAAAAGCCATCGCCACCCCGTCCTGAATGCGGCCGAAGCGCTGATTCAATTGTTGAAGGATAAAAGTTTGATGTTCTTCGGGGGTGCGATCAGACCAGTCATCAAATACCACAATCATAAAACCGGCATTCGGAATGGCGACGTTATCCAAAATAGAATATCCGGTAATGGTAATGTAATTTTTTACACCCGCAATATCCCCGACAACTTTCTCCGCATTCTTTGAGAATTCAACCATCCGTTCCTGGGATGAGGCATCGGGTAAGGATAAGTTTACGATACAATACCCTTCGTCCTCCTGCGGAACAAACCCTGAGGAAAGTTGCCCGAATCCGAACATGGCCAAGGCCACCATTCCCACAAACAGCAAGGTACCGATGGCCACCCGTCGGATCGCCACCCGCACCAACTTGGTACATCCGCTCCGCCCATTGTCCACCGCACGGTTGAACATCTTAAAGAAAGGATTTTTGGTGGGACCGCTACTGGGTTTAAGAAGCACACCGCAAAGGGCCGGACTCAAGGTCAGCGCATTAATCGAACTGAAAACCGTGGCAATGGAAATAGTCACCGCAAACTGTTTAAACAGCGTCCCGATAATTCCCCCCATCATGGTCGTGGGCACAAACACCGCCAACAACACCAACGTAGTTGCAATGACCGGACCGGATACTTCGGTCATGGTTTCCATGGCCGCGTCTTTGGGTGATTTGCCCTCATCCAACAGACGGGTACAATTCTCCACCACCACAATCGCATCATCCACCACAATCCCGATCACCAACACCAATCCAAACAGGGTGAATTGGTTGATAGAATACCCCATGGCCGCCATGGCCCCGAAAGTACCGACCAGTGAAACCGGGATGGTAACTGAAGGAATAATTGTGGCACGGAAATTCTGCAGAAACAAATAAACCGTGAATACCACCAGCGCCAGGGTCATAAATAAATTTGACACCACCTGCCGGATCGAGGCTTTAATCACATCTGTATTGTCATAAACAACTTCATACGCGAGTCCGTCAGGGAAAGATTTCTCCAGAGTGGCAAGCCGGGATTTCACCCCTTCCACCACTTCCAAAGCGTTCGCTCCGGGGATTTGATAAATCACCAGGGTCGCCGATTCTTTGCCCATATAAGAAGAAGTAATATTGTAGGCACTGGAACCCAATTCAATTTCACTAATGTCCCCGAGCCGCAATACATCCCCTTGATCATTGGCGCGCACCACAATATTCTTAAATCCTTCCACATCTTCCAGGCGGCCCTGCACCATGATCGAAAAAGTATTGGCCTGACCGTTCGGTACCGGGGGTTCCCCGACTTTACCGGCAGCCACCTGCACATTTTGATCCCGTACCGCATTCATGACATCGCTCACACTGACTTTCCGTACCCGCATCGCTTCGGGATTCAGCCAAATCCGCATACTGTAGTCCCCCACTCCGTAACTAAGCACTTCCCCGACGCCCGGGGAACGGGCCAATTCGTCCCGTAACTGCATGTTCGCATAATTGGAGAGAAATAGACCGTCCAAAGAATTATCCGGACTGTACAGAGAAAGGTAGAGGTTGGCGTCTGTGGATTTTTTCTTCACCGTCACCCCCATGCGCTGGGCTTCCTGGGGAAGATTCGCAATCGCGGAGGATACCCGGTTCTGGGTCAATACATTCGCGGTATCCAAATCGGTTTCAGAAGAAAACGTCACCGTGAGAGAGTAAGAGCCGTCATTTCCGCAAACACTGTTCATGTACAGCATGTTCTCCACCCCGTTCACCTCCTGCTCAATCGGGGTGGCCACGGTATCGGCGACCGTTTGCGCATCCGCACCCGGATACAAAGCGGAAACCGTGATCGTCGGCGGGGAAATTTCAGGGTAGCGGGCCACCGGCAGCGAAAGCAGGGACAGCACCCCGAGGATGACAATGACAATCGAGATAACCCCTGCGAAAATGGGGCGGCGGATAAAGAAATGGCTAAACATGACTTATTCCCCTTTGGGTGCACCGGTGACGGTTACTTTCGCGCCGGGGCGGACCCGCTGGATCCCCATCACCACCACCCTGGCTGAGGCCCCCAATCCATCTTTAACAATTCGCTGTTGTCCATAAAGATCTCCCAACTCGATGTAAGAACTCTCTACCTTGTCTTCAGCAGTTAAGGTATAAACAAAAGCACCCACCATATCGCGCTGAACCGCAACTTCAGGAATAAGAATTGCACCTTCAGTCTCTTTGGGAATTTTCACTTTGGCAAACATGCCCTGCACCAACAGTCCTTGAGGATTTTCAAATACGGCCCGCACCTGCAGGGTGCCTGTCTGGGTGTCCAGACTGTTGTCCATATAATCTATTTGACCCACCAAGGCATAATCTTCCCCGTCCGCCAAAGCCAATTTCACATCGGACATCAGATCTTTTGCCTTTTGAGGATTTTGTTCCAACAACCGCATATTGGGAATCAATCGCCGTTCATCCGCGCTAAAGTACACATTGGCTTTTTCAACAGACAACAGCAGCGCCAACTCGGACAATGCACCCGGCCCCACCAAATTTCCTTCACTCACATATTTCCGTGAAATCACTCCGCTCATTGGGGCCATAATTTTGGTGTAGGACAAATTCAATTCAGCCCCTTCCACCACAGAAGCGGCAGCCTGTACGGCCGCGGAGGCCGCCTGCACATCCGCTTTGGCGGTTAACACGTCCAATTCGGAAACCGCCTGACTTTCAAAGGCCTTTTCTTTCCGGCTTAAAGAGGCCTTGGCCAAACTCAATCCCGCTTCGGCCTGGGCCAAGGTGGCTTTGGCCGCATTCAAAGATGCGATATAACCTTCCTGCTCAATCGTAAACAACAAGTCCCCTTTCTTTACGGTCGCGCCGTCAGTAAAATGTACTTCTTCCAAAAATCCGTTTACCCGGGCAACCAAGGTAACCGATTCACGGGCATCCACCAGTCCGGGGAAGCTGTCGTAGAGTACCACATCCTTCACTTCCGGATTCTCAACTGTCACTTCCGGCGGCGGGGGCGGCTGAAATTCATTCGGCTTTCTGCAGGAAACGGAGAGCAGGGAAATACTGAGAAATGGCAGAATAAAAACGGTGGATTTCATAGAGGACCTCATAAAAGACGATAGAGGCTTTCTATTTGCCTGTATAGTGACCATATTACAAGTGGGAAAACGGGAATTGATGGCATCCCCAGAATTATTAGCTGGTCATGCTGGTATTGATTTCGCATAGGGAGAGCGTGAAAATTACCCTGAGACCCGAAACTGAAAACGACATCGAAGCCATTGATGATTTGCTCAATCTCGCTTTTGCTTTTGATGCGCATAGCAAACAGGATGAAACGTGGATTCTTCAGAATCTCCGCACCAGCGGAAAACTTTTGCTTTCCCTGGTGGCCATCGATGAAGCAGGCGAACTGGTCGGCCAAATAGCATTTTCACCTGTGGAAATTGATGACGGGTCACCCGAAGGTCTGAAGGACTGGATTGGTCTGGGCCCCATGTCGGTCAATCCCCGCTTACAACGCATGGGCATTGGCCGCCAACTCATTGAAGCCGGCTTGAATGAAATGAAATCCCGGGGCGTTTCCGGTTGCGTCGTATTAGGTGAACCCGGTTTCTATGAACGCTTCGGATTCGAAACCTGCGGGAATTTAATCCTCTCCGGTGCTCCCGCACCTTTCTTTATGGCACGCGCATTTAAGGGTGAAATGGCAAAAGGTATCGTCCATTACGACAAAGCGTTTTCCGGCGACTGAAGGTTCCGGTTTAGTCGTCTTTGCGCCAAAAGTCATGACTCAGAGCGCTTTTCACGGAATTCACCGCGACCGCAACCCATAGTCCGGTAAAAATCATTCCCGTCAGCGCAATGGCCAGAGCCAACGTACGGGTCAGCGGTCCCCCGGGGACAATATCCCCATACCCCACAGTGAAGGCCGTCACCCAGGCAAAATAGATGCCATCCCCTCTCGGTAATTTCTCCAAATGGGCAATGGTTGCTCCCAGAATAAAAATCACCGTAATTAAAAAAAGCCAAATCGGGGCCAGGGCCCCCATGGACCTAAAGAAAATTTTTAAAAAACGTAAGGAGGTTTTCATGCCTTACATAAGCCTTTCTTTTCGGGTATCCTCAAGCCCAAAAGGGATCTTTAGACGCCGGAGAAGCGGTCGATTATCTTTGGGAGGGCTGATACAAAACATAGGGGTCAATCCACTTATGCTCCCCCCGCTCAAAATCATCGGGGTTCATATATCCATTTACCCAGCTCCCAAAACCGTACGGTGCATCATAAATACTGAAATGAAGATGGGACAGGTACCCACCGTTTTCAGCCGTAAAGCTCCGCCCCAATCCGCCCAATTTGGTTCCGGCCTTTACTTCATCCCCTTTGTCCACCGTAATTAAGGGTCCCAAATGCCCATATAAACTGCAGAATTTCTTTCCGCTGGGCGCCTCGTGCTCAATCACGATCAGTCCACCCCAACTTTCCCTGCCAATTTGCACCCGCTTTACGATCCCGGGTGCAATCGCCAATACGGATGCCATGTCCTCTCCCCAACTCACATCCCGGGCCAAGTGCACCGAACCCGAAAACGGCCCGTCCCCTTCCTTGACAATCAGCCCCCAGCTGTCGTTGTCGGTGAGAAAGTTGCGTACCGGAGACATCAAGATCCATGGCGGCTCCCCTGCTGTGCTCCGGGCACCCTGATCCACATATCCCATCGCTTTCCGCAAGCTGCGGATTCGCTCCTTTGATAGCGCCGGCGCTTCTGAACGAAAACCCTCCGCATACTTCACTGCCGGCTCCATCGGTTGTAGCGGTGCCGGAAAATCTGATTCTTCCCTCAACGAAATGATTCGAACCGCTTCCTCTATACTTGCACGGGCAAAAGAATCGCGCTCACTCTCCAAACCTTTTGCCAAAAGGGGCAAGCATGATTTTCCTCCATGCCACCGGTAGTACTCCGCCGACATCTCCCGCACCCGTGGATCTTCATGGCCGAAGAAAACCTCCATCTGTTGCATCACCTGCGGATCCCGATCCCCTTGCTGAATCAATGAAGCGATCGCACGCACGAGCCATTCTCCATCCGCCTGGCCCGCAATATAGCGGGTAAAAGGTTGAAATTCTGGGGCGGTGTAACGGGGAAGAAAAGGCAATGCCGGCCGCCAACAACGGGGACGGCTTAACAGCTCTAACATGCGGGCCGGATCAGGCCGGTCACTCTCTAAAATTCCGAGAATATCCACCAACCTGTCTGGATTTATTTCGTACAGATTATCCAGCACCCAGGCATCCAACTGGTCCGGGTCCATTTTTTGTTTTAACAGGAACCAAGCGGATTTAGCCTCCGCATCGCTGGTGGATTTCAAAAATGGCAAAACCGCCGTTTCAGTACCTTCAGTCCAGGCATATTGCATCGCCGACATCGCCAGCAGCCGAACCCCGGTATTGGAATCCTGCAAATGCTTTACCAGATCCGGAACCGCATCTGCACCGAGACTCTTGTATTGCCGAATGGCCTGCGCCCGGGTTTGAGGATTGCCCAAAGCCATCAACAGCGGATCCGTAGGCCTCGCACTTGCACCCACCGGAAAAACCTGGGACTCCCGACGATTCAAATCCGGCAAATGGAAGGTCCGGGTTTGGGCCGAAAGCGAATGACAAACTCCCAAGAACAGGAAGACACACAAAGTTTTCATTATGGTAGTATGAAGATGAAAAATGTGATTTGCAAGGTTCCGGTATTATTCCGCTAATCTACACAAATTTTTCGCTTATTCCCCTGTCTTGTTGCACAACCTAAAAAAATTAGCGCCTGATGAGTGTAGATTGGCAGTAAGAAAATTTAGCAGCTCGCCGCTTTCATCATCTTCAACAAATCCGCCCCGTACTTCTGCATCTTTGAAGGACCGATACCCGGCACCGCCAACAACTCAGTTTCACTGGTAGGCTTTCGAGCCGCCAGCGCTTCAAGCGTTTTGTTACTTAAAACATGAAACGGTTTCAGGTGCGCAATCCGGCACCGCTTCATCCGCCAACTTTTTAGGGCTTCGAGTAAATCCTCATCTAAATCCAGATCCTCCGCCGCCGGAGTTGCGGCCGCGAATTCCACCCGGGGCTGCACTTTGCGGAACATCGCCTCTTTCCCCCGCGGGGTGATCTCCAAAGTCGGATACTCCCGTCCGGTCTGTCCCAAACATCCATCCTGCAGCAACTCATCGATGGCCGAGACGATCGACGCCAATGTCCATTCCTTTAATAATCCATGGCAACGGTGCCCTTCCAGGTGCGCTTCTTTAATCCCTTTGGTTTTGGAGCCCTTCAACAACTCCGCAATGCGCGCCCGTCCAAACTGTCCGTCCAACCTGGCCACTGCCGACAGAATTTTCTGCACCGCCACCCAATTTTCTTCAGGAAAGATCTCAGGTACCGGCCTGTCGCCCGATTCACACCGGTCACAGGCTTCACAGCTTTCCCCCAAATCCGTACTGTCACCAAAATATTCCAGAATCTGTTTGTGACGGCATTCCGTCCGGTTTGCATAATCCAAGATCGCATCCAGCTTGATTCGGTCCCGGGCCGCTTTCGCCTCGGCTTTCATCAACTGTTCCGCCAACTTGCGTTCGTTGATTTTCTCATAAGCCAATACCGCTTGGCTTCGTGAACCGGGGTCGTCCTCCCGTTGCACACACTCCGCTCTTTCCAAAATCCAAGTGGCGGTTCGAATGGCCATGGGGTTGTTGGTGGTCGTAAGATCCCCTTTGATAAGATCCACGGAAAAAGACATCGGATGCTTCAAGCAACGCCGGCGGTAAAAGGACAACAATTCAAGAATGGTTTCTTTGCTCGGATTGCCCCCCTCCAGAAAAAATTCCTGGGTCCGCACATCCGCAAAATTATACAACAGTTCACACCAGGATTGTGCTTCATCCCGACCCGCCCGGCCAATTTCCTGATAATAAGCCTCCATGCTCCCGGGAACGTCCCAATGCAACACAAAGCGCACATCCGAACGATCCACCCCCATGCCAAAAGCATTGGTGGCCACCACCACATTGGCCTGACCGGTAATAAACTGATTCTGTATTCTGGTCCGCTCCTTGTCCGGTAAACCCGCATGATAGAGCGTAACATCATGGTTTTTTCCGGCCAACTTCACCACCACCCGTTCCGCCTGTTTGCGGGTGGAACAGTAGATGATCCCGGTCTTCCATTTTTCCATGACATCCAATACCCGCCCCAGCTTCACTTCATGGGTGGAGCAACGGGTCACTCCGATGTGCAGATTCGGACGAATAAAACCATGTACAAATACTTCAGGTTTGGCGCGCCCCCTTTTTCCCAAGCCCAAATGCTCCACAATATCGTCCCGCACTTTTCCCGTCGCGGTCGCAGTCAATGCCATCACCCTCGCATCCGGAAAACGGGAAGTGATTTTATGTAAATGCAAATAATCCGGACGAAAATCGTGCCCCCACTGGGACACACAATGCGCTTCATCCACCGCCAGCATCGACATGTCGATCTGATCCAGCAGTTTCAGAAAACGCGGATCTTTCAACCGTTCCGGCGCCAAATACAGCAGTTTAATTTCCCCTGCCCGCACCTGTGCCAGCCGTTCTTCCATTTCCCGGGGATGCAAAGTCGAATTGATAAAGGTAACCGGCAGCCCAAAGCGGTTCAAACTGTCCACCTGATCTTTCATCAACGCAATCAACGGCGATATCACCAACGTCACCCCCGGCAGCTCCATGGCCGGCAATTGAAAACAAAGGGATTTTCCTGAACCGGTCGGCATGACCACCACCACATCTTTGCCGTCTAAAACCGACTGCACCGCCTCCTCCTGTCCCTCGCGGAACCGGTCAAATCCAAAATGTCGTTTTAAAGCCGCTGATAGCATGCAAACGACTTAAAACAGAAAACCGGGATTGGCAAAAGCATTCGGGTACAAATGAATACCCTAATTAAAATAGAGCGTTCAGTATTTTCAATCCCCGTCCCAAAATGCCTCCACATGCGGGTACGCCAAAATTTTCCGATCCGGGGTGAGCAAAGGGATTTTGTGTATCCGTGAAGTGGCAACGAAGATCCGGTCTACCGGGTCCGCATGAAAAGTATCCGGCAGTGAATAGGCCTCTTCCATCACCTCCCAAGTGACGGGCAACACCTGCCATTGATTCAGCTTCACCGCGTTTCGAAACCAAGGTTTCCAATGCATCCCCAAATCAATCCTTCCCCTTCGACTCAAACAAGCCAATTCCGCCACGGTGATGGCGGAGACATACACTTCTTCACATTCCGTAAAAACCCGCCTGACATCCGCCGTGACCCTTGCATCATCCACACTCAAAAACAAAATTGCACAGGTATCCAACAGCAGTTTGGTCATTGCAGCATCTCCCAATCGGATTCAGGTATCGCCGGTTTTTCAATGTCCCCCAGAATCTTTACCTGACTTTTTGCCCAGCCGATTTTCGTGCAGTGTTTGACAGGCTTCGAAGACGTCCCGCAGGGAACCAGCGTGGCAATGACCTTATTGCGTTTGCACAAAGTTACATACTCACCCGACTCCACGGCCTCCATCACAGCAGAAAATTTTGCCTTGGCTTCACTGACATTATACTTTTTCATGATCAAATAGTAGACCAACTACCTGACCAACTCAATTTAAAAAAATCCAATTAAATTAAGAATGAGCGAATGGGGTTCGCTCCACCCGGTTATTCACACAGCCCTTCAATATTTTCGAGAGAAGAAGGGCGGAAAATTCTTATTTCCGGCGGCGTGTCAAAGCCAAGAAGCCTGCCATAGCGACGACCAACAAAGCCAGAGATCCGGGTTCCGGCACCACCGTGATACTCCCAGTACCGCCATCCGCAAAGTTTGTGTCATAACTGCTGTTTAAATCTGCAAACGAGTATGTCCCTGCCGCCAGCGCATTGCCTGCAATACTTACCGAACCGAAGGTGTGATCCTGATCCAGGGTCATCACCCCGTCCATCACCAGACTTTTCGTGGGGTTGCTGATGTCATAATCGGCATCAAACTTTACCAGGGTATCAATAAACACACTGGCATTGCCCAGTGAGCCATCGCCGGAAGCAACAAACCCTTTTGAGGTTACATCTTCAGATCCAAACTGGTTCACCCGCCACTCGCCGGTAAAGTTGTTAAAACTACTGGATATCTCCAAGCGGTCACTGTTACCCAGGGTGATATCAAAGATACTACTACCGGTGATGGAAGCAGAGATGGTCGCCTCGCGATAAGAGGAACCGGTTGCTTCATAAATAGAGTCCGAGTTCAGGGTAATGGCCCCGGCGATATACACATTGGTGATAGAAGGTTGTCCATGAATAATCTTTCCCCCGTCCAGTATCAGATTGTCAACTGTGAACACCCGGTTGGCCCCATTGGGTTTTAACAACAAACTCCCCCCGGTTTCCAAAGTGAGGGACTTCCCGTTGAAGGTGGATGTAGAAGTCGGTGTCCGCAGGGTATAGGCACTATTCACATAATCATTGGTACCGCTGGCCGCATTGCCATCAGACCAAACGTCATTCCCGCCAGTCGTCGCTTGATTCCAATGTGTACCAGCTTCCTGACTTCTGATTTGCGTGATCACCGCCGCGCGCAAACAGGCGCTGCTGGCGAAAAATATCATAAGCAGTAGTGTAAAAACCGATGGGGTAGAAGACTTCATCATTGACTCCATGTCATTAAAGATTCGAAATTAGCAAATGATAATAGACAAGGAAACTACGTAGTATCAAGTACAAAATTAAATTAATTAGCCAAAATAACTCAATTTTCAACAACAGGACCTTGAATCAGGATTTATCTGCTGTTTTTTCAACCATCCGTGGGTATTCGCCCTCCATCATCCCTGCATCATTGTGCGGGGACTTCTACTCGATCAACGCCGGCGGCGCAGGAAAAGAACACAAGCAGACAGCGCACCGAGAAAAAGGGCAAAACTGGAAAGCTCAGGTATGCTGACCAACGTAACCGAGATGTCGTTAACCCCATAATTCACCAGAAACCGGCCGTCGCTGCTGACATCCACACCGTTAAAAGTGATGAAGTCAAAGGTCCCTTCAATATTGGCGGAAGTGCCAATGTCTTCGATCAGCGTGTAGGTACCGTCCTGAATCGTGCTGCCGAACAGGGCCAGCGTCACCCCCGATTCAATATCCAGACTCGGGACGTTGTGGAAATCAATTTCAACTTTGTCGTTATCCCCCACCCCGCCGCTTCCTATATCAAATGCCATGGTGGACCCGGACAGAAAATCAATGCCGGAGCGGTTGGCGTTCTCCGAACCCAGAGTAAAGGTACCAATTTCCGGAAGCAGAATTCCATCGCCACCGGGAGCAAGGGTTCCTGCAAATTGGCCATTTCCGTACTGGACGGTTTCAAGTCGGCCAATACCACCCACCGTCATAGCTGAGGGAATCGTGCCCCCCGCAATATTAAAGGTACCGTTGACTCCCAGCTACAGGC
>CAKZLZ010000043.1 GCA_937127435.1 uncultured Verrucomicrobiota bacterium | reverse complement strand
GGGTGGCCGACGCCTTAGCCAGATCCCGCGGACGGCGCATTCATAAAATTGTTTGCGAGCGTCGCGAGGAAACCCTGTTTATCCGTGTACCCGGCGTAGACAATCTCCATTTGGAAAACTCGGCCCTGCAAGTGAAAGGGAAAATGTTCGAACAGGTGTTCGGAATGAATGTGATTTTAGTGAAAGGATAAACCATTATGAGCCGTTTAAAATTTATTAACCGTGAGAGTAGCTGGCTGGACTTCAACGCCAGAGTTCTTGAAGAAGCTCGTGATCAGGAAAACCCCCTGTTGGAGCGCCTCAAATTTATTGCCATCACCAGTAACAATCTGGACGAATTTTTTATGGTGAGAATGGGATCCCTGCATTTCCTGCAATCTCCCGGACACAGCAAAAAAGATCCAAGTGGCCTTACCCCCATCCAACAAATCAAGGGTGCGACCGAGAAAGCCCGCAAGCTGGTGGAAGAACAATATGCCTGTTTCAAAAATGAAATTGAACCGGCGATGATTGAGGCGGGAATTGTCCGCGTCACTCCTGAAAACGCGAACGCAGAACAAAAAAGACAATTGCTTACTTTGTTTAAGGAGGAACTCTCCCCCATCCTCACCCCCGCAGCCGTGCATACGAATGGCCCGACTCCTTTCTACCCGAATCTGGCCTTACAACTTTTCATCCGTCTGAAAGATGAAGCGAAAGGAAAAAAAAGAACCCCCCGTTTAGTCATTCTCCCTATTCTGGGTGATATTGACCGCTTTATTTCCCTTCGGGTGGAAAATGGCTACGGCTACATCCCTGTCGAAGATGTGCTGGCAATGCACATCCAGCAATTCTTCCCCTCGGATGAAGTCCTCGAAGTGGTTCCCTTCCGTATCACCCGCAATGCGGATATGGCGGTAAGTGAAGATGGCGCTCTGGATTTGGTCACCCAGATGGATGCGGTTCTCAGCGAACGCAAAGTCAGTGATTGCGTGCGGATTGAACTCTTGGATACCGCCACCCAGGTGGCTGAACGCCAATTACGGAGAATCTTTTCGGTAACCGAACACGAAATCTACCGGGTTTCAGGCCCCTTGAATTTCGCAGATTACTTTAGTATTTTCGGCCTGCCGGGCTACGACCATTTACGTCAGGAGGAATGGCCTCCCTGTGATCACCCCAAACTCGACCTCTCAAAACCGCTGTTTGATCAAATTGCGGCCAAACCCTGTCTCTTTCATCATCCTTACGATTCATTTGAACCGGTAGTCAAACTGATTGAACAAGCTGCAGAGGATCCCCAGGTAATTGCCATCAAACAAATCCTTTACCGGACCAGCAAAAACTCACCGATCGTTAATGCACTCATGCGGGCGGCGGAACGGGGCAAAACGGTTACGGTCATCGTGGAACTCAAAGCCCGTTTTGACGAAGCCCGGAACATTGAATGGGCCCGGGCCATGGAACAGGCCGGGGTTCAAGTGATCTATGGCGTCAAAGGATTCAAAACCCATGCCAAATTGCTGATCATCGTTCGTCGTGAACCCGGCGGTATCCGTCGCTACCTGCATTTGGGCACGGGCAATTACAATGAAGGCACCGCGAAACTTTATACCGACATCAGTTATTTAACCTGTGACCCTGATCTGGGCATGGATGCCACCATGTTTTTCAACACCATTACCGGATTCAGTCAGCCCCAGACTTTTAACCGGCTCGCCGCCGCACCCTTAACCATTCGGAATACTTTATACCAAATGATTGAAGGTGAAATTGAACGCGCCAAACAGGGCGAAAAAGCCCAAATTCGGGCGAAGTTCAACTCTCTCGCGGATACCCGCATGATTGAGGAGCTCTATCGGGCATCCATCGCCGGGGTCAAAATCGAATTATTGGTTCGAGGCATATGCTGCCTGCATCCCGGCATCAAAGGCTTGAGTGAGAACATTCGGGTGGTCAGTATTGTGGACCGCTTCCTCGAGCATTCCCGTATCTTCTGGTTCCATCATGGCGGCACTCCCCGGGTATTTATATCCAGTGCCGACTGGATGACCCGCAACCTGGACAAACGGGTGGAATTGATGACCCCGGTAGACGAACCCGTTCTCCGGGAAGAACTGGAGCACATTCTGAATGCCGGATTTAAAGACAATGTCAAAGCCCGTGAATTGGGAGCAGATGGGGTTTATACACGTCTGCAACCGAAGAAAGGCGGGAAAGCATACCGGAGTCAGGAAGTGCTCTACAATGAATCCCAAACCCGTGCCAGCACCAGCAACCGCAGCCGCCGTACAACTTTTGAACCCCACCGCCCTCAAAAAAGAAAAGCAAAAAAATGAATGTAGAAATATTAAACCCTCACGTTTCAAAATGGGGTGAAGGCCCGGTTTGGTGGCAGGATCAGTTTTATTCTGTGGATATCACCGGATATGCTCTGGTCCGTTACTGCCCCGAAACCCGGGAAAATAAAATCTGGGAAGTCGGTCAACGCATTGGTTTTGCCGTCCCCTGTGAAGATGGACGCTGGATTTGGGGCGGGGATGACGGGATATTTTTCCTGGACCTCGATACCGGAAAATCCACTCCGGTAGTGGATCCTGAATCCACCCTGCCTGATAACCGCTTTAATGATGCGGGGGTTTCCCCCGACGGCCGTCTGTTTGCCGGTTCCATTGCCATGACCAAAGTTACGGGTTCCGCATCGCTTTACCGCTTGGATGATGACCTTTCCTGTCACTTGGCTTTCCCGAACGTCACCAATTCCAACGGCATCGGCTGGTCTCCGGATGGATCCACCTGTACCTATATCGACACCCCTTCATACAAGGTTCGTCGTTTTGACTACAACTCCGTGACCGGAGAAATTTCAAACGAGAAACTTCTATTTAACACCGAAAAGCAAATTCAGGGAGTTCCCGACGGACTGTGCATCGACGCGGATGGGAAGATCTGGATTGCCTTTTGCCACGGGGCCTGTGTGGTTAAATTTGACGACGCCGGACAAGTACTCGAACGCATTGATTTCCCCTGCGTTGAGACCACCTCCTGTTGCTTTGGCGGAGCTGATTTGACGGATCTATACGTCACGACCGGCATCAGCCCTACCCTTACAGAAGAACATGCCGGCAAAACATTTGTGATCAAGAATGCAGGCAAAGGCATCGCGCAAGTTCCATTTAAAATTGCAAAATCCTGACCTCAACTTTTGTCGCCTAAAAGTACCGTAGTTCCGCGGTCCCCGCGGAAAACTAATGAATTCGGTTCCCGTAGTTCCGCGGTCCCCGCGGAAAACTAATGAATTCGGCTCCCGTAGTTCCGCGGTCCCCGCGGAAAACCCATCATTCCCCAAAGCCATTCTTGGATGACTTGATTCAAGCCGTCCAAACAGCTTCTAATGCCGACTTCACCTTCACGGGCGTAGTTCTATGCACTTGCAACCGGTTACACTCATTGAACTGCAGAAATGCGTTCAGCTCTTTTTTCAGCGCCTGAAAAAAAGCATCCAGCTTGATGAAGTCCGGTTCAAGGGCAAGATGCAGCATATGAAAAACCGACGTTTTTCTATCCGCCTTGCAATCCATTCGTGCGACCAGCTTTCCATCCCACAAAATGGGCAAACAGAAATATCCGAACTGGCGTTTGGCTGCAGGGACATAACATTCGATAAGATAATCGAACCCGAACAGCGCCTGTGTGCGTTTCCTTTGAATAACCAGATTATCAAAAGGGGAAAGAATTTTGAGTTTGCTGCGGGCCAAAGGCTGGTTGAGTAGTTCCAAGGATGCGGGCAAGGCATAATAGAGATCCTCCGCAACCCGAACTTGAATAAGTTCTCCGGCAGCAAGCATTTCGGCAAGAACCCGTACCACTTCTTTTTTTATATTTTTCCTCAAGTAAGTGAATTCGGATACGGTTCCGATCCCATTTGCCAATAAATAGCGGGTAATTAAAAAACGGGCATGCTCCTCCGGAGTGGGCAAGCTGGTATCCATCCCATCAGGCAATACCCGTTCGGCAAGGTCAAAAACTTTATGGAAATTGATTCGCTTCGGCACCATCAAATCCCCTTGCATAAACAAAAGTTCCAAGGCTTGTTTGGCAGGTTTAACCCTCCATGCACTTCCCTGATTTCGTTTCTGCTCAAAATCTTTTACCCTCAAAGGTCCTTCGGAAGTAATCCGTTGTAGGACGTGACGAATCATCTTTTCATCCCGTTCAAACCAATGACGCTGGGTACCATTTTTAAGTGCTTCTTTTCGGGGCAAACTATAGCGGTAATCCCGCATCGGCAAATAGGAGGCCGCATGAGACCAATAATCGAAAACTTTTTTATCCGCCAGGAGCTGATCAAGTTGAGCCGCTTGGTAGCGCGGATTCCGGTTCCATAACGTATGATGGTGCGCACGCTGCACTACCGAAAGAGTATCAATCTGAACATACCCGAGATGTTCAATTGCAGACAGGGTCGCTTCCTTGGCCGTTCCGGCAGGTTTTGCCGGTGGCAAGCCCTGAGCCAAAAGGGCCAGTTTCCCGGCTTGTTGTTTGGACAAGGATTCGATCATGGGAATATACAGGTCAAAATCATGAGATAAACAATGGGGGCAGCCCTTCGACAAGGACGCCGATGACGTTGTCTTGTCCATTGCTATCATACGAGATTTGACTGCGGCCATTAACCGCCTGCACTTTGCGGCTTCCCTTCACCGTACCCAGATTATCGATCAATTTTCCGGGCCCTGCCAAACTGTATTGGAAGAATGCTTTGGCATCCAGGCAAGGAACCCCTTTTGCATCCACCAACTGAACTTTAACGGTTTGGATGGCGTCATCTCCGCTCTTCGAGAGCAAAAGAATTTGCGCCGGTTCACCCCAGGCTTCAGATTGATATTGTTGGCAAATTTGATCTTCCACCACCGTGCCGTCCGCATGGGTTCCGATTGCACGTAATTGATTTTCCCCTTCGGAGAAATTCACGTCCCACCGCAATCCCGCGGCCGGAAAGTTTTGACTGTCCCGCGTCCGCTTGCCCTGACTCACCCCGTTGAGAAACAATTCCACTTCATGGCAATTGGAATAGACCTTCACCCAATTGCCCGTGCCGGGTTTCCCCCAACGGATGGGCCAGCTGTGGCCGTAAATTCTCAACATCGGTTGCTTCGTCCAATAACTTTGGAATACGTAATACCCCTCTTTTGGAGTCAGGTCGCGCTCCACCACCCCTTTCTGATTCACATAAGGCACCGGATTTTCCGGACGCACCGGGGTGGAAAAATCTTTAAAGGGCCACTGGGCAGCTCCCGTAAGTTCCGGCATGGTTTCCTGTTCCTTCAGATGCCAATCTACCAGATCGCAGAAATAAGTTTCGGTCCAATCGGTATCTTTGCTTGCCCGGGCATTTCCGCCCGTAAGGAAGTAGTCGCCGTCCTGTTCATCGGCCCCCTGCCCGGCCTCAATTTGTTCGAGGCCCACCGCCGAGTTTTCGGTGTGGCGGCCGGCATGATTGTCTCCCCCCCATTCCACATGCAGAAAATGATCCACCTTGGCAATTTCGTCCAAAGAGGACTGTTTATAATCGGTGTAGAGTCCCCGATACCAGCCGGCCCAGATACTGGGAGAATAGACATCCACCACATCCGCACAAAAAGCGCAGCGACGAATCGCGGTTTTCCGTGCCGGGTCCAGGGCGTGGGCGCGTTCATGGAGTTGGATCATAAAGGCCCGGATCTCCTCTTCGTCAAAGTCTTCAAAATCTGCCGGCCAATCATTTTCATTTCCCAGCCCCCAGATCATAACCGAAGGATGGTTCCGATGCTGTTGGATCATATTTTCCAGCATGCGCAGACATTGTTTCCGATACGCCTCTCCGCCGATGCCGCCCCGACACCAGGGAATTTCTTCCCACACCAGCATTCCCAAACGATCACAGCAGTCGAGAACCGCTTCTGATTGCTGATAATGTCCCAGACGGATAAAGTTCACCCCCATCTCTTTCATCAACTGCATTTCCTCTCTGATCAGGGCTTCCGGCATGGCCTGGGCCATTCCCGCATGATCTTCGTGACGGTGCGTACCCTGTAACAGTAAACGTTCACCATTGATATGAAAGGGCCCATTTTTGATCCATTCCAACTTACGGAAAGCCGTGACAAAATGCTGCGAGCTTTCTCCTGAATTACTGACCAGGGATAATGAAACCTCATACAGAAGTGGCGAATCAGGATGCCATTTTTGGACTTGGGGAATTTCGGTTTCCAACAAAAGTTTGTTTTCGTCCCAGGCCGGTAAATCCAAATCGTTTTGTACGACCTCTCTTCCTTCCGGATCTTTGACGAGAATCCGCACTTTAACCGTTTCATCCGATTTCCCCTTGAGGGAAGCGGACAGTTTCAGCATGCCTTTGTCGCCATCAAGTTCCGGCTCACAGCTTACCTGATCCCAGGAAACTTGGGGCTGATACAGCAAAGACAATGGACGATAGATTCCTCCATACAGATTAAAATCGCTGACATCCGAGGGAATGGTTTCCAAATCGCGGCGGTTGTCACAGTGAATACAAACCGGGATCTCATCCCCGCCCGCTTCACTTAAATAGTTTGCAGCCGCATCGGTTATATCGGCATCCCATTCATCGTAGCCTCCCACATGTGAGTGCACCGGCGTGGTATGCACATAAACCGTCGCCCGTTGACCGACACCTTGAAAATGCAAAAGGGTCCGCCCGTCAGGGTAAGGATTATCCAGCTTCAGCCGGAAACGATACCACCCGTCCCCTTCAAAGTAAGGTACATCCGGATCCACACAGTCAAAGGCATTCCAACAGTGGGGTAACGCAACCTCATCCCAGGAGAGGTTAAAATGATTGGTAAATTTTTGGGAGCGCCAACATTCCCAGGGGCCGCCAAGTCCATTGCGGGTGAATTCAACATTTTCGATTGTTATTTTTTTCATAAGAAACTCAGATAGCCCTGTATTTCAGAGCGATGAAACGTTTTAAATTTATGTCGGGTGCGGGTTACGGGGTTCTTTCCATCAAACCCAACTCCTGCGCGTCCCGTAAAGTCATCGGAAAAGGAGTAGGTCCCACAATTAATTCCTGAGGCGATTCCTTCTGCCGTCCCCGATACTCTTGAATACGATCGGTTAAAACATCATTCGCCACCAACTCTTCCTCCGTGATCAATGCCAGGTCCACCACCTCATCCAAATGCTGATCCAAACTTGCGCGCATGCGGGATAAAATTTCTTCACAAGCAGGGTCCCCCGCCAAATTGTGCATGCAATAAGGGTCGTTCTCGCAATCAAACAGTTCTTCTGCGGGCTTCTCTAATTGGAAAAATGCCGTTTCGTCCCCTTGTAGTTCCCCTTGCATCCACTTTTTACGCATCACTCCCATGATCTTCTGTTGCTCCATATACTTTTGGTACTGGCACCAGGGAAGCTTCGGAGCAAAGTTGCGGATATAGTGCCAACGGGCATCCCGGGCGACCCGGACACGATCAAAGATTTCATCCATTCTGTCACGCCCTGCGAAAACGCATTCACGGGATTCTGTCGCCGCTTCGCCCAGGAAAACCTGTCCCTGATAATCTTCAGGGATGGGAGCGCCAGCCAATGACAACAAGGTCGGCGCGATATCCACCCAGGCCACCAAATCATTACATACAGTATCCGCTTCCAACTGACCCGGCCAGCGGACAATCAAGGGTAAATGTATCCCCGCGTCGTAACACCAGCGTTTTTCTCGGGGCAATCCACGTCCGTGGTCAGACAGGAAAATTACGATCGTCGAGTCGGCCAGCCCCTGATCCTCGAGCCATTGCAATCGGCGTCCCACCTGGGCATCGAGCACAGAATATGCATTATAGTACTTTGCAATTTGTTCCCGGACTTCAGGACAATCGGTCAGATGGGGCGGCACCACCATGTCCGCCGGATCATGGGGTTTCAGCCCTTCCGCTTCCGGAGGAGGATCCAGCAAAGCATCCTCTTTTTGCGGAAACATCCGGCTTTCATGAGTGACTCCGAAATTTTCATATACGAAGAAAGGTTGTGCCGGAGCCGCTTGCTCATACCACTCGGATTGCTCATCCCGCCATCCCTCCTGGGGCTCAAAGTTAAAGTCCAACTTGGTATTCCAGTTCACATAATATCCGGCATCCTGGAGTTCCTGGGTGAAGGTTCTCGGGGCGTGGGCCAAAGTGCTACGCATATGGTGATTTCCCAAAGAATAGGGATATCTTCCCGTCACCATTCCTCCCCGACTGGGTGCACAAACCGGAGCATGAGAAAAACCGTGGGTATAACGCACACCTTGGGAAGCCAGTTTATCCAAGTGGGGTGTACGGGCCTTCAAATCGCCGTAACATCCCAAGTGACGGCCTACATCTTCCCCCTGCAACAACATGATATTCAGTGGTTTTTTCATAGGCATACACTTATGCAGAATAATTTTCTTCTAATCCAGATATTTCGGAAACGCAGTTACCAAGGAGAGTCAAAGTAGGAAAACCTCTACCCGATTTTTCATATCGTTTCATCAAATGACCCTTTGACTTTACCCTCTGCCTTTCTACAAAAAGAGAGGCCGTCGGAAACAAGTAAAAGGGTATTTCCGCTACGTTCAAAATAGATAAACCCAATCCCTTGCCTATACCCTCAAATTACGCCCAACCTTTTCGAAAAATGATGAAATATTCTTTGTCTAAAGCAAAGCCCCACAGAGCCAAATTGAGTATATGCCTGGTCACCATGTCCGCGCTCCTGGTTTCGGCCACGGTTATTTTTGCTAAGGCTTCTGAGAAAAACCAAACCCGGATTGCGTTTGAAGAAATGGCAGGTACTTTGACTTATTTAACCTTGTCCTCTGTGTTATATGATCGACAAACGCATCTTTTTGAAGTGGCGAACCCGGAAGAAGAAAAAATCCATTTTCAAATTTTAGAGAAAGTATCGGACCGGTCATTATCTGAAGAGGCGTTGGTAGAATTATTGACCCATCAGGATCCCAAGGTCCGTACCCTGGCCCTGGTCGCTCTTTATGATCGGGAAGACCCTTCCCTGCTTCCGGAATTTGTAAAAATCTGCAGTGACGATGCGGTCACCTTTCAGGGACATCCTGAACTTTCTAAATTATGGCTGGAAATGTCGGGAGTGGGCCCGCCACCCGTCCACCAAACCGTAGGGGATTTTGCGACGAAAATGATCGCGTTTTATATGGAATCTTCAGGAGTTTCCGGCCCGGTGATGTCTACGGACAATAATGGATTCGATGCCTATTGGAAACGCCGTAAAGACCGTACACATTGCGCGGGTTGGTTTTACCTTAAAACCATGCGTGCAATTCGGGGGACAGGCCCCGTAAGGGACCCGAACAATCCACGGATTGAGAAAGTGCGGACTGAAATCAACCAACTTCCAGCTGATGAAAAAGCCTGGGCGTACTTGTGGCTGAATGACCGGGGCTTTCTGTATCGCGTTTTAATCACAGACACGGAAGTACTTAATCTGTGCCGGACGCTGGGAAGAGACAAACTCATGTTAATGTTACAGAAAGAAATTCCCAGTGATGACCCGGACCTTCAGCCCGGAAACGGCATCGCATACCGCTATAAAGACATGCAGAAATTTGTCCTCCGTCATGCGGAAGAATTACTAAACCACGAAGACAGTGCGCTTTTACTCGCATGCGAACAAGCGGAAAAATCCTACCCCAAATCACATAGCCGCGAACCGACCATTTCCCCGTGGTGGGCAGTGGCAGCAGCGAAATTAGATCCTGAAAATGCCTCCGGGATTTTGCGGGATGCCATGACCCGGTTTCAGGGAGAGTTTGATCTGCGTGAACTTGCACATCTCTATGTTGCGCTTTGGCAGCTGGGGGACCCGGAAGATAAAGCTTTTGTCTGGGAGTGGTTTTATCAAGAAATACTCAAAACAAGATCCTCAAGTCACCGTGGATATTTCATAAGTCATATAGAAGATGAAGAGGACGGTTCAATTGCATTGGCGGAGATTATCCAGGATGAAAGATTCGATTCGTTGGACTGGGACACCGTCGAAGATATGGCATGGGCCGTAAATAAATTCACCCCTACTCCCATCATTCCCTATGCTGAAATCGGAGCAGTCCGTCATCCACTTGGAAAAGATCAATATCACTGGGCCAAAACCCAAGCCTTGGAAGAATATCCTGAAGAAACCAGAATACTGGAAAATCATCTGCGTGAATTGCGGGTGCAGTTGCGGGCTTGTGTGCCCGTTATATTGTCAAAGGATTAAGTCCCGGCGATGAATGACGACGGCGTTTTTCTTCGTAAAGTGTGCAGGGTGATTTCCGGAGGACAGTTCAGTCTTAAGTCCAAACTGGAACTTCCCACCCCTCTGGAAGTATATCCCTGAAGATGACCACGTTTCCATCGCCCACGGATCATCTCACGTGAACAGCCTTCCAAATGTGCGACGACCGGCACGCCCCCGGGCAGGCAAATTTGTCCCC
>CAKZLZ010000042.1 GCA_937127435.1 uncultured Verrucomicrobiota bacterium | reverse complement strand
GCCATGACAACCTCCTTTTGGGTTGCCAGATCCTAACACAAATAATGCGAAATATCAAATGTTACATGGTACTAGTTGCATGTAAATGCAAGCTGCTGAGTTACGGTTTGCGTTTGTTGTATTCCAACCTAGACCTTATAAATTAAATTTATGAAAAAGTATGGTGTTATTTCTGATTTTCTTTCCGTATCCAATTTTATTTATACGAATTTAAACAACTGATAAATTACACTATAGACAATGTTAAGATTTTCAGAGCAAATAATTTTTTTTTTATGGTTGATGATACGTATACTAGTATAATTAACATCATCAATGTTAAAGCAAAATCAAGATACAGGCTCCTTTCACGTTGATGTTCCCTAGAAATGCTCCCCGTTGTGGGTGAGAAGATAGAGGGTACTCGAATGTATGAGCAATACGGCTCAAGTGAGGATTTGTCAGTTTACTTCGAGTTTCTCTGTGAGGCATTCGGAGGTCTGGTTTCACCGGGTGGAGTTGCTGCCATGGCTGGTGTGACTCGTGCTGCCGTTCACAAGCGAATGAAAGCGGGAAAACTCACGGCGTTCCTATACCATACATCCATTGGAAAAAATTCAGGGAGACGAATAACCCCTTTTTGCCACATTCCATGTGATGAAGTGAAAGCATGGCGGGAAGAGATAATAGAACGTGCAGAATCTAAACTTGAGGCCTTCAATGTTACCAAAAAGGACTATGACGTGGGATTCATGCAGAAAAATATTCGTGAGGTTAAAAAGGAACTTAAAAAACGGGGAATTCCTCTACGTGGTGAGGGGGTACTCTGATGACTCAGAAAGAGGACCATTTGATAACTTTGCAAGAGGCTGCAAAAAGGCTCTGTATTTCCCTGCGTGGTATTTATCAGCCTGTTGCAAGTGATGAACTACCGCATCCGGTTAAGGTCGGAAATGCCTCAAGGCTCTACGCTTCGGATATTGAAACCTATCTTTCAGACCTAAAATCAACCTAACAGGTGAACCTATGAGCCATGTATTCAAACGAGGAATCAAATATTCCGGACGTTACCGGGTTCTAGATGATCCAAAATGGGTTCAGGTCGCATTGCATACAACGGATGTAGGATAGCGATTCGGTGGGATTCAGGGGGTAAAGGAGAGGGGATCGGTGGGGGTGATCCCTTGCAAGGTGGCTGGAGTCTCCCAAAACAAAGCCCTGGGAGTTGATTTTCCGGAAAGTATATCCTGCTGTGGTTTCTTTGGGTTTTAAGGATGCTTTCGTTTGGAGGCCTTATGGAGTTGGTCAATGTCCCCGTTGATCAAGGCCTCTTTTTTTAAACGGGTCCACTTTTTGATCTGGCGTTCTCTTGTCCTGGCCGATTTCTCTGTGGGGTGAGGTTCCGAGTAGAGGAGTTCGACCGGGCCATGCTGCCGGGTGTAGGCCGCTGCCCGGCCTTGGTTGTGCAGGAGGACTCTTTGTTTCAGATCCCGGGTGTACCCCACGTAGTAGGCCCCATTCCTGCATAGGAGGATGTAGACCTGGTAGTTCATGGTTGATGAAAGGAGGAGTGTGGGAGGGGGCGTGGGGGAGGGCGGGGCGGCGCGGGCGAGGGGGGGGGGGTGGGGGGGGGGGGGGGGGGGTGTTTTGGGGGGGGGGGGGGGGGGGGGAGTGTGGGAGGTTTTTAAATTTCTAAAGCTTTTGCCCTTCGATGCAGTCGTTCCTCCTTTACTCAGGGCACCATTCGATTCGCTCCACTCTATTCATGGTCGAAGACCATGAGCGAGCGGAGCGAATCGAATGGTGGAGGCGGGGGGAATCGAACCCCCGTCCGAATACGAATCACGCCGACATCTACGTGTGTAGTCTTCACTTGAATCTTACGTTCAGGCTGCCTGAAAACGGGCTACCCAAACGCCAGCCGCCTGTTTGATCTCGATCCGCAACCCGGTGGCCCGGTTTTGGCTCCAGCCCTCTGTCGTCGCTCTACACCACCTAGAAGGCAGTCAGTGGGAGAACGCGTAGCCTTACTTAGGCTGCGAGTGCGTAATTTTCATCGGCACTTGTTTTGTTTTCCATTCCGGGATTTGCGAGGTCAGAATGGACCCTCGACACGCAGTCGTCGCTTCAACATACCCGTCGAAACCTGTCGCCCCCGAAAGTAGGTAGCTGGATCACCGGATGCCAAGCACAGCTAAGTTATACAGGCTTTTGGTGAATTGTCAATCTAAGCATATTATGGATGCGTGCCGATTTATGGCGAATGTGCGTGGTTTTTCGCTGGTTTGGCGAGTGGTTCTCAGTCTTTCATATTCTCTTGGCTTGTGCGATGCCCTGATCCGGGGCTGTGGATATGAAATAATTTTTTAGGACTAGATATTTATACGATACTATATAACTTTTCGTTTCGTTTAACCTCTAGATTCATTATATCCTGTTCAAAGTGCCGTGTCCTTCCTGGTCTCTTTCCATCTTCACTTTTGCCACGCTTCTTCCAAATGCGTTTAGTCTACTATTTTCTTCTCAGTTCTGCCTTTGCGCTTTGTGGTCTCGCGGCCCCGGTGACTTTGGTTCAATCTGATTTTACCGGAACCGCACCGTCGCAAAATCTACCTTGGACAGCCACCTCAACACTGGATAGTTCCATTCTGTTTCATGGCTGGGACCGTGGTCCCGGCATTCAATCCGAGGCGGTCGATGACGCGTTAGGCTATTCCACGGTGGCGGGAGCTACGCCCTCCACCCTCGCGGATTCGTTAGGTGCAGAGGCCTATTTCTCCTGCACATTCCAATCTGTTGATGCGACTCCCCTGGATCTGGCCGGGGTGAAGGTCACTTTCGATGCCCAGCGGATTGAATATTGGTCGCCCCGGCAGTATGCCATCTACACCAGTGTGGGTGGTTTTGCTGAAGGGCAGGAAGTTTTTATCACGCCCGAGGTGGGGCAGGAGGATTTCTCTGAACGCAGTTTTTCGTTCTTTCTTCCCAATACGGGCTACGACGCGATCAGTGGTAATTTCGAGATTCGCATGGTTCCGTTTAATAGCCGTTACAGTCACTCCGCTTCGATTACAGGCTTTCAGCTGATCAGCGGGGTACCCACCTTTATGCTTACGGTAAATTCCGGGAGTGGGGGGGCTGCGGCGAGTATCCCTTCGGCGACCGTGTTTGAACAAGGAACCGTGATTCAACTATCCGCCCTGCCGGATGCGGGGTATCGATTTGCGGGTTGGAGTGGTGACGTGCAGGGCTTCGGAAATCCACGCACGGTGGTCATGGATGGGCATAAAGTAGTGACGGGAAATTTTTCTGTGTTGCCTCCTTTGGAAATGCGTGTCGGCACAAACTTGAACAGTGTGACGGATTACACTTTCTCATGGGTGTTCAAGGATTTGTTTAAACGTATGCGTCCCTGGATGACGCGAAACGCGGATCAGTCGGGTGCCTGGGATTCGGGTTTGTCCTATACCATTCCTCTTGATAGCAATGGTTGGCCGACCCAGGTGCCGTTTGATCCCGGCACGGGCGACCCTGTGCAAATCGTGCATACGATTTTAGCTGTCAGCAACCAGCCCGGTGCGCATACCCTTTCTTATGAAGGCCTGGGAGACTTCCGCTTCCGGGTGGATGCGAATCCGTGGAGCTATATAACGTCAACCGGCGCCGCTTCGCAGGCCTTGACCATTCAAGAGGGGGATCTGGTGACGGTTGAATTGTTATCGAGTGGTCCTTCACCGGATCATTTGCGTAATTTCCGAATCATACCGGATGAATTTTTATTGTCATACGAAACCGAGCCTTTTCATCCTCAATTCCTCGACCGGTCCAAAGGGTTTGATGTGCTGCGTTTTATGGATTGGGGGCGGACGAATAACTCCTATCTTTCGGCCTGGGCGGATCGAACCCGGGCGGATCATCAAACGCAATCCCGCTCTCAGGGGGTCGCATTAGAATATATTGTGTTATTGGCAAATCTTCAGCAGTCGGATGCCTGGGTGTGCATTCCGCATCTGGCGGATGACGACTATGTTACCCGAATGGCAGAATTTTTACGCGATCATTTGGATCCCGCATTGCGGGTTTACGTTGAGTATTCGAATGAGACCTGGAACAGCAGTTTCGGTCAGACCGGATATGTACAGGATCAGGGAGAGGCGTTGTCGCTGGATGCGGATCGCTGGCAGGCAGGCCACAAGTATGTGGCGCGCCGTTCTGCTGAGATATGGTCGATCTTCGAAACGGCCTATGGTGCGGAATCCTCCACCCGGGTGGTGAAGGTGCTGGCAACCCAATCCGCCAATGTCAGCGTTACCCATAGCCGTGTGGCAGCTTTAAATGATCCTGCAGTAAATCCCAACTTTGTATTCGCCGATGCCCTGGCCATTGCGCCCTACTTTGGACATAATTATACCAGCGCTGAACTTCCGCCCACTACCGCGGCTTATCCCACCATCGATGAGATTGTGGATACGATTTCGATTGCAGAAATTGCGAATCAGGCGGCGCAAATTTCCGCTCAAAAGGCGGTCGCCGATGTACAGGGGATGACGCTGATTTGCTACGAAGGCGGTCAACATTTTGTAGGAATCGGCGCCGCCCAAAACGACGCCACCCTCACGGCTGTTTTGAACGAAGCCAACCGTGATTCCCGAATGTATCTGCGTTATCAGGAATACCTCGACATGTTACGGGCCCAGGGCATTGAGATGTTTGCCAATTTTACTTTGTGTGGGCAATTCAGCAAGTATGGATCCTGGGGAACGATGGAAGTTATAGACGAACCTTTGGAGGACGCTTTTAAGTATACAGCCCTCCGGGACTGGATGTCAGAAAATGTCATGGGGGAATCCCTCTTGCAAATTACCCGTTTTTTGAAAACCGGGTCTGACCTTGAAATCGATTGGCGTTCAAAACCTGCACATCGTTATCAGATTGAAACCGCGACGCAGTTAAATGGCTGGGTGCCCGGACCCTCCGGAATTTCGTCTCAAGGGTTGAGCACAACGCAGGTGCTGACCGGTGCGGGCGATCACGATCTTCTTTTTCTTCGTGTGGTCGAAGAGTAGGCCGGGGAATTAAATCAAAACTGCACTATTTATCGGATTGAACTTTTTCCTTTTTCCCGCGCCATATTTTGACGGTAGATCCTTTAATGAAAAACTTTTTTAAAATCATCCTGATTATTTTTGGCTGCGCTTTAGAATCATTTCTATTGTTGTTTTTGATTGCCATTCCATTGGCAATTTTCGGACCCTCCGACACTGAATTAGATTCAGCATCTGAACGCATCCTGGAGATCCAGGTTTATGGGCTTTTAGCGCTCGTGTTTTTGTTTTTCTGTATACGCGTTTGGAAAAATACAGCCGCGACATTAGAATATTACAAAGATCAAGAAAGTAGTGAAGAGTGACCGTGCGTCCCGATCCTCCACTCACCACTGGCATTTATCAAAGGCATTGACATTCATTTTCCTGTTAAACAAGTTTCGCTATGAAAAAGGGACCCCTAAAAGAATTTCTTGAAACGCTGGTTGCAATCGCATTAAGCGAGATTCTCTTATGGATGCTGCTGGCGGGCACTTTTTTTCTAATCTGGCTATTTTCTTAAGCCGAAAACACCTCACCTGTGGACCGGTGTAAAGTGTGGAACTCTGCGCACTTATACCACGGGCGTCAGATGGGTGAAAAACCGACGCATTGTCTTTCGTCCCAACGGGACGGCTATCGAATATGCATGAGAGCCGCCCATACTGGGCTCAGTCCTTGCTTTTTAAAATAACGCAACCGGGGCTTTCGCCCCGGCCTTTGGAGAGGCGTCCCTTTGGGACTGAAAAGGCATGGTTGTCGAAAATAAAAAGAGGTGTATTTTTCTCAGTCTGAAGCCTTTTACCAAAGGGAGGGGGCATCTTCCATATACAGCTTCCAGCTGGAGCACTCCATTGGCAACGGGTGCGGTTTCCTTTTGAGGATGTGGGACTGAAGGTGGATTTCTGTTTAAGAAGCTTTTTGGGTTTTGATGACTTCCTGCAGATAACTTTTTTTGCGCTTCAGATCCATTTCCAGATTTTCGAGGGAGGTCTTTCTGCGGTTTTGGCGTCTTTGTTCGCTGAGCCATTTTTGTTGGGCGGCGGCGATTTGTTGGAGTTCGGACCGGAGTTTGGTTTTGGAGAAGGTGTCATCGGTATATTTGCTTTTGATGGATCCTTTCCAACTTTGAATGCGGCCTTTTTCTGTGGCCAATGCGCGGTCGATGTTTTGTATATCCTGTCGCAAGCGTTTGATGTGTGCTTCTTGTTCTGAAATGATCGTTTGCATTTCGGGAATGCTGAGCAGGGGGGTGGGGCCCGCGGGTTTGGCGGTGGGGGTGGGTGCGATGGTGGGAACCGGAGTGGGGGTTGGTGGTATTGGCGTTTCTACCACCACCGGTGTCGGTTCCGGACTGGGTGCGGGGGTGGGGTGCGTTTTTTTGTATTCCGCTTCAATTTCTTTCCGCAACTCTGCTTCTAAGTCGGCTTTCAGCTTTTCCCGCTCTGCGGCGGCTTGTGCTTCTGAAATGTTTTCCCCGGGAATTTGATGGAGGTCTTCTGCGGAAGGATCGGTTTGTTCTTCTTGATTGAAGGTCCGGTTGATTTCTTCTTCCAGGGCTTTCCGGATCTCCGACTCAATGGTTTTCTTGGGTTTCAGCGCCTCAAAAATAAAGGTGAGGATCCCGGTGGCCAAGAGGATGAAAATGAGCACGTTTTTCATAAATGCTTCCTCATCCGGGAAAGGTTTCCTGTTCCGGAGGCAGGGGGGGAATTTCTCCGCGATAGTACATTTTTCTCATATTCTTGGGCTGGTTACTGTTGCATCCGCTGAGGAGCATGCATGTGAGGAGCAGAAAAATTCGGTTCATGAAAAGACTATAGCTGAGAAACGCGGGGGATCAAGTACGGGATGCTTCGTTGCCTTTGGCTTGCAAGGCCGATGAACTGGGGCTAAAGGGTTCGAATGAAATTTGAGATCTACGACACTTTATCCAAACAAAATCAACCGGTTGAAGCTGCGAACGGGAAAACGCTGGGATTCTATTGCTGTGGCCCCACGGTCTATGCGGCCGCGCATATTGGCAATTTCCGTACCTTTGTGGTGCAGGATGTTTTCCGCCGGGTGGCGGAATTGTCGGGCGTGAAAGTAAAACATGTACGGAATATCACCAATGTGGATGATAAAACCATTCGGGTTTCGATGGAGCAGGGGCGCAAGTTGGAAGATTTCACCCAAGAATGGACGGGGAAATTCCATGCCGATTGCGAGGCCTTGAATTTGTTGTCCCCCATGGTGGAACCGGGGGCGGTGGAGCATATTCAGGAACAGATCGACTTGATTTCTTCATTGATGGAGAAGGGCGTGGCGTATCAGGCCAAAGACGGATCGGTCTTTTTCCGCATCGAGGCTTTTCCGGAATACGGCCGGCTGTCCGGGGTGAAGGACCGGGAATTGACCACCGATACTTCGGCGCAGGCGGATGATGAATATGGCCGCGATTCGATGGCGGATTTTGCTTTGTGGAAAACCGCGAAGCCGGAAGACGGCGAAAACGTGTGGGACAGCCCCTGGGGCAAAGGGCGTCCGGGCTGGCATTTGGAATGTTCGGCTATGAGCATGAAATATTTAGGACCGTCTTTTGATGTACATTCCGGCGGCATCGATTTGGCTTTTCCCCATCATGAAAATGAAATTGCCCAGTCCGAGGCCTGTACCGGTCAGACTTTTTCCCGTCTGTGGTTTCATGTGGTCCATCTGATGGTGGACGGCAAAAAAATGAGCAAGAGTCTGGGGAATATGTACACCCTCGAAGATTTGGAGCAGAAGGGTTTTCATGCCCCCGAAGTCCGTTACGGATTGATTGCAGGTCACTACCGCAAGCATTTGAACTTTACCGTGGATGCTTTGGCGGCGCACCGCAGCAACTTGGAACGTCTGGCGCGTCTGTCGGATCTGGTGAATGCACAGAGCGGTCATTCACCCCGCAGCTATAAGGCCCTTTGCAAGGTTCTGCCGGAAGCGGATGGCCTGGGACGATTTGCACCGGCCTTTGAATCGTTGTTGGACAATTTAAATGTACCCAAAGCGTTGGGCGAAGTTTTCCGGGTGGCGGGAATGATTGAAAAAGATCCCGCTTCGGTCACGGAAGCGGATGCCAGAGGGCTCGAGCGGGTGGTGTCGGCTCTGGGGCTGGTCTTGCCTGAAGCTGAAACCGTGGAGGTGCCTGAAGACGTGGTGGACCTGGCGGAAGAACGGTTAAAGGCGAAAGGGGATAAAAACTGGGCCGAGTCGGACCGCTTGCGGGATGAAATCACCGCCAAAGGCTGGTCCGTGAAAGATGTGGCCGGGGGATACGAGTTGGAGGTTGTTTAGGGGGGGAGGGAAACGGTGAACCGTTTCCCTGTCACAGACAGGAATGTCTGTGTCACGTTTCCCTATCACAGACAGGAATGTCTGTGTCACGTTTTCCTGTCACAGACAGGAATGTTTGTGTCACGGGCAGGGATGCCCGGGTTAGGCTTTCTTTACGAATTCTGATTTCAGTTGCATGGAACCGAAGTCGTCGATGCGGCAATCGATGTTATGGTCTCCATCGGGTTTGATGCGGATATTTTTGACTTTGGTGCCTTTTTTGAGGTCATGGGCGGAGCCTTTGACTTTGAGTCCTTGCGTGAGAACCACGGTGTCGCCGTCATGAAGTTCGTTGCCGTTGGCGTCGAGAACTTTGCCTTCCTCGGTTTCGCTTTCATTTTCAGATCCGGGGACCCATTCGTGTCCGCAGTCCGGGCAGGCCAGCAAGGATCCGTCTTCATAGGCATATTCGGATTTACAGGCAGGGCAGGGGGGAAGAGTACTCATAAGCTTTGACTGGGTTTGGATTGATAAAGATGCTCTGCCTCTACGCTATTTGGGCGCTGACCACGACACATTAATAAAAAATTTCGGCCGGGGAGGCAATAAATGTGATATTCTTCCGTTAGACAGTTTAAATATTCACTTCACTCAAGGTATCCCATGAAAAAGAACCCACTCCTTCTCCTCTCATTTTTTGTTATTAGTTTTTCAGGATTGTTGCGGGCGCAACCCTCGGCATTTGATATTTCAGGAACCGTGAAAACGGTGGAAAAGAAAGCCGACCGTGAAATGGATATGCCGCGGGGAGGGGTGGAAATCGAAGAGGATTCGAAAGTATTGGAAATCAACCTGCGGCGCACCAATCCCACCGTGAGTGGTGAGGTGACGGTGTATTGGATGGTGATGATCAAAGATACCCGCGGGAATTTGCGTCCCATCACCAAGGGCAAGCAGAGCATTGTGGTCGAAGTGGGCATTCCCACAACTTTGGAAAGTGACGCCTTCAGTATTAAAACCGCCAACTTTGATTTCGGGGGCGGGCATGACGGCAAAATGGAGCAGGAAGTCGAAGGATACGCGGTGATCATTCATAATGCAGATGGAGATGAAGTGGGGGCCAAATTTCAACCCAAGTCGATGGAAGACAAGGTAAGGGAAAAGATTGTGGATGCCGCCCCGGTACCGGATCAGCAAGCGCCGAACAACCGGAAGGATCCGCGTAATCCCCGCAATCCCCAAAACCGATTGAACCGGCAGGGATTTTGAGTTGAGGGGGGCGATGTAGCCCGCGGGGGGATGCAAGGTTTGTCCCCGATGGGGGGAGAGTCGCCCTTACAGGGCTCGGATTTGGTTGGGGGAACATCGGAACCGGGGTTTGCACCCCGGGCCTTGGAAAGCCGCCCTTACAGGGCTCGGGTTAGGGTTGGGGAACGTTGGAACCGGGGTTTGCACCCCGGGCCTTGGAAAGCCGCCCTTACAGGGCTCGGGTTTGGTTGGGGGAACATCGGAACCGGGGTTTGCACCCCGGCCTGTGGAGAGCCGTCCTTACAGGGCTCAAATCGGGTACATTCTCTTTAGTCCCAACGGGACGACTTTCCAAAGGCCGGGGCGTGAGCCCCGGTATCCGGCAGATATCAATACCCCGAGTCCTGAAGGGACGGCTCTCTAAATTGCATGGGAACCTCTCCTTTGGGGTTGAAAAGGCAGAAGGGCTGAAAATGAATAGGGGTGTTTCCTGAAATAAAAAACCCGACGTGTTGACGCCGGGTTTTGTTGGTCTCGATATTTTGGGGATCGTTTACCAATCGCCCATAAAGACATTCATGCCATTGTTGGAGGCTTTTTTATAAACCAGTTCCAGGGCATCCAGAAAACGTTCTTCTCCACGCCACATCGGGAAATGTCCGAGATGTTTGGAGAGTGATCCGGGGCTGGGGGGGATACGGATATCGCCCAGATTGTCTTCGTTGACGTTTCCTCCGTTCCAGAAGTGGGTCACTTCGTTGGTGAAAGGTCTGCCCACTTCACGGGGACCGCTGTGCAGTTCCAAATCCAGGTAGGTGGCTTTTTTACGGCCGCGTTTGACGCTGGAACCAATGTCGCAAATGAGTTTTTCCCGTTCGAGGCCGCGGAGGCGCATGAACAAAAAGGGATCGCGGTCAAATTCTTCCGCCAAAATGTAATAGACGGAAATAATGTGACGGCAGAGACCGCTTCCGCCGCATTGGCAGGACGTTTCCAGGTCATCAATATTCACCGGGAAGAGGGCGATGCCCTGTTCTTCGAATACTTCTTCGATAGATTCGGGCATTTGACCGGAAAGCAATTTGGCGGCAAAAATGGCCTGGCTGGAAAGAATGGTGGAAAGTTTTTCCCACTGTTTTTTCGGTGCGGCTCTGAATTTGATTTCCACTTTCAGCGGTTTCTTTTTGGAACCCTGAACAGTCGCGGAAACGGTCCCGTTTTCGATTTTAAGTGCGAGCACCTGACCGGCCTGCGCATAAGCGCGGCCGCGGGGGAGTTCGGCACCCATGTAATGGTTTTCCAAAACCGCCATCCAGCGTTTGGTCCACCAATTTTTACCGACTTTGCGGCTTTTGGTCTGTGCGCGGATCCCGCCGTGGGCGGTGAGGGGTCTTGAGCCTCGTGATTGAGTTTCTGGCATGATGAATTCCGTCGTTTCGTTTTAAATCAAGTTGTTATTCGCCAATGGCGTCTTTCTGAAGCTGGAAGAGGTTCCTCAGATCATCGGTAGAGAGTTCGGTCAGCCAACCTTCGTCGCTGCCCACGATACTGTCGGCCACGCCTTTTTTGTGGTCGATCATTTCGTCGATGCGTTCTTCCAGGGTGCCGGTACACAGGAATTTGTGAATCTGCACATTTTTGGTTTGTCCGATACGGTATACCCGGTCGGTGGCCTGGTCTTCTACCGCGGGATTCCACCAGCGGTCGTAGTGGAACACGTGGTTCGCACGGGTCAGGTTCAAACCGGTACCCCCCGCTTTCAGCGAGAGCACAAAAATATGCGGTCCGTTGGGATCTTCCTGGAAGCGTTCGACCATTTGGTCACGCGCTTTCTTGGGGGATCCCCCATGGAGGAAGATGACTTCCCGGCCAAAGGTTTCCTGCAAATGCTGTTGCATAATTTTACCCATTTCCACGAACTGGGTGAAAATCAATGCGCGCTCATCCACTTCGATAATCTCTTCGAGCATTTCGGTGAGACGTGCGAGTTTTCCACTGCGATCCATGTAGTTTTTCTTTTCGCTGAGGTATTGCGCAGGGTGGTTGCAGATCTGTTTCAGTTTGGTGAGGGTGGCGAGAACCAAGCCTTTACGCTGAATGCCATCGGTGGATTCGAGTGCGGTTTCCACATCGTTCACCAGGTTCTGATAAAGCGCGGCCTGTTCCTTGGTGAGGTTACAGTAGACTTTCATCTCCATCTTGCCGGGCAGGTCTTTGATGATGGTCTTGTCGCTTTTCAGACGGCGGAGAATAAAGGGACCACTCAATTTTTTGAGACGGTCGATTACATCCACGTCGCGGTTGGCCTGAATCGGCAGCAGGAAGTTCTTTTTGAAGTCTGCCTGGGTTCCGAGGAAGCCCTGGTTCAAAAATTCCATAATAGACCAGAGGTCGCCGACATTGTTTTCAATCGGGGTACCGGTGAGAGCCACGCGGTATTCGGATTTAATTGCACGTGCGGAACGGGCCTGTTTGGTTTTGGGATTCTTGATGTTTTGGGCTTCGTCCAGGATGGTGCCGGCCCAGTCAATGGTTTTCAGAATCTCAATATCCCGGTGCAACAGGGAGTAACTGCTGATAATAATGGAATATTTTTCCGCATCCTTTTTGAAGGCCGCGCCTTTGTTCCGGTTTACTCCATGGTGAACCAGGGTGGGCAGATCCGGGGTGAATTTGGCGGCTTCTTTTTGCCAGTTTCCGGTGAGGGAAGTGGGGCAGATAATCAGATAGGGTTTCCGGTTTCCGTTTTCCCAGTCTTTCTGAATCAGGGTGAGGGCCTGAATGGTTTTACCCAGACCCATATCATCCGCCAAACAGGCGCCGAGGCCCCATTGTTTGAGGAAGGCGAGCCAGGAGTAGCCACGAAGCTGATAAGGACGTAAATCCCCGATAAATCCTTCGGGAACGGCCAGTTCTTCAAAAGTGGAGGAACCATCCAGTTGCTTGAGGAAATCTTCGACCCAACCGGAGGCTTCAATCCCGTCGAATTTAAATTCTTCGGGTGATTTGGCGGAGCCGAGGGCCATCTGTACCACATCGCGCAGAGAGGCTTTGGCTTTATGCTCGGCGGAGGTGAGGCTCATGGCCCGTTCAATTTCTTTTTCTCCGAGTTGAATCCAGTGTCCGCGCATTTGAACCAGCGGGACTTGGGATTTCGCCAGGGATTCCAATTCTTTACGGCTGACTTTTTCACCGCCGAGGGTGACCTGCCAATCGAATTCGAGGACATGGTCCAAACTGAAAGTGGTTCCTTTCTTGGCTTTTTTGCCCGCATTGGTGCCTTTCAGAATGGCTTTGGTTCCCAAACGTTGTTTGGAGCCCTGATGGGTCCACCATCCCGGGGTGATGGCACCGAAACCAGCCTGCTCAAGCGCCAGTACGCGGTCGGTCAAAAATTCGTAGGCGCCATCGGTATCCAAAGTGTATCCGGTCGGCGCATCCTGATGGAGGCTTTCTTCAATCCGGGGGCAGATGCTGCTGGCCATACCCAAAGACGAGAGCAGGAATTCTTTGGCATCAAAGAAATCAGTGTTCAGCACCTTGGCTTCGGCGGCGGTGGGGCTCCAAACGTGCTCGGAGGGAATCAACAGTTCCGGATCGTTATAGCTTTGGAGATAGAAGACCACTTTCCATTTTGCGTTGGCGGAATCCTGACCTTCTTTGATGCGCGGGGGTTCTTCCAATTTCAGGCAAAGCCGGAAGGGGGTATTGGTGGAAAGAGAGATGGGTTTGCGCCATTGGCGGACCTGGCGGAAGAGTTCTTCGAGGTTGGCTTCCTCTTCCGGCAGCATGGGTTCTTCGGTCACCAGGGCATTCAGCCAGTGATCGTGCATGCTGTCAAATTCGGTGCCCGGATCTTCGAGGAAACTTTTGGGCCAACTGGACTGTTGTTGGGTAAAGATGGAATAACGGGCCAAATAATCCACGATTTGGGTGATCAGACCTTTCACCATGGTGGCCGGATACAAATGGGGCATTTCCGTTTTGGCATCGATTTTCTGCACGCATCCACAGGCATGGGGCATGGCTTCGATGAGTTCGTTCAAATAATCGAGGTCACTGCCCAGGAAAATAGGTTCCCAAAGGGCTTCCATTTCTCCGGCGGCGGTTTTTTCGAGGCCGGGAAGGTATTCCTGACGGGCAACCAGCCCGCCGGAAAAGCGCATGACCCGGGTCCAGAAGGTGAGGTCGTTTCCGCCCATGACGCCGGAACTCAGCAATTCCTTGCCTACAAATGCAGCCAGGAAACCAATGGTGCCTTCCAGGGGAAGGGTGAGGGTGGTGACTTTCCAGGGCTGAAAAGTGACATCCCGGTGTGCCACCGGGTTTTTACTTAGTAAAGGGCTGGACGCAATCGCGGTGCTGCCGGATGTGGGCAACCAAACGGTTCGCATCTCAGGCTCTTGACGACGGATGGAACGGTCGAACAAGGTTTCACAAAGAATTTCCTTGAGCGTCTCCTCTCCTGCGTCATAAGGAAAAAGTGCCGGGGTTTTTTTGCCCCTGTTTTTGGACGCGCCTTCAAGGTCGTCCACGGGCTTTTCGCCCCAAATATGTAGTTGATGATCCGCGTAGCTCGCGTGCAATATTATCATGCCGGGTAATACCTGTGTTGATCTATGGGAGTTGGATTCCCTTTCGTAATTCAGGCTTGGAATTGTAACAGATTTTTTCTTGATTACGATTCCTTTTCTGACATTTTTTTACCCTCTGAGGGATTTAATAACCTATTTTGTTTAAATATATTTCTCAGTTAGACGAAAAACATGTACGCATTCTCATTATTGTCCGATTTGGTTCCTTTGTCCGATACGCCTTCCACCCACTATCCGCTTCTATATTCAGGCTTATTGCGGGGGGATAATTACGGATATTTTTTGCAAACGGGTCCCCGGGAGGTCATCGCGGTGGATGCGCCGGAAGGGAGAGTGATGTTGGAAATTCTGGCGCACAAAAGGTGGACCCTCTCGGCTTTGCTGCTGACCCATACCCATCACGATCATGTGGTGCATCTGGAAGAGCTGCTTCAAAAGACCGGATGCGCATTTTATCATCCGCAAGGCGCGGAAGTTCCGGGGGGCGGGCGCTCCCTGAAGGATGAAGAGGCTTTCCGGGTGAATGGTTTGCGGGTTCAGGCTTTGGAGACCTCCGGTCATAGTGATTTGGATTTCAGCTATTGGTTTCCGGATCTGAACCTTTGCTTTTGCGGAGATACCCTGTTTGCTTCTGGATGCGGGCGGATGTTTGCCGGTCCGCCCGACCGGTTCTGGGCCTCATTACAGCGTCTGCGGAATCTTCCGGATGCCACCCGGATCTGTTGCGGCCATGATTATTTGGCAGACAACCTTCGTTTTGTCCGGCAAACGCTTCCCGGATTGCCTGAATTGTTGGCCGGTGAGCAAAAGGCCTCGATGCCGCTTTCGTTGGCGGAGCAAAAGGCCTGCAATCCTTTTCTGTTGGCGGATGACCCGCGGGTGGCATCCGCACTGGGCTTCAATGAAGCGGATGCGGTCGGGGTATTTAAAAAGTTAAGAGAACTCAGGAATCAGCTTTAACTTTTCGATGGATGTTCTAGGGAAAGATTCATGACTGACCATCCTATCTGTTTACAGGCCTTATTAAATAAAGGGGTATGCATCCCGCATCCTGCTTCTGTGTATATTGCGGACGACGTGAATGTGGACCGGATCCATGAAAGCGCGGTGCTGCATCCGGGTTCCCGTTTGCAGGGGAAGATGCTTTCGGTGGGGCCCGGTGCTGAAATCGGCAAAGAATGTCCGGCCACGGTCATCAACTGTCAGTTGGGAGCAGGGGTTTCACTTAAAGGCGGTTATTTCGAGGGATCGGTTTTTCTGGATCAGAGTTCGGTGGGGTCTTCGGCCCATGTGCGTCCGGGCTGTTTGTTGGAAGAAGAGGCCTGTGCCGCCCATGCGGTGGGACTGAAGCAAACCATTCTGTTCCCCTTTGTAACTTTGGGCAGTCTGATTAATTTTTGTGATGTGTTGATGGCGGGCGGAACCAGTCGGAAAAATCACAGTGAAGTGGGATCTTCTTTTATTCATTTTAATTTCACCCCGCATAACGACAAAGCGACGGGATCGTTGATTGGCGATGTGGCGAGAGGAGTGTTGTTGAATCAGGCGCCCATTTTCTTAGGCGGGCAGGGGGGGATTGTCGGTCCGGTGGAAATGGAATACGGGGTGGTACAGGCGGCCGGCAGTATTTGCCGGCAGGATTTGTTGGAAGAGGATCATCTGTTTCAATCTGCGGTCGCGAAAGAAAGATGGGCGCCGTATAAAACCGGTGCGATCCGGGCGCCGGAAGAGAAGTGGCGGAAAAATGTAAAATACCTCGCATCTCTGCAGGGACTCATTGGCTGGTATCGCGCTTTTCGAGTTCCCATGATGCCGAAAGATCCTTATACCCAGTTTTGTCTGGAAGCGGCGGTGAAGCTTTTAAGCGCTTCGGTTGCGGAAAGGCTGAAGCAGCTGAAGAAATGGTGTGGCAAACTGCCGGCAGAAATTTGGGAGCCGCGTTTCTCCGCATTGGAGCAGTGTCTGCAAAGCCCCGCAGATACTTCGTTGCTTGAAAACGTAGTTAAAGACTTGAAACCGGCCAGCGATTATGTGGAAACCATCCGTGCATTAACGCCCCTGCAGCAAGAGCAGGTGCAACAATTTTTTGAAATGGAAATTCAACGGTGTTCCGTTTCTTCGGAAAGCCTGTAAACTTAAGGAGAGAGTTATGTCAAAATTATTTGGAACAGACGGGGTTCGCGGGGTTGCGAACGTAGGAAGTATGACGGCGGAAAATGTGTTGGAGATCGGGCGTGCCACGGCGGAAGTATGCCGTACCCAACAACATGTATCCAAAACCGTCCGGCGGCGGATTGTCATTGGCAAAGACACCCGGGCCAGCGGCTATATGTTGGAGAACGCACTATCCGCAGGGATTTGTTCGATGGGCGTGGATGTTTTGTTACTGGGCCCCCTGCCGACACCCGGCATCGCTTTTACCACCATGAGCATGCGCGCGGATGCCGGCTTGGTGTTGTCCGCTTCGCACAATCCTTTTGAAGACAACGGAATTAAGATTTTTGGTGGAGACGGATACAAGCTTCCGGATGAAATGGAAAAAGCGATTCAGGAGTTGATCGAAACCGGGGAAGTGAAAAATTTCCGTCCGATCTCGAATGAAGTAGGGCGCGCCAAACGAATTGATGATGCGATTGGCCGCTACATTGTCTTTTGTAAAAACACCTTTCCCAATGAACTCTCTTTGGAAGGTTTACGGATTGTATTGGATTGTGCGAATGGCGCGACCTATAAAGTAGCTCCCATTATTTTTGAAGAGTTGGGTGCGGAGGTTTTTGCCATTCACAACCGGCCTGACGGAACCAACATCAATGACAATTGCGGATCGCAGCACACCGACGACCTGGTGGATAAAGTAAAAGAAACCCGTGCGGATATCGGATTGGCTTTCGATGGAGACGGCGACCGTTTGATTGCGGTGGACGAGAAGGGTGAGGAATTAAGCGGGGATCATATTATCGCTATTATCGCCAAACACATGAAAGATGAAGGGCGTCTCAAAAACAACCGGGTGATTACCACCGTGATGAGTAACTTCGGTTTTGTGAAGGCCATGAAAGAGCTGGGGATTGAACAGGGTCAGTCCGATGTGGGGGACCGTCATGTTTTAAAAATGATGGTGGAAACGGATTCCGTATTGGGCGGGGAAGCCAGTGGTCATTTAATCTGCCGTGACTTTCATACCACGGGAGACGGGATCATTGCCGCATTGCAGCTTTTGCGGGCCATGCAGGTGAAGAAAAAGAAACTCTCCGAGCTTTCCAAAGTGATGAAGATGTTTCCGCAAAAAATGATTAATGTGAATGTGAGCGACAAACCCCCGCTGGCCGAAGTGAAATCGATTCAGGATGCCATCACCAAAGCGGAAGCCAAACTGAAAGATCAGGGGCGGGTGTTGGTGCGTTACAGTGGTACCCAGTCCATGTGCCGGGTGATGGTGGAAGGTCCCACCACCGCGGTGACGGATTCTCTGGCATCTGAAATTGCGCGGGAAGTCAGCAAATCACTGGGCGGCATTTGAGGAAAACCCGGATAGTTCTATTTACCTTTCTGTTCCTGCTGGAGCTGACCTCGTCAGTCTCCGCGCAGGGGAGGGAGGTGATTGACTATGACTGGGGGCCTTTTGCCGCATCCTGGATCGATGCCAATGGCAATCAGCGGCACCGCTATGTAGGTCCGGTCTTTGAACGAATTGAAAATCCGCAGGGGGACACCGCGCTGGCGGCCCGTCCGCTGTTTCATGATTGGTATCAGGTGGAAGGTGATTTTAACCGCAGGGAAGTTCTCTGGCCCATTTGGGTGAACCGGAGCAGGGGGGATTCTGCGTACTGGCGCTTCTTATTGAACTTTGGCTGGAATTGGGATGTAAATGATCCTGCGTCCCGTTATCGGTTATGGATTTTACCTTTTTACTTTCAAGGGCGGGATGTAAACGGCGAAGATTACCTTGCGGTGTTTCCGATTGCCGGAAGTATTCACGAGTTCTTTTTCTGGGACAAAATTGATTTTGCATTGTTTCCTCTCTATGTGCGGAGTCAGATGCAGGATATTGTGGCGAAAACGTTTATTTGGCCGATCTTTTCGAAAACCACCGGGCCCCGGCTGAAGCGGTTTCGGGTTTTCCCTTTTTACGGTTACAGTGAAAGAGAGGGGCTGGGGCGGAAAAGTTTTTATCTTTGGCCGTTCCTTACCACCGTTCACTATACGCTCCCCCGATCTGCAGGCCGCGGCTGGATCCTGTTTCCTTTGCTGGGGCATTTGAAATTGACGGACCAGGAAACCTGGTGGTTTATCCCTCCCATTTTCCGCTATTCCATTGGGGAAGACCAGAATCGGATTTATGGTCCCTGGCCGTTTTTCCAGAAGGAAGAGGGGGAAGTGGACAAGTTTTATATTTTCCCAATCTACGGCCGCAAGCAGCATGCGGGATATAACAAGCAGTTCTTTCTTTGGCCTTTAGGTCAGTACGAAAGTACGAAGAAAGATACCGGGGAGAAGAAGAAGTTTCATTTTATTCCCTTTGTCTACTATTTTTATGAAAACCCCTCGGCGCCCATGGAAGCTGAATCCGATGGGGAGGCGAGTTATGTGAAGATTTGGCCGATTTTTCAAAACTCCTCCAAACATGAAGGGCAGGTGACCCGTTTTACCTTTCCCGATTTGAATCCCATGCGGGGCGGCCCGATCGAAAGAAATTACGCGCCGTACTGGCATTTGTTTGTGCACACCAAGCATTATGATGCGGTGGATACTGAGATCCTGTGGGGACTGTACCGTTCAGCCAAACGCGGAGAAGATTATAAATACCGGAGTTTATTCCCCCTGTTTAACTATACCCGTGACAACGGGGATGATGAAAAGCATTTTCAATTGTTCAAGGGCCTGATTGGCCGGCACCGGGTCGGAGAGAAAAAACGCTGGCAATTCCTGTACCTTTTTCATTTTGGCGATAAGGATTTAGCCCCATGATCAACCAAAATACATACGAATGTCCTGAGTGCAGCAGCATGTTTGCCCGTTGGGGGCATAGTGGTCTCGCGTTTTGTCAACTGGTTGGACAGGCGGTATTGCTGAATTTGAGAGCTGCAAGTCAAGTACCCATGATGTTCCGGAAGCAATCCCGATCGGAAGTGGCGTATCAACTTTTCTTTACCGGAATCCGCAGTTTGCCGGTATTATCGGTGGTGGCTCTGTTTAACGGAATGATTTTTGCGATTCAAACCGGGATTGAACTCCAGAAATTCGGACAGGAAGTCAACGTGGGGGGGGCGGTGACGGTGGTGATGTTGCGGGAGATGGGGCCGTTTATGACGGGATTGATTATTGCCGCTTCAGTGGGGGCCAGTATCGGGGCTCAATTGGGGACCATGACGGTGAGTGAAGAAATTTCGGCCTTGCAAATCATGTCGATTGACCCGGTTCGCTTTTTGGTGATGCCCCGTTTGGTGGCGCTGGTGGTGATGATGCCGCTGCTTACGATTTACAGCAATATCCTTTCAGTGGCGGGGGGGGCGATTATTGCCATTACCCAGTTGGGGGTGGAATTACAGGCCTACCTGGATAATGTGGTGCTCTACGCACAGAACAAAGATCTTTACACCGGATTACTGAAGGCGACCGTATTTGGATTTATTATTAACATGGTCGCTTGCCACCAGGGCCTGACGACCACAGGCGGTGCGGTCGGGGTGGGGAAAGCGACCCGGTCAACGGTTGTGGTTTCATTCCTGGTGATTCTGATTACAGGTTTCATTCTTACCAAAATTTTCTACGGATGATTGAATTTAAAAATGTGAAAAAAGAGTTTTCAGGGAAGCCCGTGCTTCGCGGGATGACCCTGTCTGTGGCCCAGGGGGAGACCATTTCACTGGTGGGGACGTCAGGGGCCGGGAAAAGTGTGACCTTGAAGCACATGGTGCGGTTATTAGAGGCCACCTCGGGAGAGATTCTGATTGATGGTGAAAATATTCTCGATCAGCAGGGAGACGACCTGGACCGGATACGGAAAAAATTCGGATATTTATTTCAGGGGGCGGCCTTGCTGCAGTGGATGTCGGTGTATGAAAATGTGGCATTGCCCCTGCGGGAAAACACCAAGTTATCGGATGATGAGATTGACCGGAAAGTGACCAGTGTTCTGGAAAAAGTGGATTTGCTGGATGCCGCCGCAAAGCTGCCTGCGAATATTTCGGGGGGCATGCAGAAACGTGCGGGCCTGGCCCGGGCGGTGGTGACCGAACCCCAGATTTTACTTTATGATGAGCCGACTTCCGGATTGGATCCGGTCACGTCGCGTACGATCGATTTTTTAATCCATGATTTACAACAAGACCTGGGTGTGACATCGGTGGTGGTGACCCACGATATGATTTCAGCTCTGACCATTTCCGACCGGATTGCGATGTTGCATTTGGGTACGGTTTCCGAAGTGAGCAGCCCCAAAGATTTTCTGCATTCCAAGAACGAAGTGGTAAGAAACTTTCTTGATTCCCAATGTATCAGCCCCAATTTTTTTGAAGACTTCCCCGAAAGGATCCTGACATGAGTAGCCAAAGCAAAAAACGAAATGATGTGACCACTGAAATTGTAGTGGGTGCCTTCATGTTTAGTATTCTGGTGGTGTTGTTGACGGTTTCGGTCGTGATCAGCCAAAGTAAATTCTTTGAACCCAGTTATAATTTGAATGTGAATTTTCCTAACATTGGCGGGCTAAAGGAAGGGGAGTCGGTTTTACTCCGGGGAGTGAAAGTGGGCTATGTGGAAAAAATTGAAATATCTGATGAGGATGAAGGGGTAAATGCCCGGCTGGAGCTTACCCGTAAACTTGATCTATACGAGGATTACAAAATTTATGTGGAGCCTTCCTCTATGCTGGGAGGGATGCGTTTGGTGATTGATGAAGGCTCTCCGCAATTGGAAAAACTAACCGGCATTGAAGAAGAGATTCTGAACGGACGGCCCGCTGTAGATGTTCTCAAAGAAGCCGGCGAAGTTGTTGCCATGTTGCGGAAGTCACTGGTGGAGGATGAAACGCTAAGTAATATCAGTGAAATTGCCAAAAATCTCAGTGACATTACCGGGAAGATCAGCCGGGGTGAAGGCACCATTGGAAATTTGATTCAGGATGACAAACTGTATAAAGACGCGACCGCGCTTATGGAGACGTTGTCTTCGGCTTCCAAGGATATTGAACAGGTCGCCAAAGATGCCCGGGTGTTGAGTACGCGGCTGGCAGAAGGCAAAGGGACTTTCGGGAAACTGCTGTCGGAAGACGAAAGCATGTACGAGAACCTGTCCACCACCCTGGAAGAAATCAGTTTGGCCAGTACGGATGCCCGGAAAATTATGGCGCGGCTCGAAGAGGGGAAAGGCACGATCGGCAAACTCCTGAGTGAAGACGACCAGGTGTACAATGATCTGCAGGAAGCCATTGCGGCATTAAAAGACGTGTCGATTGCCTTGTCGGATCAGGGGGACGGCACCATTAGTAAACTGATCAACGACGAGACTTTGTACATTAAAGTCGAGTCCCTGATTGACGAAGCCCGGGCGACCATCGATGACTTCCGCGAAACCTCACCGATCACAACCTTTAGTTCGGTGTTCTTCGGCGCGTTTTAGATATAGTTCTTAGAAATGATTCTTTTTCCTTAAGCAATAAACTTGTGTAATCTGTATAGATGTTATTAGTTTTGCATCTAGCAAACATTAGTTTGTTTTATTTATTTAATAAAAGGAGAAGGAAATGACGGACCAAACACCTACAGAATCAGCCCCCGAAAAAAAATCTACGGCACCGCTTGTATTAGGAATTGTCGCTACAGTATTGGGATCGGTAGCATTGCTGGGATCTTTTATTCCCTGCTTGGGTGCATTCGCCATTTATCTGGCAGTACCTTCATTGATTGTTGGTCTGATAGGAGTGATTCTCAGTACGAAAGCTGGAAAACAAAACTTCGCGTTATGTGTTGTGGGCACTTCGCTTTCAGGAATCGCTATTCTGATGGCATTACTTCAAATCGCGGCAATGAATGAAGCCATAGAAGGGCTGGATGAAGCCGGCGTGGAGATTGAAAAAGCTATGGATGAAGCATTTGATGAAATGCAGAATGAAATTAATTCTTATTCTCAGGAATAGAAGAAATACAATATTTACTATTTAAACTGGCTTCGTGAATTTTTTTGCGAAGCTTTTTTATGAGTAATAATATGAGCTCGAAACGATTGAAGACTTTTTCCTGCGGTAAAGCTCTTCCCTGTTCTTTTCTGGTTGTGAGCGCACTACTACTTTTAATTCCAGTAGGCGTGTTATTTTTTAAACCGACTTCTAGAGAACACATTCTTCCTTCCTGTCAATATGTACTTAAAGCAGGAAAAGAATGTCCCTCTTGCGGCCTTACCCGTAGTATTTTGAGTTTATATCAGGGTAATATTAAAGACTCGATAGCATTTCATCCAGGTGGAATCGCTCTGGTCGGATTTCTTGTTATTCAAATCCCGGCTCAATTAATTTTCCTGAAACATCCTCTGCAATCCATGATGAATATTGGGCAATATCTTACCGGACTCCTATTGCTACATTTTATTTTCTGCAGGTAAGCAAAGGGTACTGCCTGGGCTAAAAAAGAACCCTGCCATGCCGTTAAGGTTGAGTCCTTGAACCGGGGTTCAAAGTGGGAGCAAGCCGGAAACATTGAAAGTCCCTTCGCAAAGGGCGGATTCGCAGTCTCCAAATGGCAACAGCTCCCGTATTAATAGAAAGGCCGAGGAAATCACCTATTCACGAGCACAGAAGGGTTCTGGTTTTATCTTAGTTCACCTTGGGTAAATTGCCAATGACTTTTCGGGTTTTATTAACTGTTTGCGGGTTTTTGCCGGGAAGAAAATATTGTGGAATTTTTTATGCGGAAAACTGACGGAGACTCTTGACATAGTCAGGGTAAACCGGCATAAGTACTGGTTCGAGCAAATATCTATCTTAGGAATACATTTATGAAGCCCTTTCGCGTTTATTGGATGAGTTTAGTTTTGAGTATCCCCGTTCTATTAATGGGGCAGGAGAAGAACCCACTGAAGAATGGTGAATTTAGCGCCATCAACGAAAATGGTAGTCCGGTGAGCTGGAAAGCCCCCAAATCAGCTGATGAAATTACCGTGGTTCCGCGGGAGGATTCTGCGACAGCCAAGGCGGTGCAAGTCACCTTGGGCCCCCCGCAGAAAGGCCAAGGTCAAATCGTCCAACGCTTTTCAGTCGATGAAAATCATATTTACCTGCTGACGGGAGAGATGAAAAGTGCTGTCGCGAGAACCGGCTTTTTTCAGGTGAAATTGTTTAAGGATAAAAAAGAAGTCAGCCGTCAATCTTTGGGGAGAAGCGGTACAGACTGGAAGTCGTTTTCCGGTGAGTTTTATGTGGGGGATGCCAACATGGCGGAAGTATTACTGCGCTATTATTATTCTGCCGCCACGGAGGGAAGCACGGTGGCGTTTGCAAATGTCTCCTTTGTGGACCAGGGGGAGAAAGTCTATGTGCCCCCGAGTGTTGAAAGCATGGAAGTGGTGAGCACCTTTTCTTCCGCCGGGGTTTGGATGCAGCTGAAAGGGGATGCCGGAAGCCGGACCTCTGCGAAAGTCCGCTACCGTGAACTGGGCAGGGAACCATGGCAACAAGGATTGGATCCCGTGTTTATTCCGTCTCAAAATCAGTTCCGGGGAAGTGTATTGGATTTGAAGGCAAATACGGCGTATGAAATTGGCGTACAGGTTTCAGATCCGGATATGAAAGGTGACACCGTCATCGAAGAAAGCATGTCCACTTTCAAAACCTGGAGCAATGAAGTTCCGGTTGCCAAAACCATTCAATTGCCGGCAGGGGTTTCCACGGAAGCGCTGATGATTTCCGATCAGGGAACTGCAGAGGGCTGGATTCGGTATGTAGGTCATCCGGACGGATCGACTTTGGATATTGGCAAAAGCGAAAACCAGGCTGTTCGATTTGAAGAAGCGGCGTATGTGCTGTTTGAAAATGTTACCGTTCGGGGGGGGCGCACGCAGGGCATTGTGGTGACCAAATCCCACCACATCCGCATCCGGCACTGTGATATTGCGAACTGGGGGGATCCCGGAAAGATTATGGACCCTCTGATCCCCAGAAAGGGTCTGTATGTGGATGAAAACGGTAAACGAATTAACTGGCAGGCAGGGGTGATGATTGCTCCCGGCGCCTCTCAGGTGGTGGTGGAAAATAATTTCATTCATGCACCCAATGGTACCGCAAATTCCTGGCAGTATGGCCACCCTCTGGGGCCGCAAGGGGTAATCATGAACAATTCCGAAGGGAATCATGTGGTCCGCTACAATGACATTGTGGGCAGTGAGGGGCACTGGTGGAACGATGGGATTGAAAGTATGTGGAACAACCGGGAAAAGGGAGGACCTTACCGGGATACAGATATTTATGGCAATCTGATTGCGTTTTCAAATGACGACGGAACCGAACTGGACGGTGGACAAATGAATGTCCGCTATTTTAATAACTGGATTCAGTGGGCCTATTGCGGAATTAGTTGTGCGCCCAATATCAACGGACCTTCCTACGTTTACCGCAATCTGTTTGTACTCGGAGAAGAACGGAACCAGGTGAACTTTGCTTTCAAAATGGGCGGGTCCAAATTTAAAAACCAGGGGCTGTCCCTGTTGTTTCACAACACGGTTATCAGTTCCAATGCGGGTTTAAGTACCGGGCATTTCGGAAATGGCTCCTCGCCGATCTGGTCACGGAACAATGCGGTACACGCCAATGTTGCTTATTTAAAAGGTGGCCCTCAAGATTATAATCTTGATTACGATCTCATCGCACCCAATAGCTTTGTACCCAGTACCCTGGGAAATTATGAAAATGCAATATGGGCCATGCCGGAATTTATGGATGCCGATACCGGTGACTACCGGTTGAAAGCCGGCAGTCCCGGTGTTGACCAGGCGAAATTGATCCCGGGGATCAATGACAGGTTCGAAGGAAGCGCTCCCGATATGGGCGCTTATGAAAATGGGGCGGTATTCAATCCGGTTCCGGTTCGTCCCGGCGGCTTGTATTTTGTTCCTGCATTTCTTGGTTTTGAAAGCGGGGCTTCCGCTCCGGAGACAAAGGCCATCACCTTAAGGGCTCCAACCTCGCGGGGCCGCGAATGGAAAATTATTGATCACACCGATTGGTTGAAGATCACCCCGGCTTCCGGTGTCAGCAACGATAAGGATCAGACCTTGCAGGTGGGCATTGAAAATGCACCGGCAGAACTCGGATTACATCGCGGTTCATTTACGCTGCGCAGCTCCGATGGCTACTACCGTACCGTGCCCGTAGAAATATTGGTACGTCCTGAAAATCCCGTTCGATTGGTTTTGGAAGCTGAAGATGCGGAAGTAATCGGCGACCTATATCAACGTTTCGAAGATGAGACCGCAAGTGGCGGGGCTTACATGACGATTCCTTACCAAACCGAACCTTCTCTGCGCTTTAATAAACCGGAAGCCACGGAAAGTGAATTGAAATTTACGTTTACGGTGCCCGCGGATGGACTGTATTATATTTCCGGCAACGTGATGATTCCCGGACCGGATGGTCCCCAAAGGGATTCGATGTTTAAGGCCATGAATGATGGGGAATTTGTTCGTTGGAATCTTTCACAAGCGGGCAAGGCCGTTTGGAATATTCAGAGATTACCCGGGGGAAGCGGATCGGATGGTATGGCATTTGAATTAAAAGCCGGAGCCAATACCCTCCACTTGCGTCCCCGTGAAGTCGGGAACCAGATCGATCATATTATTATCAGCAACGAGAGGTAAATTTATTATGGGGAACAAGAAGCAGAGTACCGGTTTTTCCAGCGATGGACGCCGGTTTAACCTCTATGAACCGAAACGAATACGATCAGCGGATGCGGATCTTTGGAATGACCGCATGTACCTGCAGATCGATCACAGAGGGCAGGTGCTTCGCAATGGGTATATGATGCCCGACATGAAGTATTACTCCTCTCCGTTGAGAAGTTTTTATTTGCGGGATTTGGAGAGTGGCGAAACCTGGACGGTGCCCCAGGGTCCCATCCGCACCCCCGCGGATGATTTCCTGTTCTCGGCCGGTAAATCTGATTTGATGTGGAAGCTTTCACTTCACGGTATTGAATGTGTGGTGAGGGCGGTGCTCCCGGCCCATGATCTGGTGGAACTGTGGTCCGTCGAAGTGATGAACCGGTCAGGTATCCCCCGGTCTCTGGCGCTGTATTCTTATTTGCCCTTTGGAAAACTTTCGTATTTACGTCAATCTGCGGATTATGATGCGGAATGTCAGGGGATTGTGGTCGAACATTTTCCTTACTACGTTGAGCATGCGGATTACGAAAAACTGAAAGACGGATGGAATCAGGCTTTTGTGTTGAGTGATGTTCAGCCTGAGGCCTGCATGAGTCATGTGGCTGAATTTATCGGTCATGGCACCCTGGCTGAACCCGATGCACTTGCCTTGGACCGTATCGGTCCGCCGCAAGCCTGGGGGGATGCGGATGCTGAACACGCAGGTATCCTTCAATATCATCTGGATTTAAAAGCGGGGGAGACTTTCAGGGTGAACTTTGCCATGGGTCCGGCGACAACCCGCGGTGATATTCTGGCGGCAAAACGTCATTTGGAACCGGGAGGGCTTGAGGCGGCCCTGGCGGAGGCGGAAGCGGTGTACGCTGATTTCCCCCCTGCATTGGAAATTCAAACCCCGGATGCGGATTTCGATGCCTACATGAACCACTGGCAATCCCGCCGCAGCTTGATGTTGGTTCGGGCGATGCGTTTTATGTCTGCCCCCCAGGGACGCAATCTGTTGCAAGATGCTATGGCGGGTTCCCTGATTGATCCGGCCTGCAGCCGGAAACGTTTCTTACAGTTTTATGCCTTTCAACACCGCGACGGATGGATGCCGCACGGCATGCCCCTGGATCCGGGGGGCACCCAAATAAAAATTAATACCATTCCCCATAAGGACATTAATTCCTGGGGTCCTTCTTCTTTGTGTTATTACATTTATGAAACCGGGGATGAAGGAATTCTGGACGAAAGGGTGGCCTTTGCGGATGATGCTTCTCAACCGGCGAGTCTTTACGAACACATTTGCCTGGGATTAAACTGGCTACTGGCGGACCGCACGGAACGGGGCTTGTGCCGGATTGGGCAGGGGGACTGGAACGATCCATTAAATATGGCGGGTCATCAGGAAAAGGGAGAATCCGTTTGGCTCAGCGAAGCCTTGATTGTGGCATTGGAGCTGTGGTTACCGCTCTGTGAAGCGCGGGGCGAAAGCCAGCGGGCATCAGAATATCAGCTGGCCGCGGATGATCTGCGGGAGAAAATCAATACCCTGGCTTGGGATGGAAATTGGTATCTGCGTGGATTTACCGATGAGGGCAGGCCTTTCGGAACCCATGCGGATCCGGAAGGGAAAATCTTCCTGAATGCCCAGAGTTGGGCCATGATGGCGGGAGTATCAAACGAAGAACGCACGGCTGATTGTATTCAGGCTGTGGATACACATTTAAACACGCCATCCGGCCCCATGACGCTCGCACCTGCATTTACCGGCATGCGTAACGACATTGGAAAGTTGACTCTGAAAATTCCGGGACGCTTGGAAAATGGTTCCGTGTATTGTCATGCCGTCACTTTTTACGCCTATGCGCTTTATCAAATGCGTCGTCCTGAACAGGCTTTTGAGGTGTTGAGAAATTTGATCAGCGGCACCGGAAAAAATCCTTTAGAGCGGACAGGACAATTGCCACTGTATATTCCTAATTCTTATTATGGTGAGCCTGCGGGAACCCATGCCGGTAAAAGTACGCAATCCTCCTGTTCTGGTACCGCGGCTTGGTTTTACCGCACGGTGATGGATCAACTGTTTGGTCTCCGCGCAGAGCGAGAGGGGCTGCGGGTCGATCCGCAATTGCCCAAAGACTGGACGGATGTGCAGGTGGTGCGCCGTTGGCGCGGTTCCACTTATCAGGTTCAGTATCAACGGGATGATAATGCATCCAGTCTTCGTATTGAGCTGGATGGAAAAGGGCTGGATTCAAATCTCATTCCTATAGATTCTGAAGTTCAACATCATCAATTGAGCATATTTCTCCCTGCAAAGTGAAATGAAAATGTTTAAAATGAAGCCTGCTGCTTTGGGATTTAAGCCTGGGTTGAACGGTAAGGCATGTGATTTTACAAGGACACAATTTCAGGGTATAGTAAGGTTTAACCTTGTTTGATATTGATCAAACTCCATGGTTGCAAAAAATTTAAACTCTCTGTAAATATAATTGACTATGTCACACATAATATCCCACACAGCTTCAGTCACCGGTCGAAAAAACTTTTTTGGTACCGATAGGTTGTCTGTTTCCGTGGCGGCCCGCATGGGAAAGGGGCCGAAGCGAAAGAAATCCGCGTTTACGCTGATTGAAATGCTGGTGGTGATTGCGATCATAGCGGTGTTGGCGTCTTTGCTGGTGCCGGTTATCCGGAAAACGCGCGAGAAAGCGATGGATGTGAATTGTAAAAGTAACATCCGCGAATCCTTAAATGGTTTGTTGGCTTACGCTACTGAAAATGAATCCGGCGTTCCTTCGGTTTATAAAGTATTTCCCCCGAGTAACGGTACGTGGAGAACCTGGGCTTGGGTGCTTGAGGAGCAGGGGTATATGACTGATTATGAATCCGAGAGGGGGATCATTAAACGCCGGGCCTATAGTTGTCCCTTGAGTGCCGGAACCGAAAAGCAAGTCAACAACGGTCAGGAACTCACTTATGGCATTAACAGTTCCGGATATTCTGAGGATGGGAAACTGAGTTTAAATCAGAGTATTTATAACATCCCCAGTTTATGGCCGGGTACGGGTCAGCTCAATGTTTTGATGATGATGCGCATTCAGAAACCATCGAATTTTATTCTCTTAGGAGAGTCGTACAGCAAATTTTATATGCGGAATTTTGGCCTTGAAATGCAGGCGCCGGTGATTGGTGGGGATAATGCTTCCATTTGGTTACGCCATGATGGTCATGCGAATGTTGGTTTTGCCGATGGACGGGTAGGGGAAATTACAGCTGAAACGGGTCCGGAATACTTAAATTATTGGAAGACCTGGCTGTTGACCTACTATCCGGAACCTGACTGATTTAGTTGGCGCCGCGCGGGCAAAGTTCACCTTCCCGGGAGGGATCTCCTGTCCGGGATAGCGTGGCAGTATGGGTGATTGAACCCATTGCGTTTGTTGATGATTTTTGAATCAGGTTACCCCTGAAAATTTTCCGAATAAAATAAAATCCATTATTGTCAAAAACCCGAATAAAGGTATGCTAAATTGACTATGTCACATTATCATCTTGCTCCCTGTCTCTTCCGCCGCATGTCTTTGGGTTTTGTTCTTGTGCTGTTAACGGCAAGGCTGTTTGCAGCCGAAAATGCTTTAAGCAATCCTGAATTGAAAGTGAGTGGGAATCCGGAGGTTTTACCCTCATGGAGGCTGAACCCCAAAGAGCTTTCCATCACATCAGAAACCAAAGGGCTGCCGAAAGAAATAGAGGTCGCGGTTGAGGTGATGATTGGGGAAGTGCAAAAAAATGATGGTGCGCTTTCGCAAACGATTTACCGCAAAAAGACCGATCCGGAAAAATGGGAATTGAGTGGATGGTTTAAAAGTGAGGAAAATCGGGCAGGGTATATACAAGTGAAGTTGTATGATAAAGATTCGGAGTTGGAGCGGATCAACTTTGACTATTCCCCGACAAACTGGGAGAAATTTTCAAAGACCATTGATGCATCAAGAGCGACCAAAATTATTGTCCTTTGCCGTTGGCGGCACTACGAACGTTATGAAGGAAGCAAAGTGTGGTTTGGGGGTTTGGTGTTGAAGCCTGTTAAGTAAAATGAAGCAGGAGTGCCACTCAGCAAAAGTGAAAATGCGTCACGCATCCAATTCGGCATTTACGCTGATTGAAATGTTGGTGGTCATTGCAATTATCAGTCTATTGGCCAGCTTGCTGATGCCGGTGATTGGCCAGGTCAGAGCCAGAGCCATGGACGTGAATTGTAAAAGTAATCTCAAAGAGTCATTGGTTTGTTTGCAGAGCTTTGCGATGGATCACAAATCGAATGTGCCTGTCCGCTACAATCCCACCACCACTTCCAATGGTACTTTCCGCAGTTGGCCTTACGTGTTGAAAAATACGGGTTACATGAAAGATTATGTTTCGAAAAAAGGGGAAGTTATACGCAGAGCTTATAGTTGTCCTTTAAGTATGGGGGATGAAAACCAGGTGAATGCGAATCAGGATCTGGTTTATGGAATGAACATGTATTGTTTTACCCCCAAGGGAGAGCGCAGTGGGTACAAGCATGTGGAGTACGATGCACTTGGGCTGTGGAAATTTGCAGGGGCCACCAGTAAAATCACCTATATCTCCCTTATATTGGTTGAAGAACCCACCCATTTTATATTACTGGGGGAATCATTCAGTGGCTTTTATCTGCGGAATTTCGGGTTGGAAGTGCAGAACCCGGTTATCGGCGGTGACAATTCCTACATGTGGCTTCGTCATCACGGCCACGCAAATGTGGGGTTTTCCGATGGGCATGTGGGAGAAATTACCCGTGAAAACGGAGGGGACTATTTACAGTCATGGAGGACCTGGGTCCTCCCCGATTATTATCCGCCGGAAAGCTGAATCGTGGGAGAGCTGAGACCCATCCTGAAAACCAGACCGTGCAAATTATTGTTTCAGCACAAAAGCTTCTGAAAAAATTTCTTCCAGATTTTTTCCGGCTGGGGGTTTCTGAAAACTGACTCCGGGTTTTTCGCGGACAATTGCCCGAATGGAGGATGTTTTCAGAAGGTCTTCATCTTTCTGTTCGCTGGTCAAATGAGTAAGTCCATGCACATACACTGGAGGTAGTGCATTCAGGGCCTGTGGGGACATGGAAGCGGGTAGTCCGATAAACGAAACCAGCGCCACAACGTCGCTCTCATTATTTATGGCTTTCATAAGGAGGGTGGTTGAAAGATCGACCGGACCATTGGGAGTCATTTCTTCCGGGACGTCCGTCAAACCGAGTTCATTGAATGTACTGATATCACTGGCATTGATTTCCACTACGTTCAGGCTGTCCGAAGTGAGGCCCTTTCGAAAGCTTTCCCGATGAATTTCGGCCAAAGGATTCGCAGCCCCTTCAATAATTTCATCGAGAATCACTACGGTTCCGCTGTGTATGCCGTCCTCTGAAAGTGCTTTTGCCAATTGTTGTCCGACGGCTTCCTCCCAGCGCATCGAATAGCTGGCGCCGCCTGAGGAGCCTCCCAGATTCCGGAACTGGAAACCCAGGGCAACGATCATGAGCAGGGTAAGGGCAATAACCAGGGGATTCCATTTCGAATTGGACTTTGCCAAAACTGTGCTCCCCACAATGCCGAAAAAAAGTAAAATTGTAATCCACAACATTTTTTATCTATCGCATTTATTGACTATGTCAGCAAGCAAAAAGATTGCTTCTTTAGCATCAAGGGCGCATCACAGCCTTCATGCAGGAAGGATAGGGTCTGGGAAGAGTGGATTTACGTCTGAGTTCCCCTGGCCGATGATATTTTGAATAAACCAACAACCCCTTTATGTGTTTTATCCGATCCGTTTAGGGTGAGAGGGGGACACCTGCTGAAGCAGGAGAGGGAACCGCGTGAACGCGGGACTCCTAAATTCTTCGGGTAGGTTCGGAGTTTCACGTTTATGTGTTTTATCCGATCCGTTTAGGGTGGAGAGATACCTGCTGAAGCAGGAGAGGGAACCGCGTGAAGGGGTTGTTGATTTATTCATAAAAAAATCATCGGGCATGGATGCCCCCTGGTGGCTGGGGCGTCCTCCGGGCAGGCTCACCCCGTTTTTCGAAGCCCAGGCATCCTCTTTATTGTGAAGAGACCAGACCCAGCCCCTAAAGGGGATTGGGAAGCTTCCGCGTAAACGCGCCTGCCCGAGCTGTCGCTCGCGACGGCCAGGGGGACTCGGGCGACCTTCAGGCTGGTGTGTTGCGAGCAAGTTCAGCATTGGGGACCGGGGATAGGTCCATTTTAAATATCAAGACTTTACAAAAAAACGCGAATCCCGCAGGGCGGGGTTCGCGTGATAAAAAAGAGGGTATCCTTTGGATTATTTCTTTTTACGCCGGGTAAAGAGTAGTCCTCCCAGACCGATAAACAACAAGCTCAGGGTGGCAGGTTCCGGAATGGCGGTGATGGTGATGTCGTCAAAATATCCATCTTCACCACCGGAACCCGTGCTGTGCAGGAATTGTAGTTTGATATCTGAGGCTCCCAGAGTTCCAATGTAGTAGGAGGAATCGATGGTTACATTGTATTGGGTGAAGCTGCTTGCTTGTCCTGTATCTGTGGCCAGTGTGTTTTCAGTCCCTGAATAGGTGTAATTCCCCCCGTCTGCCAGGCCGGCATCCGCAACGACAGATTGAAAACCACTGCCAAAGTCGATTTTCATGGAGAAGGTGTCACCGCTCTCATACGTGCTTCCTTGTCGCATCCACCAGGAGACAATCAGTCCATCGGTGCCGGTGATATCAACCGCGGCAGTTTGGGTCATGGTCCTGGATCCACTGTTGCGCATGAAAACGCTATTTGTTCCTGTGGTGGCAAAAGTGTTTACGGCATAGATTCTGGTGTTATCACTCACACCCCATTGGGTAACGGTGTTTCCGCTGCCAACCGTTTCCGGGGGAGACTCAAAGCTGTCCTGAAATAAAACGGTCGCGGCGGGTGAAAGAGCAGGGAGGCTCAGTAAAACCGAGGTCATAAGCAGATTGAGAATTTTCATAGGGGATCTCCAGATTTTTCAGAAAAGTTGTGTTTTTACCCTTCCCGTTCAGTGCAGTTTAAGAAAAGGGCGTTTGGGTTTTGGGCTTCGAAACCCATTTTATGTTGATATTGTGGACGGGTATTGTGACAAAGTCAATGGGGAAGTTTCTCTTAAAATTAATTATTTTTGATGAATTACCCTGTTATTCTCTATTTGAGCTGATTTGGCAAAGACCGAATCGACAGGGGCGTTTTCAGGTAATTGATTCTGAATTCCCAAGGCTGTGCGGGCAAAAGAAGCGAGTTCTTTACAGCCCTTATCAAGGTCCAGCCCGTCCCGTAAAATGCGTTGGATTCCGGTTTGAACCAGTTCACCGGGGAAGGGGGTGCTGAGGTGAAACTCATTGCAAATTTTTGAAATTTCAGAGAGGAGGACGGCTTCCTTGGGGTCATCCATATCAAAGCCTTTAAAGGCTGAAGAACGGCGGACGGGGATACCGGCTTTTTCTTTTGCCAAATAGTCCTGAACTTCCTGAGATAAGATGAGCCGTACAAATTGGTGTATCAGTGAAAAGGAGGAGCAGGAGTTTCGAACACAGATCAAATCAGTCGCCTGTGCGGTTACATCCTTTCCACCCGGCAGGGTGGGGAGGGGGATGGCAATCCAATCTTTAAAATCGGAAGAGAGGATTTGGTTGGTGAAAAGCCGGTCAGCCAAAAAGAGTGCCGCCTCTCCTTTAAGGAAATGTTTTACATAGACATCGCCATCAAATTTAGACTGGTCTCCTACCCGCTTCCCTATTTCCTGGAAAAAGCGGAGACCGGATATGGTTTCCTTGCTGTCGATGCAAACGGGATCAGGCAAGCCGGGGTTAAACAGCTGTCCGCCGGCCCGAAATACAAAACTCATCCATAAATACGGATAACTATGCCAATTGATTACCTGTTCTGCCGGCAAAACTTTTCTTAAAAGGTCCAGGGTTTTTAACATCTCTTCACCGGTCCACCCATGTACAGGTACCGTGCAGCCGGCTTTTTTAAAAACTTTTGGATTACAGTAGATGACCCGTGGGGAAAATGAGAAGGGGATTCCCACCAGACGGCCGTTGATTCGGAAGGGCTCAAAAATCTTGTTGAAGAAATCAGAATGGTCCGGATAGCATTCGTCCAGAATCGAAGAAAGATCCATATATTCATCGTGTCGGGTCAGGACATGATGGGTGGTTTTTATTTCGAGAACGCTGCGGCTGAATTTTTTGGTGATACGCAGATCCGGAATTTCCGCATGCAGGTACTTCAGTAATCCGGGGAGCCAGGGGAGACGGTGTAAACTGTCAAATACACTTAAATTGTCCTGAAGGATCCGGTTCTGCCAGCCGGGTAAAACAAACACTCCCTGACGGGGATGGGCCTCAAGAATGCCATCACGACACAAGGCGTCAATTCCCTGTTGAACCTTCACAAAAGAGATGTCCAGTTCCAGCGCCAGCTCACGGGCGGGGGGGATTTGTTGACCTTCGTCTAATTCTCCCGTTTCGAGTAGTTTAAGTACATGATTTCGTACGATAAAAACTTTAGAGGCTTCCATGAGATTTTTGGGCTTTATCAAGTGACGGGTTAAGGTTTGAATTTGAAACCTGACTATCTCACCTAACCAATTGGAAATCAATCAATATAGAGTAAAATTCTCATTTACCCTTTGCTGAATGCATGTCGAATCATAACCGGAATCGTCTCGTTTACCACTGATAATAAGTTGGCGTCCGGCCAAAGCTGTAAGAAGTGAGAAGGCTTTATCCGTTATAATAACGGGCATGGTGTCCATATATTTTTTATTTATGCCTTGGTACTCACGGGTTGATATTCAATGCCTCTTCTTGGACGAATCGCCGGCCGGCCGGACGGCAAAGGCTTGGGGGTGGGGGCTTGCCAGTGGTTTCTCCGGGTGTATTCGTCTGTTGGCCATATATGCATCAAAGATGAAATACAAGGAGCTGAAATGTGATTAAATATTGACTAAGTCAATTTATTTATGGTTTTGTCCTCATAGATAATAAGGAAAATAAAACGTCAACCCCTCCTTTCACTATGAAAAAAAATTACATCCTTAAAAAAATTCGATCCGGATTGTTTCTATTACCGTTGCTGTCTTTCAGCTTGGCGAACGGAGCCCCTTTGGTCTATGAAGGCTTTAATTATGGTGGATCGAGTGGTGCAATTGGAGGTACCACAAGCAATGCCCTGGGATTGACAGGTAGTTATACTACCTTAACAGGCACTGCTGGCAGTGGAAATTTACAAACGGCTACTTATAATTCAACCGGCCTGACATTTGCTGGTTACCAAAGCACGGGTGGTTCGTTGACGATGTCCCTGGCGCCTAAACTTGATTCAACCAAAGAGTATGTAATGTCGCATGTTAGTTTCGACACCACAGCGACCGGGGACATTTATCATAGTTTCTTGGCCAATGTTGGGGTTAACACCATGTCAAGTGGTTTTGCTGGTACAGAGATTCGCTCTCAAACCACTTCTAGTGTACATCAAACTTCTACAAAAGATTTTGCGTCGATGACTGTGGCACCCAATCGTTCAGGTTCCTCCGGGACCATACCTAGCATCGGTTATAAAGCTGATGCTACTACTTCAGGTGGTTCTGTTGATTTAGGCAGCACTTATCTTTATATTTCCAAATATACTAACGTTGGTGGTGCTGGCGGCGGGACGGCGTCTCTCTGGGTATTAAACAATGCTGGTTACGTTGACTGGCAGGCGAATGGTGGGAATGAAGGCGATCTGGGTACCTATGCCAGTTTCACGGCCACGGATACTCAAACTGACACCATCCTTTTTGGTACCGACAGATCAATGCGTTTGTCGGCACAAGAATTCAGCCTCAATTTCAACTCCAGCCCGAGCAACTATTCTTTGAGCGGGGATCTAACTACAACTTACGACGAAATTCGTTACGGCACCTCTCTGGGTGATGTAGTGGTGATTCCTGAACCCGGCACCGGCCTATTGCTGTTGGTGGGTTTGATCTCCAGCCTGATCATCCACAGGAAAAAATCCTGATTCGAAGAGAATCGAGTATACCCGATACGGATCGTGTTCCTTAAGAAAACTGCCCCCGTTTAGACGGGGGTTTTCTTTGTGGTAACCCGGGACGGGAAAGGTTCGGAGAAGGCCTTCGAACTTTCCCGGGTGTTACTCCGGGAGAGTTGTATTTGGATCAATCGGCAGAGCCGGTGAAATGTTTCTTCACGGCTGCGTAGGACATTTTCGGGCGCCGGTACTCATCGAAGGTGCCTTTGTTGTTGAAGGCCCGTGGACGTTGTAAGGCCTGGGCACTCGAATACGTACGTCCGTCGCAGAATTGCCACAAAGAGACCCCGTTGATGCGGTCATCTTCGATCACCCGTTTGCAGATGGTATCCAGGTAATCGAATTGATACTCTTCACTCCAATGCGCTTTCAGGGGATCCCGCCAGCCGTAGATGGCGCCGGCACCGATTTCACTGATGATAAAGGGTTTGTCCGAAAGTCCTGCTTTTTGCAGGTGGTCAAAAATCCTGTCAAACAGGTTGTTGATTTCATCCAGGGGACGCACTTTGTCTCTTTCGGCGTACCATCCGGGATAGTTATTGATACAAATCAAATCGCAGTGTTCAAAGAAGAGGTCTTCGAAGGGGAACATGGATGCGTAGGTGGCGGGACGGGTAGGATCTTCGCTTTTGCAAAGTTCATACAGTTCGCGGTACAGCGTACCGGCATATTCCGAATCACTGGCCCCTTCATTCAGATAGCCCCACATCATGACGCAGGGATGGTTCCAGCTGCTGCGGATCATTTTTCTGGTTTGCTCGAGTTGTGACTGGTGGAAGGCTTCGCTTTTGAAGTTTTCTTCCCGGTTTCCCCAGCCCAGAGATTCCTGAAACACGTAAAAGCCCAGTTCATCGCAGAGATCGAGGAAGACAGGGTCCATGGGATAATGGCTGCCCCGAATAAAATTGCAGCCCATGTCTTTCATCAATTGCAGATCCTGAACATGGGACTGAATGGACAGGGCCGGGCCAAACTGCGGATGGGCTTCGTGGTGGCAATATCCCAGAAGTTTGACGGGAGTGCCGTTGACTTGAATTTGTCCGTCTTCAACCGTGATCTGTCTAAATCCAATTCGTGTTTCCCAGGTGTCCTGCTCCGCCTGTAGCGCGATCTGATACAGATGCGGCGTTTCCGCGGTCCAGAGCTTGGGGTTTTCGATGGTGAAGCTGAGGGAGCCGACACCGTCTTCCAGAGAAACCTTATGCGTTGAGTTCGGGTTTCCGTCCA